>NZ_JBGFCC010000027.1:0-604 GCF_041205745.1 Natrarchaeobius versutus | reverse complement strand
CCGAACGCGCCGATCATGGACATCGCCGACTACGCCATCCACGACGACCTCTTCGACGTCGTTCCCGCGCTCACCGAGCAGTTCCAGTGAACGGGAGGTGCCGTGAACGCGGATCTGAGTTGACGTGCACAAGAAGAATTAAGTTCTCGTCCTGCCCGAGGTAGCGTATGAGTATCATTGCCCAGACGGAGGTGACGAGAGAGACCTACTGGGGGATCAGTTCTACCGGGTACGCGGTGTTCTATCTCCTCACCGCCATCACGCTCCTCGTCTTCGCTTACGGCGTCTATCGGCGGTTCGCCCGGTACGCCGACGGTGACGACGATCCGTTCGCCCGCGTCGACGAGTTGCCGCGTCGAATCGCCGCCGCATCGAAGATCGTTCTCTCGAACGAGAAACAGTTCGACAGGGATCTCTACGGCGGGCTGATGCACGCGTTTGTTCTGTGGGGCTTTCTCACCCTCCTGATCGCGACGCTCATCATCGGCTTCGAACAGTACGCCACCGAGATGCTCCTGAACCTCTCGTTCTGGGAGGGCGACTTCTATCTGGCCTACCAGTTCGTCGTCGACGCGATGGGACTGTTGTTCGTCGTCGGGATCGG
>NZ_JBGFCC010000026.1:0-941 GCF_041205745.1 Natrarchaeobius versutus | reverse complement strand
GGCTTTGTTGAATCGCTGTAAGGCGGTGGATTTCACTGTTTGACGGCACGTTTGATGTTGTAGACGACACACATCAGAGCGATTTCACGGAACTCTCGATACCAGGTTCGCGCTCGCACGGCGTAGCCGAGCGAGCGCTTGACGGCGGAGTTGACGGTTTCGGTCATTGACCGCTGAGCGTACCGATCTTCGTCAATACGAGCGTTGTGCGCATGATCGTACGGCGCGAAGATCCGGTGTTTGATCAGCGGGCGAATGTCGAGGTCACGGAGTCGTTCGCGGAGTTGTTGCTTGTCATAGCCCTTATCAGCGGCTAGAGACCGCAGATCGCCCGCGTTCCGGCGGGCGATCTGCTCACAGAGATCTGCGTCGCTACCTTCCAACGTCGTCGAGCAGTGAAGATCGAGCACAGCTTGCGTTGCTGTATCGACGAGTTTTGTCACTTTGAGCGTCTGAACGCTATAATTCGTTCGATGGCAGTAATGGCGGCTAGCACGATCTCGTTCATAGAACGTTGCATCGATCGCAGCGTGCTCAGAGAGATCGTGCAGCTGCGCCGACTGGCGCAGCAGCACTCGACAAACACTCATTTCGATCCGATCAAACGCCTTACACAGCGTAGATGGTGCGGGGAGATCGGCCGCTTCGAGGCCGATCTCCCCTGTTATTTGCGGCATTTCCTTCAGCAGATCGATCGTCATTCGATAGGAGGTATCGAGGTAAATCCGGAGACAATGCAGCGAAACAAGGGCATAGTCGGCGAATCCGCCACCACCGCTTGGGGCGGCGGATTCGCCTCGTTCACCCGTAACACTTTGAGCAATCGAGACACAACGCTCGGTGAAGCGGGAGATTTTCGTCATGGACACCGAAGTCTCCCCGCTTCAACTCCTTTGATTTACTGACCTTTCCCGACGCCGTCTAGTGATTCAACGCAGCCG
>NZ_JBGFCC010000025.1:0-1079 GCF_041205745.1 Natrarchaeobius versutus | reverse complement strand
TGATAGGGATCAGCAGACTAGTTCATATCTTCTGGACGCGTAGAGAGTCTCATGACAACGTGGGGCAGCAAGTTGGATGGTATCGATGAGGAGCAGTTGCGCCAGCAACTGCGCACGGAGACGGATGCGAAGGCGGTCAAACGCCTTACGAGTGCTCTGCTGTATCGGCACGGGAAATCACCGGCAGAGATCGAAGAGTTGCTCGGCTTCCCCGAACAAACGGTGTACGATTGGCTCGACACCGTCGCCGAGCGCGATCCAACCGCGCTCGGCGACCTCCCTCGACCGGGACAGTCCACTCGTCTCACCGATGCCCAGTGGACAGAACTGACGGCGACGCTGGCGGCGTCGCCGTCGGAAGCAGGCTACGATGACCCGATATGGACACCAGCGCTCGTCCGTGACTACATCGCTGAGACGTTCAACGTGGAGTACTCGCTCGCGCACATGTACCGTGTGATGAAGCGGGCGGGCCTGTCTTACCAGACAGCCCGCCCGCGTCACTACAAAGCAGATCCCGCCGAACAACAGCGCTGGCGTGAAGAGTTCAAAAAAAGTGGCCGACGCTGAAGGCGGCAGGCTACCGGATCGTCGTCATTGATCAGAACACGCAAGTGATCAAAACCACCCAAAAGCGTGGATGGTTTCCGGTGAACTCCCGCCCGAGACTGCCGGTCTCGGGCGGTCGGGCCTCGGTTAATCTGCTGGGCGCGGTCGCCGACGACGGTGACCGCTTCATCTCGTTCGTCGAAGGGTCGTTTACGGGGAAGGTTGCCGCACACTTTCTGCGAGCGCTCCAAGAAGAGTTCGGAGAGGAACTTGTGATCGTCTTAGATAACGCGCCGTATTTCATAGCGAAGCACCTCAAGAAGCAGGCCGCGAAAGCCGGCCTGCTTCTTGAATACCTCCCCTCGTACGCACCGGAAATGAATCCACTCGAACAGTGCTGGCGTCAAGTGAACGAGGGACGTGCCAACAGACTCTATCGGACACTTCCCGAGCTGAAGACGTATCTCACAAGCAAACTCCCTACGCTGAACTCACCGAGAATCTATGAGTATCTCTGCTGATCCCTATGA
>NZ_JBGFCC010000024.1:0-1243 GCF_041205745.1 Natrarchaeobius versutus | reverse complement strand
TTCCGGACGGCAACGGCGGCGAGATCAGCGTCAACCCGCGCGAGGAACTGTCGACGATCGCAAACACCAACGACGATGAAGTGATTCAAGAGAGCGTCGAACGGCTCGCACGGCTGTTCAACGAGGACCTGCCGATGTTCTGTGTTGATGAAAAGTTCGAGCAGTCGTTCATCGACCGCGACGGGTGGCAGTTCCCCGCCCAGGAAGAATCCAAACACTTCCAGACGTTCTGGCCGATGTACTGGCTGGCCAAGCAGGACGAACTGAAGGCGACGAGTGCCGCCGAAGACTGACTGCTACTGTTTTCTATGAACTGGTTTATCAAACGGACCGGGCAGGCGATATTCACCCTCTGGGCAGTCGCCACCCTCTCGTTCGGGCTCATCCGACTGATGCCCGGCGGGGCGGCCGATATCATGGCCTCTCAGTTACAACAGCAAGCACAGGGCTCGAACATTCCGCGCGAGCAACTCCGCGAGATGGTCGCCTCACAGCTCAACGTCGACCCCGACGCGCCGATCCACGAGGCGTACTACCAGTACATGTCCGCGCTCGTCCAGGGTGATTTCGGCACGTCTATTCGGTACGGCGGCGAAAGCGTGAACGCGATCATCGCCGACACACTGCCATGGACCCTGTTTCTCATGTCGCTTTCGACCCTCGGTATGTTCGCCATTGCACTCTCGCTCGGCGCCATCATGGCTTACAAGGAGGGCTCGACGTTCGACCTCGCGAATACGGGCGTCGGAATCCTCCTCAGCTCCATCCCCTACTACGTCGCCGCCGTCGTCTTCATCGCGTTCCTTGGCTACCGGACACCACTATTTCCGGTTCGTGGACGCTACCCCTCTGGCGTCGATCCCGGCTTCACCATCGAGTTCATCGGTGGCGCGTTCCACCACGCGATGTTACCGGCACTCTCGTTCATCATCACCGGCTACGGCCTGCTCGCACTCACCATGCGCGGCAACAGCATTCAGGTCCTCGGTGAGGATTACGTCAGAGTCGCCAGACTTCGAGGTCTTCCGGACCGACGCATCGCGCTTCGCTACGTCGGCCGAAACGCCGTCCTTCCGCTCTATACCAGCCTCCTCATCTCGATCGGCTTCATGTTCGGCGGCTCGATCATCCTCGAGATCCTCTTCCAGTACCGCGGCATCGGCTTCGAGATGGAACAGGGGATCGTGTATCGGGATATGCCGTTGATGATGGGGACGTTCCTCGTGATCACCTTCGGCGTCGT
>NZ_JBGFCC010000023.1:0-1434 GCF_041205745.1 Natrarchaeobius versutus | reverse complement strand
ACTGACTCGATGGAAATTCTGCTAACCCATGAGAGCGTGAATCAAGCATGGGACGCAAGAGACCGACGATCGCTCCGTGCCACAGAGCACGTTGTACTGACTGGTCCAAGTGCGAAAGAAGCCGAGTTCTGGGCGTGACAGCCCGACTGCCGCGCGGCGCGGCAGTCGGGAAAGCCCGCATAGGTGAGTCTCTGGTTCACGCACTGACGTCCCGGAGGGATGAACAATGTACCTCGGAATTGACATCCACAAACGATACGCACAGGTGGCAGTAATGGACGACGCTGGGGAGCTCGTCGAAGAGGTTCGCGTCGAGAACGCGAACCTCGACGACCTCGCTCAGCGGTACGCTGGAGCTGACGCCGCAATCGAGGCGACCAGCAATTACTACCACATCCACGATACGCTGTCGGAGCATTTGGATGTGACTGTTGCCCATCCGCAGAAATTGAACGTCATCGCTGACACCGACAAGAAAACTGATCGCGTAGACGCCAAAGAGTTGGCACGGATGGTTCGGTTGAACTCGGTGCCGGAGAGTTACGTTCCGACCGACGAGATCAGGGAAGCCCGCGCACTCGTGCGCGGGCGACAAAAGTTGGTCGAGAATCGCACCGAGTACGCGAACAAGATTCACGGATTGCTGTCCGATCACGGTATCACGCGAAACGTGAAGCCGCTGAGTGTGACGGGACGAGAGTTCCTAGCGGAACTCTCGCTCCCGGTACCGTGGGACGAGTTATTGGCGTCGTACTTGGAGCTGATCGAGACGCTCACCGCCGAGATCAAACGTCTGGATGCTGCCATCGAAGAGCGCGCTGGGTCTCTGGCAGAGACCCAGCTGCTCATGACGATTCCCGGCGTGAGTTACTACTCAGCGTTGCTGATCTACGCCGAACTCGGCGGGATTGACCGGTTCGACGGCGCCAAGGAGGTAGTAAGTTACGTCGGGTTGAATCCAGTGATCCGCGAGTCTGGCGACTCGCGGTTCGAGGGCAGTATCTCGAAGCGAGGATCAGGGCGGGTACGGTGGATCCTCGTTCAGTGTGCGCAGACAGCGGTTCATACCTGTGACGACGAGTACCTGAGTCGATTCTATGATCGGTTAGCGGGAAAGAAGGGATCGCAAAAAGCAATCGTGGCAACCGCTCGGAAGTTGCTGGTTTCAATGTATCACATGTTGGACCGTGAGGAGGTGTATGATCCACCAGGGGTGAGTGCCTGAGCGCCGCCGGGGCGGCGCTCATTGGCCGGCTGGTGGCAGCGTGAGTGACTACTATCACTCACAAGAAGTCTCCCGCCTGATGGCTGTCACGGCAGTCATCGGTTTGCCGGTTGTCGATTCTACGCTCGAAAACCACAACAGCTCGTCCTCGCCCGAAGAATTATCATGGCAAACGTGGTCTGTTCAGCCAGCAGAATTTCCATAGGTGA
>NZ_JBGFCC010000022.1:0-1439 GCF_041205745.1 Natrarchaeobius versutus | reverse complement strand
TGCTGACTCGATGGAAATTCTGCTATATCCCATGAGAGCGTGAAACAAGTATGGGACGCAAGAGACCGAGCTGTATTCCGTGCCCGAGAGCACGTGCTGCTGACTGGTCCGAGTGCGTAGGAAGCCGAGTCCTGGGCATCACAGCCCGACTGCCGCCAGGAGCGGCAGTCGGGAAAGCCCGTATAGGTGAATCTCTGTTTCACGCACCAGCGTTCCAAGGTGAGTCCAATGTTCATTGGAATCGACGTACACAAACGGTACTCACAGATCGCAGTACTGGACAAAAACGGTGAGATCGTCGAAGAGGTTCGCGTCGAAAACGCGAACCTCGACGACTTTGCCCAGCAGTACGCTGGGTCCAAAGCCGCGCTTGAAGCCACCAGCAACTACTACCACATCCACGATACGCTTTCAGCGTATCTGGATGTAACCGTCGCTAACCCCGGCGAATTGAAGTTGATCTCCGACTCGGACAAGAAAACTGACCGCGTCGACGCAAAACAACTCGCTCGAATGCTTCGGTTAGGCTCGGTTCCAGAAAGCTACGTTCCAACCGACGAGGTTCGGCAAGCCCGCGCACTTGTGCGCGGGCGCCAGAAACTCGTTGAGAACCGGACTGAGTACGCGAACAAGATCCATGGCTTGTTGAGTGACCACGGTATCACCCGTGAGGTAAAGCCGTTGAGTGTGGAGGGACGAGAGTTCCTGGCGGAACTCTCGCTCCCGGCACCGTGGGACGCGTTATTGGAGTCGTACCTGGAACTGATTCAGGTGCTCACCGAGCAGATCGAATCGTTAGAAGCAGAGATCGAGGAGCGGGCTGGGTCTCTGAAGGAGACCCAGCTCCTGATGACGATTCCTGGTGTGAGTTACTTTACGGCGTTGACGATTTACGCGGAGTTGGGCGAGATCAGCCGGTTTGACCGGGCCAAAGAGGTCGTAAGCTACGTCGGGTTGAACCCGATAATCCGCGAGTCTGGCGACTCGCGGTTTGAGGGAAGCATCTCGAAGCGAGGATCAGGACGGGTCCGGTGGCTGCTCGTTCAAGCGTCGTACACGGCGGTTCATACATGCGAAGACGAGTACCTTAGCCGGTTCTACAACCGGTTAGCTCGAAAGAAGAACTCGAAAACAGCGATTGTGGCAACCGCTCGGAAGTTGCTGGTTTCAATGTATCATATGCTGGACCGTGAGGAGGTGTACGATCCACCAGGGGTGAGTGCCTGAGCGCCGCCGGGGCGGCGCTCATTGGCTGGCTGGTGGCAGCGTGAGTGATTACTCTCGCAAACAGGAAGTCCCCCGCCTGATGGTTGTTACAGTAGCCACCGGTTCGCCGGTTGTCGATTCTAGGCCAGAAAACTACAGCAAGTCCTTGTCGCCCGAAGAATTATCTTAGCAAACGTGGTTTGTTCAGCCAGCAGAATTTCCATAGGTGAATA
>NZ_JBGFCC010000021.1:0-1486 GCF_041205745.1 Natrarchaeobius versutus | reverse complement strand
CAGCAAGTCCTTGTCGCCCGAAGAATTATCTTAGCAAACGTGGTTTGTTCAGCCAGCAGAATTTCCATAGGTGAATATAGAGCATGAGTGCAGCACGCTGACTCTGTTTGTTTCACGCAGAGGTTGATGAACGACCGGCTCACTACACGTGCGGACTGTACAGAAATTATTATGAGTCGTATTCAGTGTGACAGTATGTAATTTTGCGAAAGTAGCACTACCTAGGAGGAATATGGCGCCTACCCGGAGGTATTATATTACTACAAACCGAACGAGTGAGTATGGCTGAGCCCCGGTCGCCCGATCCGTACGACGATATCAACGAGGCAGTGAGAACGGAATGGGAGGCGGAAACAACTCCTGCGGAACGCGTCAAGGACGTCATCCGTCACACGTACGACCCAGTGACTGCTGGTGCGGTCGCGGATGACGCACAAACGACGACGAAGACCGCGCGGAAGCACCTGGAAACGCTGGCAGAAGACGGATTCGTCACCACGACCCAAGGAAAACACGGCGCGACACTCTACCAGCGATCGAACGAGTCTCTGATCACCGAACACGCCAATAGACTTCTTTCTGAACGTTCAGTTGAGGAGCTCACTACTCGCGTTGCGGAGATGCAAGAGGAGATCCACGAGTATCGGGAGACGTACGGCGTTGATTCACCTGAGGAGCTCGCGGTCCGTCTCGGGAGCGAAGCACTCGACAATTCTGACCCTGATGCGCGCGTGGATAGGTCCGTGGTGACGGAGTGGCAGACAACGCGTCGGAATTTAGCCTTCGCTAATGCCGCCGTGTCGATCGGAAAGGCAACTGATTACATCGCTGGAGGCCGTTCAAACTCGACACCAGCGGTCAACTCACAGTAGTGAAATGGCGGACGACGACGTTGCTCACCGGCTTCGAGGAGCGATTGACGGCGACGTACTATTCACGATTCGTGATGAGTTCACTCAACAGGCACCCCTAGCAACGGCGACAGTTGACGATATCGTCAGTCCATCAGTACTGATGGTGAAGTTATCCGACGGTCTACAGGACGACTCCACTGGCCGATTCGATATTCAATGGACAACTGAGGGCGACTACAAATTCCACTACACAGAAGCCGATCTTGATTTTCGGTGGGGTCACCACCCACACGGAGACGACTACAACGTTCAAGGGGACGCGCATTTTCACCCGCCGCCGGACGCATCAAACCATCCAAACGATGTCGAACATTCGTGCTTCACCGTCCATCACCCGAAGTTAGTCGCCAGAGGGGTGCTCAAGAACTGGCACGCAGCGTACCACGATGGCCTCGACGAGTTGAACCGTCCTGAATACACCGGGTAACCACTCGGAAATCTTGATGAGCAGTGAACCGTTCTCTCGAAATCCATCCTGGGAAGAGCGGTACCTACACCACCTGTACTGACTCGATGGAAATTCTGCTAACCCATGAGAGCGTGAATCAAGCATGGGACGCAAGAGACCGACG
>NZ_JBGFCC010000020.1:0-1581 GCF_041205745.1 Natrarchaeobius versutus | reverse complement strand
AGCCTACTGACGACGACCCAGTGGAGCCTACTGACGACGCCCGCGCGGACGGCGGCCAGATGTTCTCCCACGCCGAGATCACCCAGGTAACCCGAACACAGCAGGCCCAAGAGTGGTTCGCCGAGTCGATCGCCGAACCGTTCCGGATCGCCTGGAGCGACTGGCGAACCAAAGTCGGCCTCCTCATCATCGTCGGCTTTCTCCTCATGGGCCTGGTCGCCTGGATCTCCTCGTCGACCTGGCTGTTCCTCGAGCGCATCGTCCTCGTCGATCCCCCGATCGCGAATCAGGGAACACCACGGCTCCAGCCACTCGAGGAGATGAGCCATCCCCTCGGCACGGACATGAACGGCCGGGACCTGATCTCGGGTGTCGTTCACGCGACGCCGACGATGATCCAGATGATCCTCGCCGGCGCCGTCTTCGCCATCGTCGTCGCGGTGATCGTCGGCACCCTCGCGGGCTACAAAGGCGGCACGACCGAAACCGTCCTCATGACTCTGAGCGACGTCGCGATGACCATCCCCGGACTGCCGCTGGTGATCGTCCTCGTCGTCCTCATCGACCCGCAGTCGCCGTGGCTGATCGGCATCATCATCACCATCAACGTCTGGGCCGGCATCGCCCGGACGATCCACTCGCAAGTGCTCTCGTTGCGCGAAAACTCCTACGTCGAGGCCTCGCGCACGATGGGCATCGGCACGCCGACAATCATCCAGAAGGATATCCTGCCGAATCTCATGCCGTACGTCCTGGTCAACTTCGTCTACGCCTCCCGACGCGTGATCTACGACAGCGTCGCGCTGTACTTCCTCGGCTTCCTCTCGTTCCGAGGCGTCGAAAACTGGGGTGTGATGATGCACCTCGCGTACGCCAACGCCAGCGCACTGCTGAATCCACAGGCGACGTACATGCTGATCGTTCCGATGATCCCGATCGTCGTCCTCTCGTTCGGATTGATGCTGTTCGCACAGGGAACCGATAGGCTATTCAACCCGCGCGTCCGGACCAGAAACGAAGGCAAATCGAAGTCCGACGATACCGATGATCCCGATCCAATGACGGGGGTGTGACGATGAGTATGCACGAATCCACGACCGACCGAGAACTGTACCAGACCGCCGACCCGATCGTCGAGATCCGGGACGCCGAAGTCGTCTTCGAGATGGACCGCGGCGTCTCCCGCGTCCTCGAGAGCGCCGACCTCGACGTCGACCGAAACGAAATCCTCGGCATCGTCGGCGAAAGCGGAAGCGGCAAATCCATGCTCGCCTCCGCCATGCTCGACGCCGTCGTCGAACCCGGTAAACTCTCGGGATCGATCACCTACCATCCCGACGACGGCGAGCCCGTCGACGTCCTCGAACTCGACGACCGCGAACTCAAGAAGCTCCGCTGGGAGGATATCTCGATGGTGTTCCAGGGCGCGATGAGTTCGTTCAACCCGACGATGAACGTCGGCGGCCACTTCACCGAGACCCTCGACGCCCACAACTACGACGTCGAGGCCGGCATGGATCGGGCCCGTGAACTCCTCGCGGACCTCTACCTCGAGCCCGACCGGGTGCTCGAGGCCTACCC
>NZ_JBGFCC010000019.1:0-1981 GCF_041205745.1 Natrarchaeobius versutus | reverse complement strand
CGCGGCGGCCGAAGAACAGGCGGCGACGATCTCCGAAGTCGCCGACGGCGCCCAGTCGCTGACGGAGATGGCCGACGGTCTCCGGCTCTCGCTCGACGCCTTCGACGTCGACGCCTGCGGCGGCACGGAGGATCCGGGGCGCGACGAGGAACCCGGCCTCGTCCTCGAGCACGACGAGGAAAGCGACCTGGCCAACGTCGACTCAGACGACTGATACGGTCAACTGCCCGTCAGTCCCGGTGCGACCGCGAGCCGTCCTGTGGTCGCCTCGGTACATCGTTACGGCATTCCGTATGAGCCGACCAATCGGGACCGATCCCGCCTCGTGACCCGCGCTCGATCGGGTGCATTCGGCACCCATCGAAGAGCCCTGCGGCTGGAAATCGCGACGAAAAGGGGCCACAAGCGATTTTTAGTGACAGTAAGATTATTTTGAAGATGCCACTGGGAACGCTCGTCCCGGACGATGTTCGGGAAAAAATACCGTCCGATCTCCGAGAAAAACTACCGTCGATGGACCGATCGGACTCGGGTGGGGATCGGGGGGGACCGGACGCGGAACGAAACGACGAACCGATATCGGCCAGGCTCGTCCCGGATCGCCTTCGGCGGAGCTACGTCGCGAAGTTCGGACTCGTCATCCTCGCGGTCCTCGTCCTCACCGCAGGCGTCGCGGGCTTTTTCTATCTCGATATCTCGAGCCAGATCACGGAGACGTCACAGGGCGAAGTGGAGATGTCGGCCGAGTTCCAGGCGGAAAAGCTCTCGAACGAGGTGAACAGATACGAGCAGATCGCAGCCAGCCTGGCCACGCACGATCGGATCGTCGACAGGGAGGGAGTACAGATCGAAGCGAGGTTAAACAACGAACACTTCCGGGGGCCGGAAGAGATTCAGGCGATGCACTACGTCGATCTCGAGACGGACACGGTCACGCAGAGCACCGACCGTACCGCGGTTGGGACCGACCTATCGGAACTGGATCTCGACGTCCACGTCCGTAGCAGGAGTGGTGTCAGCGAGTACAGTTACGAGGACGTCGACCTCACGGGACTGGATTCGACGTTTACGGACACGTTCGAACACGACGGCGAGAACGTGGTCGCGTTCATCAGTCCCGTCGAAAACACCGATAGCGACGGCGCGATCGTCGTCGTCGTTCCCGTCGCGGAGCTCGCGACGGACGTCGACAGCACGATCGATGGGGATTACACCGAGGTCGTCGACATCGGAGACGGAGACGTGATGGTCGGATCCGACGAGGACGCGGTTCTGTCGACGTACCGGGACGGGGAGGCAACCGAGATCGTCGAAGAGGCACGGTTCGAATCCGGGACGGCCGAGTTCGATGACGCGGGCGAAATCGTCGGCTACGCCCACGTCTCGGATACGGATTGGGTGTTGCTCTTCCACGCGCCACAGTCGAACGCCTACGCGCTCGTCGACAACGTCGCCAACTCGCTGATCGCTCTGATCGCCGTCGCGCTGGCGGGCTTTCTCTTCATCGGGGCGACGATCGGCCGCTCGACGGCGAAGGCCCTCGATGACATCGCTGAAGACGCCACGGCGCTCTCGAACGGCGACACCGACGTCGAAATCACGACCGACGGCCGTATCGACGAAATCGGTCAAGTACGGAATTCGTTCCGCGATATCAGTCAGTACGTCGAGACCGCGACCCATCAGTCCAACGCGATCGCCCAACAGGAGTTCGACGACCCCGCCCTCGAGCAAGCGGTTCCCGGCACCCTGGGGGAATCGCTCGCGACGATGCACACCGACCTCGAGAGCTACATCGAGGACGTCGAAGCCTCGAAAGCCGAGGCCGAAGCCTCCCGCGAGGAAGCCGCAGAAGCGAGACAGGAAGCCGAAGCGCTAGCACAGCGACTCGAGCGAAAGGCGACGGAGTTCGGCGACGTGATGGGGGTCGCCGCCGACGGCGACCTCACTCAGCGACTCGATGACGACGTCGACAACGAGG
>NZ_JBGFCC010000018.1:0-8324 GCF_041205745.1 Natrarchaeobius versutus | reverse complement strand
CCGGGCGATCCCATAGCGAGAATAAGGGTTACGCAACCCTTATACGCCGGTTTTACTCAGATCACTAAGTCGCTTCGGCAGAATCCTCCTCAGTCACCACCTCGTTCGGCGGGTGATCTCCGGTGACTTCTCGAAGCCGAACTCGGTACCCGCAGTTCCTCCTCTACCAGTGCCGTCATCTTCTCTGCCGGTCGCAGTGCCTCAACAGGTCTGACGATCTCGCCGCCTGGGGTCGAGTCTGTCAGGATCACCTCGACTTCATCAGCGACGGCGATCTCGTCGAGCGGCTTCACCCGGAACTTCAGCTGATCGCGATCGCCCTCGAGGACGAACCGCTAAACCCAGCTGGTTGGTCTATCTCCCCGGCGGCCGCCTCTTGTGCGGAAAAGGCGCAAGCATCGACCGAAGCGGGGCGAGTGCCGGATGCCGAAAGCCCGGAACTGTCCGTCGACGAAGGAGACGCAACGGAAGCCCGGAACGGAGGAGCAAAAGAGAATCGCCAGCGTCAGCGTCAGCGCGGCGAGTCCGCCGAGCCGTCGCCGACGGTGACGGCGGATCGTCGGGATGGCGCTGAAAGCAAGAGTTCTCCGCGGCGACGTGCTCGTTCCGGCGAGGGAGCGCCGCGAGGGAGTTCTCTTTCAGCTGAAGCGACTCAACAGCTGCGGCTCTCTCAGTTCGGAGGTGGCCGATGAAGGGGATTCACGATTGTTTGTGCTGTGGTTCCCCATTCGACGACTACGGCACGCTTTGTCCCGGCTGTAGGGACGCTGGCTGTTGCCGTTTCGGCGACGACTGTGATGCGGTTGACTTCGTTGACCAATGAGCGGTGCGGACGACCTCGAGGAGACGGATCAATCAGCCGCGGCTTCGGACGGTGATGCAACCGGCGGTGCGGCCCCTTGGCCTTCCCAGAATAATTGTGTAACCCACGGAGACGCCGCGACGACCGGAAGCGGCGTCGACTCTGAACGGAAAGTTACACCGTCTGATGACTACCGACCGAATCCACTCGATCGTGCCGAGGATTTTGCTGAAGAGTATCCACACCTGGCCCATCTTCCGTTGACCGAACAGCATGGCCGCTCACTCCGACGAGAAGTGACAGAGGCCGACTACGAACCGGAATACGTCGAGCCGGAGCGCGAATGGGAGAACGGATTCGTCACGTACCGGCTTCGCGAACGGCGTGCCGCGACGTGGCAAGATGCAGTATTCGCGTTCCTTGATGCCCATGAGCGGTACGAACAGGGTATGAGTGTTCGGTTCTCCGGAACCGACGAAACCGGTGAGGAAATAGAGTTTGAGGTGCCGCTACAGGACAGCTGGGGCGACGAGTACGCGAACAAAGAATACGCTCGCGCGATGGCGATGGAACGCCAGCTGGCTGGCGGCGAACACCCGGACGGAACGGTTGTCGAAGGCGAATGGGACAACCTCGTGACGGTGATGCTCACTAACACGGGTTCGAGCGTTCCTGATGGCGATCGCGTGTCTCCAGTCGACCACTACGATTCGGTTTCGGATGCCTGGAGCTACGGCGCAACCCGTGATACGGTACGCAACATCTGTGAGAACGATCTCGGTCTCGAATCACACGAATGGGGATACCTCCGCTTTGCGGAACCTCACGGAGTCGGTGCGGCGGCTGACCCCGACAAAACACCGGGTCCGAACGCTTGTTACTCTCACAATCACGTTGGAGTGTATCTGGATCTCGATCTCGAAGAGCGATACGGGAGCGACCTCGAGCACGCTGAGTTGGAACTCGAGAAAGCGTTTAGAAAAGCGATTGATAAGCACATCGAGGTCTGCGACCTCGCCACATTCGACGCTCACAATTACACCCACGAAAACCCTGAGGAACGGCCGATTTCAGTGAACTCGGACGTTACGAATATGGGTTCCTATCTGAGCGCCTATGCACAGACGTACGACGATGACGATCTCATCGAACGTCCGATAGAGTACGTAGCGTGGGGGGCGGTGATCTGGTCGATGAACCGCCAGCGGATGGGCCGATCGAAGGTCTTGAACGAAGCCATCGCCGCCGACCAATGTGCCGCAGAGTATCGGGATTCGGATAGTGACCAACAACACGACCATGGAGAACGTCTGAAACGCTCGTCTGGTCGTGGATCCCAGATTGTGTGTGCGTGCTGTGGCAGTGGGTTCGGTATCGATCAGGATTCAGACACGATTTCCGAAATCCGCCTCGAGGCCTCGCCCGATCAGGCCGAGTCCGGTGTCGGCCACGATCGCGGCGACGACGGTCGTGACCTCGAACCAACTACCGACGATCGCGAAGATTGGTACGGAATCGAGAAGCGTCCGGGAACGGCGGCCGCTCGATATGGTGAACCTCTGGTTGACAAAGATTTGCGTGAACAGATTGAACGCTACGTCGACGTACACGGGGACGGTATTTCTCCTCCAGAATTACTCGGTGCACTCGATCTCAACCCCGAACACCTGCCACTTGTGAAACAAGTGGTTTCAGGTGATCCTGACCCACCAATCCGTGATAGCTTTTCGGAACCCGAAGAGTTGGGAACGTGGGAGATAGAGGCGTTTATCGATGAAAATGGAGAAGAACACCGGCCATCTTCGAACGGCGGTGTAGATATGGAACCAACTCATCTACCGGTGACACACATACTGGAGGAAACACGTCTTCAGTACGTTGGTGAAGAATACCATCCGTGTATCCGATGTACAAAATGTAATGTGGCTATGTATAATCCTGAAATGATGGCAGGTCATATTGTTCACACTCACAATATAGAGAAGGCCGAGTATGCGGACCATCTTCTGAAGTTCCATTATCATTCCGGAGGCCTCCCGCCTAAGTTCGATAAGCCAGTTTCACAGCCTCAGGAGGTGGATTAGAAGGTGTATATATAGTATCCGACTCGGGTGGCATTCCCTAATGCAGTATATTGCAATTAACTAGTTGTATGGCAACTAGTGATAGTTCCACAGACGGATTCCAGACGGCTGATGTCCCGGGCGGCGATTACGATGACGATGCAGAATGGCTACCGCTTCCGGAAGAGGGAGAGGTAATTCAGGGAATCATCCTCTCCCTGACTCCGAACAGCGGTGACTACGACCAGCTCCGCGTTCGGTACAAGTCCACCGACGGCGACGACGAAGGTGACATTCGTCTCGTTCACTTCAACCAGACGCTCGAAGACACCGTTCACGAGAACGGGATCTCCGAGGGCTACGAGTTCCGCCTCGAGGGCGTCGACTCGTACTCGTGGACGGACGACGACGGAAACGAGCGCGATGGTACTGATCGCGAGCTACAGTACCGCGCCTGAATTGCGCTGACGAGCAACCACTCAATTCATCCAAATCATACAACATGACTGCAAGCTACCGAAACGCGTCGTTCTCGGAAACGATCATGGACTTGAACATCTGGTCCGCGCTACTGCTTGCGATCTTCACGATCGCGACGTTGATTATGACCGGCCTCGCGATCGAGCTGGTCGAGTTCCTTACGCAGTGGCGGTTCCTCCCCGGGACGATCACGCTGATCTCGCTCATCGGGCTGTTCCTCGCAAGTGGAACACGTGATCCGTACCACTATCACCCGGCCGAGAAATTGTACATCGGTGCAATAGCGGTGTTTAGCGTGGTATTCTCCGCGTTTGACCCGTTTTACGATGTCGTGACCGGATTTTACGATCCGTTAGGAGGGATAATTGTCTTCGGACTGATGACAATTGCCGCAGCTGTCCTCATGAGGTGACTGTATGTTCTGGAAACGGCTCACCTCTGTCATATTTGTACTCCTGTTGGTAACGTCTCTCGGCACTCCAGCAGTTACCGGAACTGCGGCCGCTGATACCGGTGCTGATTGTATGTACGATTCGGTCGACTGGTTCATCTTCACCTGTGAAGACGATCGCAACTATGAGACGATCGACCTCGAGGACGATGCGGCTGGAATGGAAGTGGACATTCACACCGGTTTGACCGGTGTTGGAGCCTCTTCCGAGTCGACGACCACTATCATCGATAACTACGGCGAGGACACCGCGACGATCGCGTCCCTCGAGTCTCGAAACACCATTGCAGAGGCGTACGAGGATAACGTCGATGCCGCTGTTGCGGATACCCAAGCCCAAGCGGCGATCAACGACTACTACGCCCAGAAGCAGATCAACCTGCTGAATGATGCGTCTGTTCACGGCGAACAGATCGCGTACTACGCGAACGCGTCGATAAACCACGAAGAGACGGAGAACGACTTTGTGCACTTTGCTGGAGAGGCCGATGAAATCAGGCCGACCGGGGAGACAGAAGAGGTTGAGGTCACGTTAGCGAACGCAAGTACGCATAACGTGACCGTTCCTCGGGTCTACTTCAATCACGGTAGTCGTTCTTCGGAGCGAGTTACGGTCAACTTCTTCGAAAAGGAGTATGACAACGAGACGGCACAGACCTTTAACCAGCGTTTGCAGGACCCGAGTTCAACCGCTTCCTCAACCTACGACTGGGGACCAAGCGTTCACGTGCTGAACACTGGGTCCCTGGAGTCGGATCAGAAGTACGATTACCGCCCTGTCCGGGAACAGTTCGAGGCGCTCGAAGAGCAGTCGGACCGAGTAGTTGCCAACTACGAGGACGGCACTGCTCAAGACTTCTACGCGGCGATGGACCGCGGCGATTTGGAACCTGAAGACCTTCGCGGCGCTGAGGGCATGGTCCGTTACATGAGCGGCGACGCGAATACAACGGAGCTTGCTCATCAGTACGCCCTTCGGTCCCTACTCGATATGGACCGTAGCGGCCTCGACACAACCGTTGTTGCGCATTTCGAGGGATACACCGAAGAAAAGCGTAACGTCAGTGATGACGGTAGTGTCGAGTACGAGTTGGCTGGATATGTTGATGAGACGTACGAGGGAATGCTGTTCGCGTCGGACACCCCGGAAGATGGCTTCGAGGTCAACGAGACGTACGATGTCGAAGACCTCGATGGGGTTCCGGTGATGACGGTGAGCGATGGCGGAGAGGCTGAGGACATCCGGATGATCGAGGGAGAGTTGACGATCGAAGAGATGTACGACGGAGACGGGAACGAGATCGAACAGGACGATTGGGACCGCCCATCGTACGATACGTTTGATCCTGACGAGTTCATCGAGGCGATCGAGGAAGCCGACCAAGAGCGAACCATCATCATCGAGCAGGCTAACGAAAACAGTAGTGATGGTCTCGACTGGAGTAACATCGGTGGCGCAGAGTGGCCCGAAGTAGATGGAAGCGATCTCGCTACCATCTCGGTAATCGTCATACTGGCGTTGCTCGTGTTGACCGCGCTCGCCGCGATCGTCGTGAAACTTCACCCGGCTAACCTGCTCAAGTGACCATGACCACTTTTCAATTTATTCGTGCGCTGGTAGCCGCTGCACTGATCTTGGCTGTGATCGGGATGCTGTTTTTCCCAGCCGTATCGGCTCAAGAACCGGGTGAACCAGATGTCAAAGACGGTTGCGAAACACTGGACGAGACCGTCTATCTGTGCGATGCTACGCTCGAAGGCGACACCGCTCACTTCGAAATCGTAGCCACCGATGAGACGACCGTCGCACTTGGTGATTCCAGCGTCTTCATCGAAGGAGGACAAGTCGAGGTACAAGAGTTCCCGATCGAGGCCGACACTCGGACGACGATCTCGATCGAGCTAAACGAGTACGACGGGTACTACGGTGCGTTCCTCGCAACCGAAGACGGATACTTCCATCCGGAGGTGTTCGAAGATCGTCGGGCGTTGCTTCCAGGTCAGCCGTCGACATCCGACATTTGGATTTCGGTCGGTACGACCGCTTTCCTGTTCGTCATCGGTGGTCCGATCGCCTACATCGGTGTCCGGAAAATGCGAGGTGAAATTCGCCGTGTCTTCTGATCGTGTCGTTCACGCTGATCCCTCGTCCGAACCACCAGGCGAAAACAAATCGACCGGCGAACTCACTGTCGAGTTCATCAAAAAGACGTGGTGGATCATCGCGATCGCGGCGCTCGCCCTGGTGTCGATCGTCGCCATGCTGATCTACGGTGCGCCGTGGCGATCGATCGGTATTGCAGTGTTGATCCTCTGTCTGCTCGGTCCGTTCGCCGTTACCTACATGTTCGCTTTGGTCTGGTACATCGACCGAGAAACTCGTCGATTCGCCCTTCTTACCGACGAGAATCACGAAGCGATCGGCCTGCTCGACGTAGCCGAATCGTTCTGGCATCAGATCAAGATCGAAGAAGGGTCGCTCGGAACTCGAGATTCGAAGGCTGGCAAGGTCTACCTCGCCTCCGAGTTCAAGTACGAACAAGACGCCGAGATCGATCCCGAAACCGGCGAAGAACAGACGGTAGCCGTCCCGACGCTCCGCGCAACCTGGGAAGGTGGCATGGACAACTACGAGTTCATCGAAGAGCGCGACCGGCATAAGGCGGTGATGAACCGGCTCGTACCGCTCGCGAAAGAGGCAGTGAAAGCCCGCGCAGAGTCCGATATGCGAACGCTCGACAACTCGATCAAACAAATGCACTCGATCATCGCCGGTGCCGAACACGACGAGTTCATCGATCTCGGTGCCGACCCCTGGGACTGGGATACCGAAATCGATCACGATCCGATCGACGACGTAGTGCGAGAGGCCGAAGAAGATGACGAAGGTCCGACTGAACCACTCGGTCGGAAAGAGCAGACTGCCCAGCTACAGGTTGGACGAAGTGTTCCGATCGGTGGAATGGAAAACGGAGGTATTGTGAGCGATGACTGAAGCCGCACTCGCCGCCGCCGAGTTCCGCGAGGTCTCCGAAGGTCGACTCACCGACAACGGCGGCCATACGTACCCGCTCGCTCCGTTCCTCGAGGACGATGCACTTCGTCGGTACGTCCGGTACAAGCGACTCTACCCCCGAATTCGCGAACTCGATCGGGAACACGGCGGCGATATCCCTCGAAAGTTCGAACAGACTGCGTACTGCAAGCGACTCGTCCGAACGCATGGCTCGATCGAGGCCGCGAGAGCTGTCAAGCACGGCTACCTCGAGGAACTGTCGTACTTCACTGGATTAACGAACAAAGAGGTCGCACTGTCGGAAGCGAGAACGCTGGTTCGTCTACTGTCTGAAATGCGCCGTGATGGCTTCATGGGCCTGTTCGTCGGAGACACCGACAACGGGAAGACGAATACCGCGCTCTGGTTCGCACTGTTGTTCCTCCTGGACCAGCTCGCCCTCGAGGTCGACGTTGCCCTCGCGACGAACATCGATACCCTGGAGTGGGCGAATCCACAGCTCCAGGAGCGAACCGAGTTCATCGAGACGAAGAGCGAACTCGAGGCCGTCTGCGAGAGACACGAAAAAGTCGTGACGGTCCTCGACGAGCTGGAGATCGAGGCGAACGCCACGGTGAACAACTACGAAGTCAACGCCGAGTTCGGAAACGTGCTGACGTTCAAGAGCAAGTACGGCCTCGTACTCTTCCCGATCTTCCACCGAACGGACGGCCTCGGTGCCGCGCCACTCTTCCGCGAACACGCCAGCTACTTCCTACGCCAACAGCGTGAGGAAAACGACCTCGAGGCCGACCACTACCACGTTCGGTTCTTCGAGGATCACGATCCAGACGACGGGTTCAGCAACGAGATCTACGATCTTCCTGTGCCTACGATTCAGCCAGATGGAGACTACGATCCTGACGAACCTGCGAGCTTCGATATCTCCAGCTGAATAATTTTCCCTCTCCTCCCACATGCCCACCCGATCCCCCTTACGGGGGTGAGGGTGTATATCTATAAGCAAACGCGCTAGATGAATAACCGATACTATAATTGTCTTTGACTAACGAAATAATCATTATGTCATACCTTCCCCTTCAAGAGGTAATATTAGAAGATTATAGGAGCATAAATCAAGGCAAAATAAGTCTGTCTGACACCTCCATTCTAATTGGAAAGAACAATTCTGGAAAATCAAATGTCATTAAATCTTTAAGTTCCCTGAAAGATGTTGGCGGATATAAAAATAAGGGTAAAATCACCGATGAATGGTTTGCTAGAAATGTAAGAGGAAAAGACAGAAGCAATGAAATTTCAATAGAAACCATCTATGATCTTCCTGAGGAGGAAAGGAACAGTATTGAGGCTCCTCGAAGGTCTTCTCGTAAATATCCAAACATACACAAATTATATGATAATGGGGACTGTTTCAATAAAGTCAAATATAGGGTCAAAATTCTAAATTCAGGAACGACCCGAAAGGCCGTAGAAAAATCTTATTTTACAGATATAGATTCCGATTGGGTACCG
>NZ_JBGFCC010000017.1:0-27894 GCF_041205745.1 Natrarchaeobius versutus | reverse complement strand
GCGGCCGGAGAACGCGGCGACCGCCGCCGCGTCGTTCGTACTCTAACCGAGGCCCGGGTCCATACATAAGGCCGTCGTCTCGAGGTCCGACTGGGCCACGTTGGGTAGTCTCGAGGTGGTCGTTCACAGGGTCGCGGGAAGCAAAGGGTCCGGTAGGATTTAGCGACCGGAAGCGCTACTCGCGCGTATGGATAGGCAAGGGTTCGTCAAACTCGCGATTGTTGGCTTTGGCCTCGTGATCGTGAGTTTCTTCGTCCGGGGGTTCGGTCAGCTTCTGCTCGGTCGGGGAACCGCCGAGGTCCTCCAGGCGCCGATCGTCTTCGTCGGGTTCGGAGTACTCGTTTACCTCTTCGTCAGGGCGACGCTCGACGCGGTCGGCGTGTGGGCGGTCGAAGACCCGGACGGGTAACGGAAGGAAACGGTTTTTCGCCCGCCGCCCGAACGCGGGAATATGAGTATCGAGGTGCGGGAGACGGCCGAACTCGGACCGGACGAACGCGTGGCGTTTTTCGAGCGCGACGCCGGCATCGAGTCGGTCACGGGAGACGTTCGAGAGATCGTCGATCGCGTACGCGAGGAGGGAGACGTCGCCGTCCGCGAGTTTTCGAGCGAGTTCGACGGCGTCGACGTCGGCAACCTCGAGATCACCGACGAGTGTGAACGCGCGTACGACGATCTCGACCAGTCGCTCCGGGAGGCGATCGAGGCCGCGGCGGCGAACGTAAAGGAGTTCCACGAGGCCCAGTTACCCGAGGATTGGCGACGTGAGTTCGGGGACGGTCGGGAACTCGGGCGACGGTTCCGTCCGATCGATCGGGTCGGCGTCTACGTGCCCGGCGGCTCGGCGGCGTACCCCTCGAGTGCGATCATGGGCGTCGTTCCGGCGGTCGTCGCGGGCGTCGACCACGTTGCGGTCGTCACACCGCCGGCCGAAGAGATCAATCCGGCAACGCTGGCGGCGATCCACGTCGCCGGCGCCGACGTCGTCTATCAGGTCGGTGGTGCACAGGCGGTCGCGAGTCTCGCCTACGGGACGGAGACAATCGATCGGGTCCGCAAGATCGTCGGCCCCGGAAACAAGTGGGTCACCGCCGCGAAGGCGGTGGTTCGAGGCGACGTCGAGATCGATTTCCTCGCGGGCCCGAGCGAGGTCGTCGTCGTCGCAGACGAGACGGCCGATCCCGAACTCGTCGCGGCCGAGTTGCTTGCCCAGGCCGAACACGATCCGAACGCCTCGGTCGTCGCCGTCACCGACGACGAGGCGACCGCGGATGCGATCGCGAACGCGGTCGGCGAGATGGCTCACGCGCGCGAGCGCGAAGATGTAATCCGAAGTGCGCTCGAAAACGACGCGAGTGGCGTCTTGCTCGCACGGTCGATGAGTGAGGCGATCCTCTTCACCGAGGAGTACGCGCCCGAACACCTCTCGATCGTCGCCGACGACGACGAATCGATTCTGACGCGGATCGATAGCGCCGGGAGCGTCTTCCTGGGGCCGAACACCCCGGTTGCCGCTGGCGACTACGCGAGCGGAACGAACCACGTCCTTCCGACGAACGGTGGCGCGCGGGTAACCGGCGGCCTCTCGGTCGAGACGTTTCTTCGATCGACGACCGTCCAGCGCCTCACGGGCGATGGACTCGCCGAGGTCGGCGAGACGATTACGAAACTCGCCGATGCCGAGGGCCTCGAGGCACACGCCGAAAGCGTTCGAACTCGGCTGGAGCGGACCGAGGACGCGGATTCGTAAGCGGACCGGCGGTTCCCTCACTGATTTGGATGGTAGTTTTACGTTACTGGCGGGTGGAGTCCCCCTGATGCAACCGCGTGAGGTCGATCCAATCGACGGGCGCATCCTCGAGCGCAACTACGATTACGCACAGCGAAACGTGTGGGTGCTCTCGATGTGGTACGGCTGTGACGCCGAACGAATGGTCGAGTTGCTCGCGGAACGCGGGATCGGGCTCTCGAGCAACGACGAGCGACAGTTCGGTGACTACTATCGATCCGTCGAGCGCCGGGAGAGCCAGGCGGGCGAGCGCCGACGGTTCGAAACCGATTCCAGCTAGACGCGACCGGACGGGATGGCGTCAAGGTTAACATCGTTGCGCGGGAAGGGGACAGTATGAGTACGGACAGTCTGGACGGCGGGGAGTCGACCACCCGTCCCGAGATCGAGGTGACCGAGGAGGCGGCCCAACAGGCCCTCTCGTTGCTCGAGGGTGAAGGACTCGACTGTGGCGAGGCTGGACTCCGCCTTTTCGTCCAGCAGGGCGGTTGTGCGGGGTTATCCTACGGGATGCGCTTCGACGATGCGCCCGACGAGGACGACACCATCTACGAACACCACGATCTGCGAGTGTTCGTCGATCCGGCGAGCCTGAAGTACATCGAAGGGAGCGTCCTGAACTACGAGAGCGGTCTGCAGGCGGAGGGATTCCACGTCGAGAACCCGAACGTAGTCAGCGAGTGTGGCTGTGGAGAATCGTTCCGGACCTGATTCCCGACGCCGATTCGTACTGTCGAGCGTCTCATCTGGTGCCGGTCGTGGGTGTGTCAGAACGGACTGATAGCAGTGGTCTCGTACGATGCTGTACCGATGTACCGGCGCGACCCCACAACGGGTCGATGTCGCGCCGGAACTGACGGACAGCAGACCGTCTCAGTCCTCGAGTTCGAACGCGACGGTGACTTCGGCCTGATACTCGCGGTCGTCGGCGGTTGCGAGTTCGACGCCGAGTTCGTCGACTTCGACCCAGTGGACGTTTTGCAGTGTCGCCTCGGCCCGATCGATCGCGTCGTCCGCGGCGTCGTCGAAACTCTCCGTGCTCGTTCCGATGAGGGTGATCTTCTTGAAAACCATCGCCCGTGGGACTACGTGTCATCGTGACTTAAACGTGGGCGGTGGTTCGAACGCGAGGAAGCTGTTCGTACGTCGAGAAATTCATGAACGTTTTTGAGGGTTCGACACCAGTTTCGGTCCATGCCAGCCGGTGAAGACTCGAGAGACGTACCGAAGATCGACGAGTTGGTGCCGCCGAACCGGACGCTGATGGGGCCGGGCCCGAGCGACGTTCATCCGCGCGTGTTGCGGGCGATGAGTACGCCGCTCGTCGGCCATCTCGACCCGTCGTTCGTCGAGATCATGGACGAAGTCCAGGAGCTGTTGCGATACACGTTTCGGACGGACAACCAGTGGACGATTCCCGTCTCGGGCACCGGTTCTGCGGCGATGGAAGCGGCGATCGGGAACGTCGTCGAGCCCGGCGATACGATGCTCGTCCCGACCAACGGCTACTTCGGCGGGCGGATGGCCTCGATGGCCCGTCGCGCTGGCGGGGAGGTCGTCGAAGTCGACGCACCGTGGGGAGAGCCACTCGAGCCGGACAGCGTGGCCGACGCGCTGGCCGAACACGACCCGGACGTCTTCGGCTTCGTCCACGCCGAGACGAGCACCGGGGTCCTCCAGCCCGAGGTCTCGGAGCTAACCGCGGCGGCTCACGATCACGACGCGTTGGTGATCGCCGACACCGTCACCTCGATCGGCGGCGTCGAACTCCGCGTCGACGACTGGGGGATCGACGTCGCTTACGCCGGCCCGCAGAAGTGTCTCTCCTGTCCTCCGGGTGCAAGTCCACTCACGCTGTCGGACGAAGCGATGGAGAAGGTCCTCTCACGCGAGGAGGAACCGCGCTCGTGGTACCTCGATCTCTCCTTGCTCGAGGGGTACTGGGGTGACGAACGCGCCTACCACCACACCGCGCCGATCACGAACGTCTACGCGATCAGAGAGGCGCTTCGGCTCGTGGCGGAAGAAGGCATCGAGGAGCGCTGGGCGCGCCACGAGCGACTGGCCGGCGCACTGAAAGCCGGCGTCGAGGCGATGGCTCTCGAGATGAACGCCTCCGACGCTTACTGGCTCCCGAGCCTGAACGCGGTCCGCGTCCCCGACGGAATCGACGACGGGGAGGTCTGTGGCGAGTTGCTCGATCGCTACGATCTCGAGGTCGCAAGCGGGCTGGGCGATCTGGACGGCGAGATCTTCCGCATCGGCTGTATGGGCTACTCCGCGCGTCCGGAGAACGTGATCTACGTGGTGACTGCGCTTGGTGACGTTCTCGAGGATATGGGTGCCGATGTCGATCCGGGTAGCGGTGTGACGGCAACGCGGCGCGCACTCGAAGAATAGGAACTCGACTGCCCGTTAGGCCGAGACCCGAGGCCCCGGCGGCGCTCGTTCGACCTGATAATCCTCCCCGTCGACGACGATGATCGCCCACTCGTAGCTCGGGTCGACGCTGGTGAGTCGCGTCTCGAGGTCGTCGGCGTCTTCCGGCTGAGCGACGAAACAGTGGAACTGACCGGACGACGCCGTCGGAAGCGCGTCGTTCTCGAGAACGGCGTTTACGTGGACGACCTTCCACGCGCGTTCGGCCCGGAACTCGGGGCCGTCTCCTTCGACGGTGTATCCAAGCTCTGCGAAAATCGACCTGGCCTGCTCGACGAGTCGCATGTTAACAGGACCCATTCGGTACTAACGTACACGGGCATCCGGCATAAATGTTCGTACTTACAAGCTATCGTCGTGATGGGTACAAGATATGCCGCTACGCTCGGAACGAGAGAGGACGTTTGTTTTATTCAAGCGGTGCAAAACGGTCAGTAATAGGCAGTTACTCCGATAGTTGTCAGCTTTGGAATGTTACTCGTGGGCGGCGTCCCACTCCGTCGGCTTCCGGAAGTTACCACAGGAGTTACACTTGATTCGACCCATGGAATCCATCGCGTTGTCGAAGCTCTCACAGTTCGTACAGAACCAGCCGTAGCGATTGTCGCCTGTTCGAGACTCGTAGGCGACGAGAAACGGTCCCTTCGATCCGCGGTCGCCGTCGGTGTTCGACACGTAGACCGTCTTTCCAGCCTCGGTTACGGTCGGTTGCATACCCGAACTATCCGCGCGGTCGGTATATGATTGTCCCTCGGAGAGGACGGTGAAACTCGAGAGCATCGAGTGCCACCTCGTGAGTATTCACGGGAAGGAGACGACGTCTATCCTGATTAGGAGCTATCACCGGTCCGACGACTGCCCGGGCGACGCCGGAGATCGAACGACCGGCGGCAGGTATGAGACGATTACGCACGACGGAACGCCGGACTGAAAAGTTTACCCGCACGGGAATCGTTCAGTTGCGTAATGTCGCTGGTCGTGGTTCCCGTTCGGTACCCCTTGACGAAACATTCGAGACGAACGCTCGAGCAGGCGATCGAGGTCGCCCGAGAGCGTGATGCGGCGTTGACGGTGCTTCACGTCGATCTCTACCAGAACGGGCGGAAGGTGACGCGGATCGAGCTGAAAAACGCGGTCGAACGGACGTTCGGGCCGCTCGAGAACGTCAGGTACGTTGTCCGGACGGGGTTTCTCGTCGAGGAGAGCATTCTCGACGAGGTCGCCGCCGAGGGTGCCGATGCGGTCGTCATCGGCGGCCAGCAAGCCAGCCGCCTGCGTCGGATCTTCAGACGGTTCACCGACAACCCGAACATCGATCGGTATCTGCGGACCCATCTGGACTGCGAGGTTATTACGGTCGAGGCGACCGCCTGACCGCGAGGCCGACCGGGGAGACACCTGCTACTCGATTTCGTCCGTCCCGGGGTTACGAACGACGAACACCGGAATCGAGGCGTTGTCGACGACGCGTTCCGAAACGCTTCCCAGGGAGGTTACCTTCTCGCGTGGACTCTTTCCTTTCGTGCCGATAACGACGAGGTCGATATCCTGCTCGTCGGCGTACTCGAGGATCGCTTTAGCGGGCGTCCCCTTGCGTACCTCGGTGACGGTCTCGAGGCCCTCCGCGGACGCGCTGTCGTCGACGGCCGCGACTGCTTCCCGTCCGTCCGCCTCGAGCGCTCGTTCGAGGGAGGGGGCGTTCTCTTCGCCTGCCGCGACGGTGATCCGGCTATCGATCACGTACAGGGCGTGAACCGTCGCATCGTTGGCGACGGCGATCGGGAGCCCGTGGGCGAGCGTCTCGGCGATCGTATCGCTTCCGTCCGTCGGGACGAGAACGTCGTCGTACATCGTAGATCGGTCTCGAATTCGCCGAGGAGCGGGATAAAAGATCCGTCGACTTAGGTCGTGGTCTCGAAGGTCGAGCAGGTCGACTGGGTGTCTCCGTCACTCGTCGTTGGTCTCGGACGGGTCACCGTTGGTCTCGGACGGGTCGGCGTGTGGATTGTCGGCCGGGAATTGCCGCTCCCGAAGTTCGTCGGCCTCGACCGGGCGGTCCCGTGAACCGACCACCAGCTGTCCGGTACCGCTGGTCTCGTCGAAGACGTGGTGGCGGTGGGGATAGGCGAACTCGATTTCGTTGTCGAGAAACCGCTCTCGAACGGCCGTCTGGACCGCCGAGCGGGCGATCTGTTGTTTGTACGGGTGCTGAATCCAGAAGAACAACTCGAGGAGGATTCCGTTGTCCGCGTACGCCTCGACGGTACAGACCGGTGCGGCCGCGTACCGGGCGCTACCGATCCGGATGTCCGGGCCGCCGGAGATGACGTTGTCGATGCCGCGGGCGGCGCGTTCGGCGTGACGGCGAGCCGCCGCCAAGTCGCTCTCGTAGGTGATCTCGAAGCTGACGGAGACCCGGGTTCGTTCGTCCTCGGCGGAGTAGTTGATAACGTCGCGTTGTTGGATTTCGGAGTTCGGGATGACGATGAAGGTGTTTTGCAGGGTGAAGATCTTCGTATATCGCATCGTGATGTCCTCGACGAACCCACGGTGGCCCTCGTCGGTGACTTCGATCATGTCGCCGATTTCGTAGGGCCGGTCTGCAAGGACGAAAAAGCCGTTGATGAAACTGCTAACCAGCGGTGCGAGGACGACCGCGATCACGGCCGAGACGACGGTGACAGACAGGAAAATCTGACCGCCGCTCAACCCGAGGATGGCGGCGACGACGAGGACGGTAACGAAGAGAATGGCGACTCGAACGCCACGCAACACGGTTCGAGTGACACTCGGGCGCTCGATCCGACGAGCGACCGTTCGTCCGGCAAGTCTGACGACGAGTTTCGACAGGAACCAGCCGACGAGAAGGACGACGAGCGCGAGAGCGAGTTCCATAGCCGAAGGGACCGACGACGGGAGAATTCCGTATAACTCCTCGCCGAGGATCGTATCGTCGGCCTGCAAGACCTCACGCATGAAAACACAGTCATGCCCGCACAGGTTAAGGGTTCTGTCCCCCACAACGGCGTGCGGTTTCCGACTCGAGGAAGCGATACGATCGCCGACCGACGAAGAACTTAATTTCGAAATTCGATGCTACTCGGAGTATAATAAATTCTTTATCGTTTGGATTCGTTGGCACTCGTATGGCATCAGACGAACTTCGCTCGACCGTCGAGCGCGTTGGGGATCGGTTCAACCTCGGCGAGTACGAGATCGACGCGTATCTCACGGTCCTCGAGCAGGGCCAGCTCACGGCGAGTGAAATTTCGGATCGGACGGACATTCCACAGCCGCGGGTCTACGACACCGTTCGGAGCTTGAGCGACCGGGGGCTGGTCGAACTTCGGGAGTCCCGACCGATGAAAGTCGTCGCGATCGATCCCGGCGATGCGTTCGACGACGTTCAAGACTCCCTCGAGCAGATGATCGACGAACTCGAGGCGCGGTATACGGCGCCAGCACGGGATACCGAAGCGGTCTCCCTGGTCAAATCGCGGTCGACGATCCTCCGGTACCTAGAAGAGATCATCGACGCCGCGGAGTACGAACTGTCGCTCTCGCTGACGCCCGACCTGTTGACGCGATTCGAAGAGGAGCTTCGGGCGGCGGTCGACGACGGCGTGAGCGTCGATCTGATCGTCACGCCCGCGAGCGACGCGCCCGCACCCGCCGAGTTCGACTATCTGAGTGTCGCGACCTCCTCGCGGGCCCGCCGTGGAATCACGACGCCGGTCATCGCCGTCGCCGACGGGAACTACTCGATCTACGCGACCCAGGACGCCCTTCGTGACGACCAGGACCGCTACGGCGTCATCTTCAACCGGTCGGCGCTTGGCTTTCTCGTTTCCGGCTTTTTCGGGACGGTCCTCTGGACGACTGCAGAGGAGACACTCGGCGAGGACGAGTCGACGCGGACGTACCCCCGCCGATACGCCTCGATTCGCCGGTGTGTGAAAGATTTACTCGACGAAGGTGGGGAGTTTTACGCCACGATCGAAGGCCGGGACGTCGAGATCGGTGGCTCGCGAGTCGTCCGCGGGAAGGTCCGCGAGGTCTCTTTCGAGGTCAGCGAGGAGGTCGCGAACCTCACTCTCGAGAACGACGCCGGCGAGGAGATCACCGTCGGCGGTCGCGTCGCCGCCCTCGAGGAGGTCGAAGCCCACGAGATTCACATCGGCCGCCACGAGCCCCCGACTATCGAAGAGTAAGCCGGTCGGTGGCCCCACCTCTACTGATCCGACGCTACCGATCTAGCGCGATCGAACGTAGTTGATGAAGCGACGCGGGCGGACAACGCTTCGTTAGACACGTATCCGATCCCGACAGTCGTCGTTAATTGCAGGTATTCAAGCATACGATTAAAACGTCCGAGCGACCTGCTAGTATATCCGATGGGTGGGCAACCGGCGGAGCGCGGCGGACGGACGACGCGCCGAGCGTTCGTTACGACGGCATCGACGGCGGCGGTCGTCGCCGGCATCGGCGTCGCCGGCTGTCTCGGTCAGACACGAGACGAGCGGACGATCGTGATGACCGGCGACACCGATTTTCAGGACATCATGCACACCGACGACGGCGAGCCGTCGGTCCAGGAGGCGCTGTGGGAGGCCGGTCTCGACGAGGACCTCACCGTCGAAGTCCAGGCGAGCGTCGACGACTCCGCCCAGCGGATGCAACAGTACCAGTCGGCGCTTCAGGCCGGCCGATCCCCGCCGGACATCTTCATGATGGACAGCGGGTGGACGATCCCGTTTATCCTTCGCGACCAGACCACGAATCTGACGGAGGTGTTACCGACGAACGTCCGCGACCGGGTCGAAAACGAGTACCTCGAGGCGGCTCTCGAGACGGCGCGTGATCCGGAGACGGGAGATCTCCACGCGATCCCGCTGTTTCCCGACTTCGGAACGATGCTGTATCGGCGGGACCTGATCGAGGACGCCGGGTACGAGACGGAGGGCTGGGGAACCGATCCCCCGTCCTGGCAGGAGTTCGCCGAGGCGACGGCAGAGACACAGGATGCGGCCGGGACCCAGTACGGATTCACCACGCAGGCGGCCGCCTACGAGGGACTCTCCTGTTGTTCGTTCGTCGAGGTGATGTCGACCTGGGGTGGCGCGTACTTCGGCGGGACGGAGAACCTGTTCACCGCCGGCGATCGACCGATCACCGTCGACGAGGGGCCGGTACTCGACGCGATCCGGATGATGCGGGCGTTCATCCACGGGAGCGAGGACGACCACGCCCTCGAGGACTACCCGCAGATCTGTCCGACGGCGATCGTCCAGTGGTCTGAACAGGAGTCGCTCGGACCGTTTTCGAACGGGGACGCCGTTGCCCATCGAAACTGGCCGTTCGCGATCGCCGAAACCGGTGGGGACGACGCCTTCGGCGAGGACCTCGGAGTCATGCCGATGCCGTACGCCGTCTCCGCCGAGGACGCCGGGTACGAGGGCGTCGGCGGCACTGCCGCGGCACTCGGCGGCTGGCACCTGGCGCTCAATCCGAACACCGCACAAGACGAGCGGGCACTGGAGGTGCTCAAGGCGTTTACCCACGACGAAGTGATGCTTACGATCTTCGAGTTACAGGGCTTTCTGCCGCCGATTCTCGACCTCGTCGAGGAGGCCGACCCCGACGAGATCGGCCCGGTCGCACGCTACGTCGACCAGATCCAGATTGCCGGCGAAAACGCGGTTCCGCGACCGGTAACCGACGTCTGGCCGGAGCAGTCGGCGCTCGCCTTCCAGGAGATCCACGCCGCCTACCGTGGAGCGAAGAGCCCAGAAGCCGCGATGGACGACCTGAACGGGCGACTCGAGCAAAGCGAGCGGGACGTGGAGGGACAGAATGGCGACTGATTCCGACGCGGACCGAGCGGGGAATCCAATCGACGTGCTTACCGGCGAGGAACCAGCCCGCGAACGCGACCGGACCGGGAACGCCGTCGTCAACTGGATGGAGAATTTGAGCGAGCGGGCCTACGCCTACCTCCTCCTGTTGCCGGCGTTTGCGTTGCTCGCGTTCATCGCGTTCTACCCGCTCGCGATGACGTTCGTCATGTCCCTGCGCGAGGATCGGACGCGGGGACTCGAGCCCCTGGGCGGCTTCGTCGGGGCCGAAAACTACGTCGACATCCTCACTGGCAACGCCCGTCTCGCAAGGCAGTTTATGGACGTTACGGTGTCGGCGTCGTTTCCGTTCGTCGAGTTCGGCGTGCCGTTCCTCCAGCAGGCGCTGTTCGTCACGCTCGCGTTCGCGGTCATCAGCGTACTTCTCGAGACGGTGATCGGCTTCGCGCAGGCGTACGTGCTCGATCAGGACTTCCGGGGGCGTCGATGGGTTCGGGTCGCGATCATCCTCCCGTGGGCGGTGCCGATCGTCATCCAGGGGATGATCTTCTTCCTCCTGTTCCAGCCCACGGTCGGATTCGGGAGCGATCTGATGCAGTGGCTGGGCCTGTTCGGTCCGGACCCGCTCGCCGACAGCCAGGATGCGTTCGTCATCATCCTCATCGCGGACGTCTGGAAGTCCGCGGCGTTCATGGCCTTGCTGATCCTCGCAGGCCTCCAGAGTGTCGATCGGAGCCTGTACAACGTCGCTCGCGTCGCGGGCGCATCTCCCTGGCAACGGTTCAAGATGATCACGCTCCCGCTGGTGATGCCGGCGTTGCTCGTCGCCATGTTGTTCCGGACGATGGACGCGATGCGCGTCTACGGGTTGATCGAGTCGACCGCCGGCTGTACGACCGTGCCGTCGCTTACCTGTCTCGTCGTCGAGGCGATGTTCGGCGGGACTCGCATCTACGGAACGGCCGCCGCCGTCGCGTTCGCGACCGCACTCGTGATCGGCCTGATCATCTCCGTCTACGTCTTCTTCTTCCGCGATACAGAAGGAGGGCTCTACTGATGACCGACGAACGAAGCGATCGGGACCGAGTCGACTCGAGCGGACACGAGGGTGACCGATCCGACCCGGATGGAGACGGAGGAACCGACTCGGACGACCGATCCGACCCGGACGAACGCAGTCGAACCAGCGCTGACGATCGAGCCGGGAGCGACGTTACCCGTGCCGCCAGGGACGCCTCGAGACGCGATTCCCGGGCCGATCGACTCCCCGACGGCGGGCGAGTCGAGGGCGAAACGGCGGATCGAGGAACGATATTCGAGGACGATCGGGAGGTCGAACTCGACCGCGGCCCCTTCCAGCGGTGGGTCGCGAACGCGATCTCGAATCCTCGGCGGGTCTACCGGTCGCTGTTTTACGTCGCGACGATTTTCTTTCTCGTGACGACGCTGTTTCCGTTCTACTGGCTACTCATGGTCGCGCTCACCCCGGAGGGGCGCCAGCAGGACATTATTCTCACGCCAAACGGCTTCAACCCCGGCGCGTTCGTCGAGGTCTTCCAAGTTCTCCCCTTCCACTGGTACATGTTCAACAGCTTCGTCATCGCGACCGCGTCGACGATCATCGTGTTGGTGATCGCCAGCCTCGCTGGATACGCCTTCGGCCGCCTCCAGTTTCCCGGGAAGGTACCACTCATGCTGTTGGTACTGGTGATCTCGTTTTTCCCGCCGGCGGCCTTTTTCATCCCGCTGAACGACCTGTTCAACACGCAGTTCGTCGCCCTCGAGCCAATTACGGGTGATGGAAGCCTCTACAACACGCCCGGTGCGATGGTGTTGCCCCTGTCGGCGATCTTCATGCCGCTGGCGATATTCATCCTCACGACCTTCTACTCCCAGATTCCGGACGGACTCGAGGACGCGGCCCGCGTCGAGGGGACGACTAGACTCGGTGCCCTGTTCCGAGTCATTATCCCGCTTTCGGCGCCGGGCGTCGCGACCGCCGGCGTGTTGACGTTCATCGCCGTCTACAACGAGTTCTTCTTCTCGTTTCTGATGACCGACGGCCAGCCCGAAAACTGGGCGCCGATCCTCGAGGGAATTCTTGGCTACCAGGGCCAGTACGAGGTGTTGTACAACCTGATGGCGGCGGCGAGCATCGTCGGCGTGATTCCGGTGGCGATCCTCGTGATCGTCGCCCAGGAGAAGATCGTCAGCGGACTGACTGCGGGCGCACTCAAAGAATAATCCATGGCACGAGTACGACTCGAACACGTCACGAAACGCTTCGAAGACGTCACCGCGGTCGACGACGTTAGCCTCGAGGTCGAAGACGGTGAGTTCGTCACCTTCGTCGGCCCATCGGGCTGTGGCAAGTCGACGACGATGGAGACAGTTGCCGGACTGACCAAACCGACCGAAGGACGGGTCTTCATCGGCGACGACGAGGTGACCACCCTCGCGCCGAAAGACCGCGGCGTGGCGATGGTGTTCCAGAACATCGCCCTCTTTCCCCACATGGACGTCTTCGAGAATATTTCATTCGGCCTCCGACTGCGAACGTACGACGACGACGAGATCAGACGCCGCGTCGAGAGCGCCGCGGAGATCGTTCAACTCGAGGGAATGCTCAAGCGAATGCCCGACGAGTTATCAGGCGGTCAGCGCCAACGGGTCGCGATCGCCCGCGCGATCGTTCGTAATCCCGACGTCTTCCTGATGGACGAGCCGCTCGCGAACTTAGACGCGAAGCTTCGGGTTCACATGCGGACCGAACTCCAGCGACTCCACCGCGAACTCGGAACGACGATCATCTACGTCACTCACGACCAGGCGGAGGCGATGACGATGTCCGACCGGATCGCGGTCTTGAACGAGGGAAGGCTCCAGCAGATCGCGCCGCCGCTTGTCTGTTACAACGAGCCGGCAAACCTGTTCGTCGCGGGCTTTATCGGTTCGCCGTCGATGAACTTCGCCGAAGGAACGGTAGCCGACGGACGCATCGAAACCGCACACTTCGACGTGTCGTTCGACCACGGCGCCGTCCCGGAGACGGCCGTCGGTGACGAGATCACGCTCGGCATCAGGCCGGAGGACGTCCACCTGGCGGAGAGTGCAGATACCCTCGAAGATCCCTCGGATCCGATCGACGCACGAACCGACGTACTGGAGCCGATGGGTGACGAAGTGTTCGTCTACCTCATGCTCGCGGACTCCGCCGAGCGCTCGATGGACGAGGATCCTGCGTCGTCTTCCGACCAGTTGTTGATGAGCGTCACACCGGATACGGCGATCCGGGAAAACCAATCGGTCGACGTCGTCCTCGATCGGTCGAAGATCCACCTCTTCGAGACGGAAACCGGTGACGCACTAGCACACGGCATCACCGACCTCTCGGAGCGAGAGCCCGGACCGGCAACGAGGGAGGCCGACAGTTGATCCTCGATGGCGACCTACTGATTACCTCGTTTGGCGACGGAGAGAAGAAGATCGAGCACGGATATTCTATATAGCGCTATTAGATATACGCGTAAGAACACGGACGACACTCCCTGATGACAACGAACAAATACGGTATCCGGACGGGCATCGTCGGTCTCGGCAACATCGGTCAGTTCCACGCCGAACGTCTCATCGAACTCGGCGTGACACTCGTCGGTGGAATGGACGTCGCCGCCGAGGCGCGAAAGCGCTTCGCTCGCCGCTACGACGTCGACGTCTACGACGATCACCGAGCGCTCTACGACACCGTCGACGCCGTCATCATCACGACCCCGAACAAGTACCACGAGGAGTACGCCGTCGACGCCTTCGAGCGCGACCTCCACGTGCTCCTCGAGAAACCGCTCGCACATTCGATCGACAGCGCGCGGCGAATCGCCGACGCGTCGATGACGTCCGACGCCCACTGTACTGTCGGTTTCAACAACCGATTTGCGAATACGGTCCAAATCGTGAAAAACCGGATCGATCGTGGAGATCTCGGCGAGGTTACCCACGTCGAGGCGAACTACGTCCGACGGCGAGGGATCCCCGGACGCGGATCGTGGTTTACCAGGCGCCAGATCGCGGGAGGTGGTGCACTAATCGACCTCGGAGTTCACGCGATCGATCTCGCGTTGTACCTCCTCGGCTATCCCGACACCCAGGAGGTAAACGGCGTCACCCGTAGCGAGTTCGGATCACGCGAGGAGTACGCCTACCTCGAGATGTGGGCCGACGACTCAGGCCCCGGGGGGTTCGACGTCGACGACTCGGCCAGCGCGTTCGTCCGGTGTGCGGACGACGAGACGATTAGCCTCGAGGTCGCCTGGGCGACGAACCGGCCGGCGAACCACGAGTTCGTCGTCCGTGGCACGGACGCCGCGGCCACGTTCGATCTCCTCGAGGGGACGCTCAGCTTTCACTCGGCGAGCTCCGTCGGCCCGTCACACCTCGAGGATACGACCGTCGAGACCAACCAGAACGACACGCACACCGACGAACTACGGGCGTTTTTCGACGGGATCGCCGACGGGCGAAGCGATCGGGACAGCGTCGAACAGGCGCTTGCCGTCCAGGAGATCATCGACGCGGTGTACCGGTCGAACGACGAGGGCCGGACGATCACTCTCGACGGGTGATCGAGCACAGATTTATCTCGACGGGTGATCGAGCACAGATTTATCGACAGCCCGCCATCTTCGTCGTGTGATCGTTTTTTGCATCCCGAGGTGGTATCGGTCGGTATGAGGATCGAACGATCGCTAGTGCTCGAGGTCGTTCCGCGTGAAGTGGCGGTCGGAGAACCGATCACCGTTCGTGTCCGAGACCGGACGAACAGACCGATCGAGGGGGCGGTCGTCGACGTCGGAACCAGACGGGAGCGAACCGATTCAGACGGACGCTGTGAGATTACGGTTCGTTCTCCCGGGTTCTGGAAGGTCGTGGCCCAGAAAATGCCGACGGACCGCGTTGCCTACGAGCCAGCGACGACGCTGGTGAGAGCGGTTCCACGGGGCAGATATCGGCGGTCGGCGGTGGGTAGCCGATCACGGACACGGAGCACACCGGTTACAAGACGCGCCTAATTCGGAAACGTCACGAATCGACCGACTCGGGAGCGAAAGCCGGCTATCGTCTCACCCGAAACGATGGACACGCTGGCCGTACCGCAGTCGGAGGATCGGTGTGCAACGACGTCAGCAACCGCTGTGCTCTTCGCTCGGACCAGAAGCACAATTGCGAGATGAAGACGGTTCCGTCGCTTCGACGCGACCGTCTCCATAGACGACGATTTCGTACCCCTCGTACTCGAATGAGACTCGAGCGGTTTTCAGTGGTTCAGTTCGCGTCTCGAACAGCGTATCGAGTGATTCGGGATCGACGACCGTATACAGCGGGTCGTACTCTGGTGGTTCGATATCCACGGCGTCGACCCCTTCGCGGGCGGCAACTGCCGCGACGATCGACTGCGATGGGGAGCGAACGTCGGTCAGCACCGACGTTTCGTCCGAAGAGGACATAACAGTACAGAGAACGGTCGTGAATATAAACATGGTGGCACCAATCAGCCACCATCGGCCCGGGGTGAATCGGCGGTGGGCCGAAGTCGTCGATGGTAATCGTAACGGACAAAGCGGGCTACACGGCTGTCTCGAACGCGCTACGTTCTGTAATAACGATGGATCGACTACCGGTGTGACGTTTACTTGCCCTCTCCGGGCGCCAAGCGTCGAGACGAGAGCCCGTGGTGCTCACAACGGGACTGAACCGAAACCGAGACGGACAAATGTTGCCACCGCTATCCCTCGAGGACGAGTTCCGAACTGCGACCGGAGACGCGTCGCTATAGTAGCCACTGCACGTCATTTCACACCCGATCGCCAGACGAAAAGCGCGGTTCGGAGTGAGCGCGGTTCGGAGCGTGCGCGGTTCGGAGCGAACGGAGTGAGCGAGAACCGCGGGAATGCGAACGGGGAGGAACGACCCGTGAGCGAGTGAAACGAGCGAGAACCGCGGAACGGCGAACGGGGAACGAACGTGACCCGTGAGCGAACGAAGTCGTTCGAACGACCAGCGGTCGTTCGTGATGACGAAAATCTTCGATTTTCGAACCATGAGCGAGAACCGCGGAAAAGCGAACGGGGAACGAACGTGACCCGTGAGCTATGCGATCAGCGTGTACATCGTTGCAGTTGTTACTATAGACGCCCGATCAATCACCGCCTGCCCGCCCAAACCGATCGAATCCAGTATCGAGATACTGCCGTGCTGATCCGAAGATACCTTCCACGGTGTAGTTTCGTCCGACGTACACGCTTACGAGCGCGAGTATCGTTCCGGCAACGACGTCCGAAAACCAGTGGATACCGAGGTACATCGTCGAGACGACGACGCTGATCGCGAGCACTCCCGAAATCGGTACCCAGACAGGATACTTCCGTCGGGTCAACACCGCGAGGAAGAAGACGGTCATCGACAGCGACGTGTGCAAGGAGGGGAAGACGTTCGTGCTCTGATTGACCTGATTCGTGAGCATCCGCGACTCTGGAAACGCATCGTACAACAGCCCCTCGAATAGGAACAAATCGTAGTTTCTCGGTCCGTAGGCGATAAAGAAGATGTAACAGACCAATCCGATCGCGTAGTTCGCCGTAAACGCGAGGATCAACGTCCGAAGCTCTTCGGTATCGTCCAACGCGAAGTACGCAACGAACGGGAACAACAACAAGAACGCATATCCGTAGATGTAGACGAAGACGAAAAAGCTCGTCAGTTCTGGCGACTGAAACGACTGGAGCACCCCGACTGGGTTTTCCGGAAAGAGCGCCTGCTCTAGTTCGAACAGAAGCGGGGTGATGTTGGTCCCGAGGACTCGTCGCTCGAGGCGCATTACGACGTCGACAGTCGACCACCGAAGCGCTAACACTGCGACGAGCGCGGCGACGGGAAGCAAACAGGCTCTGAACCGCCACCGAAAGCCACGAGCCGCGGCGGCTAACTGGCGCGGGCCGACGAGGACGAGTGTCGCAGTCGTGAGCATCACGATCACGACGAGAGCGAGTTCGACCACCACGCCGAGAAGTGACATTGGAGTCTATCGTAGCTACGGCCCCCGAGACATTAATAGCGATCGGTCACTGGACTATCGGGCGAGGACGCGACGAGGATGACCGCAAATCCGATCGACGATCTCGCGTCGTCCACCGACCATTTTACTCGAGCAGGGTCCCATTTTCGTACTGGTAGCCGGCGTCTTCGAAAAGCGAGCGAACCCGGTCGACGTCGATCTCGCCGTCCGTGCCAGGGAATCGAGAAACGACTGGATCGGAACGATGGACCCACTCACCGTCGCGGATACCGACTAACGAACCGAACGTCTCTGCTGGTTCGGCGTAGCCATCGAGTAGTTCGGAAGTCGTATACTCGCGGTCGATCAACCGGGAGATGATCCGACGGAACCGTGGATTTCCGAGTTCCGGATGGTGCGCGTTGTACCCGATCATATAAAACGAGTTAGTCATAGAACTGACTAACCGAACCTCCTCGGAATCGTGGACCGCTTCGACTTCGCTTGGTGGGATAGACGTCCCCGTGATGTCGGTTTCACCCGCCCGAATCGATTCGATCATCGTAGCGGGATTCGGGGCGACGTTGAATTGAATCCCAGAAAACTGGGAAAATCCCTCGAGGATGGCTGGCCGATCCTCGTCGTCGGTTCGAAATATGTGGTCATCGTAGGGCTCGAGAGAGACCGATCCGTCCGAAATGTCAGCGATCTCGAACAGACCCGAGCCGATCAGCTCCTCGTCCTCGACGGCGAGGGCCTGGGTCTGGCGTTCGGCGACAATCTCGGAGCGCGGTTCCCAGACGTGTTCGGGAAACAGTGGGATCGAAAGCGAACGGGCCGCCGCTTGGCGAACGGTGTTTCCGAACGAGAATCGGACCGTGAGCGAGTCGATCCGGTCGACGCCCTCGACGACAGTCTGTCTGTCCCGGTATCGCGGTGCTGGGTGTCCGCCTTCGATCTCACCGAGTGACGTATCCTCGAGAAACCGGTGGGTAAAGACCACGTCGTCGGCGTCGAGTTCGGTGCCGTCGTGCCAACTCACCCCATCGCGCAAGGTAACCACTGCTTCGGTTCGACCTGACTCCTCCCAGCTGACATCGTCGGCCAACCACGGAACGTACTCGTCGTCGATTCGGTGGAACAACGGATCGTACACCAGTTCCGTCAGTCCGTCAATTCGACTCCGGTCGACGGCCAGTGGGTTCAATCGATCGGTGAGTCCTTCGCCGTAGACCCCGACTTCGAGGGGCGTCTCCCGTGGGCCGTCGGACGGCTCCAGGGACATTACCTGAACGTACTCGAACGAGCGTTTGGGGACGAACGACGTCGGAAGTTCGCGCCTAACGACACCGAGGTTGTGTGGAAACGCGACGACCGTATACGGCACCGTCTCCTCGAGATACTCGAGGAGGTCGACGGTCACCTCGTCGCGGCCGTCGGAGGCCGTTCGCTGATTCTCGAGGTAATCGTCGACCGTCACGTCCGAGAAATGAAAGGGGTTCTGCCAGCCAACGCCGCTGACGAACTGCGAGTGAAGCATTCCGTGCAGTGCGTCGATATCGTCGAAGCCTGGGTGGCGGACGACGAAGACGTCGTAATCCCCTTCCAGGAGTATGTCACGATACAACTCCGCCTCCGCGATCGGTTCGTAGAGTGCGTCGATACCAGCCGCCTGAAAGTTCTCCCGAAGCTGGCTCATGATCTTGACGGCGACCGCGTCGTCGTCGGCAGGGACCGCCTTGATCGTCAATTCGATCTGTTCGGGTGCGGTGTTCTCCACGTGAGACCAGAACCGTTCGGAACAACCGGCGAGGGCGCTTGCGGCAACCCCGCTTGCACCTGCAAGCAGTTCTCGCCGCCAAGTCGACGTACCCTCGGTCATCCGACGGGAAATATGCCGTCGGCGTGTATAGGGCTTACTCTCGAGGCCGTCCCGGCAATTGGCTTCGATTCTACTGGTGGTACACACCGGTCTCTCGTTGGTTCAATCCCGGAGGGAGCGAACCAATCGTCCGGTCTTTTGGATAAACAGCCCGGTTGATACTCGTCGAATACGAACCCCGATTCGCGGACAGTCCGGATCGGGTGAGAGTCGTTAATCGACGACTATAACGGAGAGAAACCGACTCACCACGGTTCAGAATCCGGATTTGTAGCCGTCTCGGTGAGCGAGGTAACGATCGAGCGAACCGGACGAATAGGGCTCGAGACGGACGTTTCCCGGCGTCTCTATGCGGACCATAACAATGGTAGTCAGTGGAATCCACCGGGACGTGGCATCCGTTTCCGCAGTTTGCCGGTCATTTCGACGTGAGCGGCACCGGAAACGGCCACGAGAGACAACCATGAAACTCGCACTAATCGGCTTTGGTCAGGCTGGCGGGAAGATCGTCGACGAATTTTTGGCGTACGACGAGGCGATCGACGGCGGATTCGTCGAGACGGCGATCGCGGTCAACTCCGCGACGACGGACCTCCACGGGCTCGAACGGATTCCGAAACGGAACAGAGTTCTGATCGGTCAGGCACGCGTTAAGGGCCACGGCGTCGGCGCCGACAACGAACTCGGCGCCGAAGTTACCGAGGAGGACATCAGCGAAGTACAGGGCGCGATCGATCGGATCCCGATTCACGAGATCGACGCGTTCCTCATCGTCGCCGGGATGGGGGGTGGAACCGGCTCCGGCGGCGCGCCGGTCCTCGCGACCCACCTCAAACGGATCTACACGCAACCCGTGTTCGGACTCGGGGTCTTGCCCGCAACCGACGAGGGCGGGATCTACACCCTCAACGCGGCGCGGTCGTTCCAGACGTTCGTTCGCGAGGTCGACAACCTCCTCGTCTTCGACAACGAGGTCTGGCGTGACGCTGGTGAAACAGTTGCCGGCGGATACGACCGGATCAACAAGGAGATCGTCGAGCGCTTCGGACTGTTGTTCGCGGCTGGAGAGGTCTATCACGACGACCACGTCGCCGAGAGCGTCGTCGACTCCTCCGAGATCATCAACACCCTCGAGGGAGGCGTATCGACGATCGGGTACGCACGCGAAACCGTCGACAACGGCGATGATGGGCTCCTCTCGACGTTCCGAGAGACGGAAACGTTCGACGAGGGGACCGCGACGAACCGGATGACGAGTCTCGTCCGAAAGGCGACGCTCGGGCGACTCACGCTCCCGTGTGACGTCGGAAGCGCAGATCGAGGGCTCGTCGTTTCGACTGGCCCGCCCGAACACCTGAACCGAAAGGGAGTCGAGCGTGGACGCCAGTGGCTCGAGGACGAGACTGGAAGCATGGAGATTCGCGGCGGCGACTACCCGCGGCCCGACCAGAACGAAGTTGGTGCGATCGTCCTCCTGTCGGGCGTAACGGACGTCCCGCGGATCGACCAACTCCAGCAGGTCGCGATCGAAGCACAGGATACCACCGAGATGGTCCAGGCGAGAGCCGAAGAGGACTTCACCTCGTTGGTCGACACCGGCGGCGAGATCGACGCCCTATTCTGACCCGCCGGCGGTCGGCTCGTCTATTCCGGCACGGACAAACAATCCCTATCGTTCCCTGCTGACGCGCCCGGTTCGGATCCGTTCTCCTCGGAATCACCCTCCTACCTCCGGCGGCGAGCATTCGTCGTTGACTCGCCGGACTGCTCGAGTGAGTCGACTCTGATACTCGAGTGAACCACTCACAATCTCGAGTCGACCCACTGGGTTGTTCGAAAAGGGGGAGTGCGATCGGTGTCGGTCGACACCTTCGATTGCGTTCGATCCCGAATACACTCCGGAAATGTGACCTTTCCACCAGTCTTGACGGACGTTCACTTCGAGAAGACTGTTCGGATATACTGTCAGTCATGGTAGCCCGACAATAACGAACTACGATATCGATCAGCGTTGGCTCATGAGCGGCAAACGAACCACACAGTCGGCGATGACCCGGGCAGTCAAATCAGTTCTCCTACGAACGGACGGACAAACGACGGTCGAGGAGTGTCGCCGATGCGGAAAGACGATCGAAAACGCGACGACGGACTGCCCAGTCTGTGGATGTGACGATATCGTCACCTATCGAATTCAGTAACGAACCTGTCGCCCGTTTCCTCGAGCACCTCGAATCGGTCGTCGCGTCGTCGTTCGAGCCAGCAGAGCAGTCGTCCGGCCCACTCGAGTTTCCGCGCTTTGATCGGCCCGACGTCGGGGTCGTCGAACTCCCATCCAGCGAATACGAGTCGATCGGCACCCAGGTGATCGGCGAGAAACGCCGCCCTGTCGCCGTCGGTGAACCCGCCGACGTTTCGGACCGGGCCACGCGGTTTCGCTTGCGTCGTCGGGAGCACGTACTCGTCGTCACAGTCCGGGACGATCCCTCGAACGGCCGGAACGTTGTCTCCGTGGGCGTGAACCGCGACCGGAATCCCGCGTTCAGTGAACCGACGAACGGACTCTGGATTCTTATCGAGGTCCGTGACCATGCAGTCGACCTCGATTCCCCGCCGGTCGAGAACGTCGGCGGCGGTCGACGCCGCGAAGACGACCGCTGCCTCACGCGCTCGCTCGAGTTCCGCGTCGGTCTCGAGCGACGGTGCGGCACCGACGACGGCGACAGTCGCATCGCGGGCGGCCGAGAGAATCTCGAGGTCGAACTGATCGGTCATCGACGCGAGGACGTCGCGTGCTCGCTCGTCCGCCGCGCGGTCGTATCCGAAATCATCGACGATGGCCTCGTAGACCGGCTCCCACTCCTCGAACTCCATCAGTTGTCCGTTCGCGCTCGAGCCGTGAGTGTGTTTCCATCGCGGATCAGTACACTGCTATCTCACTCCTGGGAACGATCGGCGGTGGTCTGAGAACGAACCTCGGATTTTAGGCCTGGGTCGGCGGCGTTCGGTTGGTCGATCCCGGGATGTTGGATCTGGGGCGGAAAAACGAACGAAAATACGCCCCGGGGAGAGCGATCGGGGAACACGCGAGGGCGTCACCACTGGTCGACGTAACTCCACAATAATTCCGTGTTGTGGGCCGGGAATCGCCTCCAAAGTACCCCTACCCGGGAGGCCGCCCGGCGTCCACTCCCCCATTTCGAAGCCTCCGCCATAAGCTTTCTCTTACTGTAGCACACTGTCGAGTTCGCCGACCGGAACCCCTCGAAACGGCTGTCTCCCCTCGAGACGGCGTCTCGAGGGTCACCTGGTCGTTCGATCGCCGAACGCCGATCCGATCAACGCGGCATCGCGCGTCTCCGCGACGTCATGCGTCCGTATGACGTGAACGCCCCGTTCGACCGCGAGCGACGTCGCCGCCAGACTCGCGGGGAGGCGTCCCTCGGTTTCGCGCCCGACGAGATCACCGAGGAAGTTCTTCCGGTTGATCGAGACGAGTATCGGCCGCTCGAGCGATCTGAACTCCTCGAGGCGGTGGAACGTCTCGCGGTCGTCAACGAGAGTCTGCGCGTCGCTCCATCCCCCGAAGGCGGGGTCGACGATCGTCTTTTCCGTGAACCCGTTCTGTTTCAACGCCTCGTACACCTGATCGACGTAATCCGCTCGGTCGGCCCACTCGGGGGATTTTCGCGTCGCCCAGTCGGTCTCCCGGATGGCACCCGGGCGTTCGAGGTCGGGCGGACTGGCCATCTTTACGACTGCGACGTCGTGTTCGGAGCAGACGGCTGGCATCTCGGGGTCGGCAAAGCCACAGATGTCGTTGACCATGTCGAATCCCTGCGAGAGCGCCTCGTCCGCGACGTCCGCATACCGGGTTTCGATCGAGAAGATCGCGTCGCCAGAGACGCGATCGATCGTCTCGCTGGCCACGTGAAGCCGCTCGAGTTCTTCCGCAGCCGAGAGGACACCGAACCGTTTGTTCGCCGACTCGAGGCCGATATCGACGATGTCTGCACCTTCGCCGATCAGCTCCTCGTCGACGTACCGGGCCGCCTCACCCGGGTCGTCGTAAACGCTCGGATCGTACGGCGATTCCTCGCTGACGTTCAACACGCCCATGATCCGGGGCGGATACTCGTCTCCGATACCGAGCCCCGCCGCATCGACGCTGTTCATACCTCGAGTGAGCAGAGCAAACGGAAAGGGGCCTCGATTGCGGTCATCGACGACACCTGAACCTACCGCTTCAGGACGACCGCTCCGTTTCGAAGTGGCGTGGTCACCCCGACAGCCCAGCGGCGGGACGAATTGTGTCTATCCCAGTGACGTAAATCGATCCTTCACGGTGACAACCGGTGAGGCCGGTTCGAATCCAGAACCGGCCGTCGATAGCGTCGACGGTTCGTTCTGTCAATCCCGAGCGTTCGACGTACCCGCTCATCATCGACGGCCCGGCGAACGCAACTTCTCCCGAAGTGCCATCGGGTTCATCCGTTGTGTCACCGACTACGACGGCCTCACCACCCAACCCGCTCCCGCCCCCTTCGCCGTCCCCGTCGAACTCGAGGAGGCGTGTCTCGACGTCGGGGAGCGTCTCTCCGAGCCGTCCCGACTGGCGGTGGGCTGTCGTCCTCGCGTGCGTGATCCCCGTCTCGGGTAGCGCGTAGAGATGGACGGCATCCTCGCCCTCATCTGCCGTTGTCGCCTCCGAGTCCTCCGCCGTTGCTCGTGGTGACCGAACCGGCACGACGCTCTCGTCGGCCACTCCGAACGTCAGGAGATCAGCGAACTGGGAGGGGGTAACGAACGTTCGGTCGACGTCCGAAGAATCGAGCGTCGTGGAAATCGTCTCCGCGTCCCGACGACCTGCGGGTAGATATCGTCCGCCCGAACGGATCGTCCCGTTCAGTCCGTACGCGAGTTCGATCGGATCCGTCGGTCGAAGCGATCCGAGGTGCGTTCGCGACTCGTCGGCGAACGCTATCGACGATCCGACCGACGCGGCGGCGTGTAAACTCGAGTGCGTGTGTGCGATACCCACTGGTCCCCGATCGTCCCGTCTTTCGTACGCGATCAAGCCACGTTCCGTACTCCCACGGCCGACGACGTCGATCCCGGTCCGCGACCCCGATCCGTTCATCCCCGGATTGTCGAGGAAGGTAGACCAGTCGACGCCCAGTCCGGCGCCGGAACCGACGGTGATGGCGACGCGTACCTCCTCGGCGTTAGCCAGAATCGCCATCGTTCGGCGTTTGTCGACGACGAGCGCGTGACAGTTCGCCTCGCCCAGAGCCGCGGTGATATCATCGTCGTCGAAATGTGGCGGAATCGTCACGGGAACACATCCGTTCCGAAGGACACCGTAGAACGCGATAGCGAACGCCCGCGGCGAGGAGAGATGGATACCGACCGCGTCACCGGCGGAAATGTCACGTCGACGGAGTCCACCGGCGAAGGCGTCGGTCATCGACCAGAGCTGTGAGAACGTCATCGGGTTCGAACCGCCGATGGCGACGGCGCGTTGATTTCGCATCACCGCCGACCGAACCGATTTTACAAAGTTCGTCATCGGATCGCGATAATCAGTGGATATTTGTTAAGAGTACCCACTAAATAGAACCCTACTCGTCCACCTTCATCGGAGAAATATAATCGATTATAGGATCGGACCAACACCAACCGAATGCTCGATACCGACGACCCCTATCGATCACTCGTCGTCTCCGTTCTCGAGAACGGCGAGACGCGAGTCCCGTAACAGCACCTTCTTGACGATCGATGGATTCTCGAGCAGGCGATGTTTGGCGTGGGCGCCGCGACCGCGTCCACGGCCCTCGCGTTCGGACTGGATGACGTTGAGGAAGTTTTGCTCCTGAAGGATCTCCTGGACCCGGCGTTCCGAGAGCACGTCGAAGTCGAGTCGTCGGGCGATTTCTTTGTACTGGTTGTAGATGATCTTCGTCGGAAACTCCTTTTGCGAGCTGTTCTCGGTCAGAATCGTAAGCGAGTAAAGAATTGCCTTCGCTTGCTGGGGTGAGCCCTCGATCAGTTCGTTAAACCGGTCGGCCTCGGTCTTCTCCTTTGCATCGCGAACGTGTTCGGCCGTAACCCGGGTATCCGTCTGCTTTTTCGCGATCCGGCCCGCGTTTCGAAGAATGTCGATCGCCTTTCGAGCGTCGCCGTGTTCCTGGGCGGCCAAGGCGGCCGTAAGTGGGATTACGTCGTCAGCGAGAACGCCGTCGTGGAACGCATCTCGACGCTTTTCGAGAATTTCGACCAACTGGTTTGCGTCGTACGGCGAGAAGACGAGCTCGTCCCGCGAGAGGCTCGATTTAACCCGTTCAGAGAGGTGATCCGGAAAGTCGATCTTGTTCGAGATGCCGATGATACCGATACTCGAGTTCGAGATGCGACGGTTCTCGCCCGCCCGCGAGAGTTTCCGGAGCACCTCGTCGTCCTCGAGCATATCGATCTCGTCTAAGATGACGATCGTGACGTCGGTACAGCGGTCGACGGCCTGCCAGAGGCGCTTGTAGTAGTCGCCGGTTCCGAGCCCCCGATCCGGTACAGAGACGCCGCTTTCGGCGGGTTCGTTGACGAGTTGGGCGATCGTCTTGATAATCGACGCCTCGGTGTTCTGTTCCCCGCAGTCGATAAACGCGTACTTGACAGTGACGTCGTCTCGCCGGGCCTCCGAAATCACTCGTTTGGTGACCGATCGAGAGATGAGCGACTTACCGGTACCAGTCTTGCCGAAGATGAACAGGTGATTGGGCTCGCTCCCGAAGATAGCCGGATTCAGGGCGTCCGCAACCCGTTGCATCTGCTCGTCGCGTCCGACGATCCGGTCCGGGCCGGGCAGGTGCGTGATCTCGAGCAACCGCTCGTCGGCGAAAACCGGATCGTCGTACCGAAACAGCGGATCACGATCGTCGTTGGCGGACATTTGCAGTGAGCCGTGTCTTTCCCCCGAATTGATATAAAGGTATAGGGATCTATCGCGGATGTAAACTGAGCCCTGTAATGGCTGAGGGTGCGTTTTTCGACGACTCGTTGAGATAGTTTCGAAAGACCCACATCGCGCTTCTAACGACGGTCGGTCTCGAGGTCCCTCGCGGCGGACGTCCGACACCGACACCCCCGTCGCGGATGTAACTGGGAAGACGACGGTGGATTCCGCCGAGTCCGATCTGATCGCATCGTTCACCCAGTTGACGTGCCGCAAGTATTCACCGTCCAACATACACTGATGGCGTCCATCGATCACCAACCGGTGCCGGATGTCCCGTCCATCGACGCTCGAAGAGCGCATTACACCCGAACCTCGAGAGGGAATCGACGGCTCGACGTTCGGGATTTAGCCAACGTCGAGAGTATCTATTTTCTCTCGAGGCTCACGGGAGGAGTCCAGTGACGTTCAATTTCGCGTGAATCCGTTTGCAAGCGTCGACTGTGCCGGAGCCCAGAAACGTAGGCGTTCGACCCGACCCCCCACACCCCCGTCGCGGATGTAACGGGAATGGTCAGTGGGAGACCGAGAAACTCGACAATATCGATCGATCCACGAAATATCCACGCCGTTTTTCATCCGCGACAGAGGTGTGTTCTCGACGAAAACCTTCACACGTAATCGGCGTTACAAACGCGACGGGGGTGTGTGTCCCGTACTGCCATCCATACACACGCCGTTCTCGTCCACTATCTCGATCTTCGGTAACAACAGCGCCAGCACGTGTTATTGCCCGAATCAGGACGAGATCACAGTCCAAGCTAGAACGAGACCACTGTCCAAGCCAGGACGAGATCACTGTTCGAGCGAGTTCCACTGGAGACCAAATTTCACTGGTACCGACACTCGGAGAGCGGCAGTATCGTGATCATCGGTGTCACGATCACCGGTGTCACGATCGGTGGACTAACTAGTCTAGTTACTACTATATCTAGACTAGTCACTAGCAGTAGTCGATGAACGACGAACGACAACCAGTCACGGACCACTGAGGACCACCAAATCGAAACGGTAACACACTGCCCGTCCCGAAGGTAAACCGAATGACCAATCAGCCGTCAGCCGACGACCCAACGGTTCGGTCGACGGCCCCCACAGTCGCGGTCGTCGACGCCCAATCGCCGGGTAACGTCGGAACGATCGCTCGAGCGATGAAGAACTTCGGCTTCGACGATCTCCTCCTCGTCGATCCACCCGAACTCGATCCCGACGGTGAGGCCTACGGCTTCGCCGGTCACGCTCGAGAGGACGTCCTCCCGAACGCAACCGAAATCTCGTTCGATCACCTCGTCGAGAACTACCACACCGTGGGGTGTACGGCGGTCACGAACGAGGACGACCGCAGTCACGTCCGGTTTCCGTTCGCGACGCCGGCGACGCTCGCCGATCGACTCGCGGCCGTCGAAACCCGGACCGCTCTCGTCTTCGGTCGCGAACGCGTCGGCCTCACCAACGACGAACTCGCTCGACTCGACGAGATCTGTTCGATCCCGGCGAACGCGGACTATCCCGTCCTCAACCTCGGACAGGCGGCTACGGTCACGTTGTACGAACTCAGAACGCTCACGCTTGCCGAGGAGGACACGCAACTCCCGGACGTCGACCGCGTTCGGGCCGCACCGTCGACCGAGGAGCGCGTCTACGAGCAGTGGATGTCACTGCTCGAGGAACTCAACCACCCCGAGGAGAAACGCGAGAAGACGATGCGAATGATACGCCGTGTCTACGGCCGAGCGGACCTGACCGAACGGGAGGCGAACACGTTCCTCGGTCTCCTCCGTCGAGCAACCGAACGCCCCGATCTCTCGAGTGACGGCTAACTGACGTCTCGATCTCTCGAGTGACGGCTAACTGACGTCTCGATCTCTCGAGTGA
>NZ_JBGFCC010000016.1:0-35898 GCF_041205745.1 Natrarchaeobius versutus | reverse complement strand
AATACAGCTCGGTCTCTTGCGTCCCATACTTGTTTCACGCTCTCATGGGATATAGCAGAATTTCCATCGAGTCAGCAGGTGACTATTGGCACACTTCAGATAGATCGATAGCCACTTCGGTAACTGTTTGTCCTCTACTGCCCGAATTGGAATACATATGACAGTTGAGTGGCCAATTCGATGACCTCCAGTATGCCCGCCGATGCAGGCTGGAGAGTACACTCGTGAGGGTCGCGCGGTACGCCGACGAGCGCGGACCCGACTAGAAGAGGTGCATCGCGGGCATCGCGATCATAGACGTCGCCATGAGGACGGCGAAGATCACCGCGATGAACTTGTTCCGTCTGTTCATACGGCTCCCTTGTGTCTCCGGGAGCATGAATCTCACGACCGCCGGCCTGTCGCAGTAGGGCCCGTTTCGCTCGAGCAACCCCGCAGTCAGTCTGCCAGAATCACTCGAGTCGCGCGTCGATCACGCAATGAACCACGCCGGCGCTGTGGCTTTTCACCCGGCGCTTCTCGAGCACCTCGAGCGTCCGTCCCGATCCGGCGGCGTCGACTGCGCGTTCGAGGCGCTCGATGGGGCGCTCCCACAGTCGTGACTCGGGAGTCGCCTCGTGATAGTGGACGACGCCACCGGAGGCGAGCGCCTCGAGGGCGTGGGGGAGAAACTCGTGGGCCTCGTCCGTACGTTCGCCGTGACCGTGTTCGTCCGTGTCGTCCGCGCTGCCGTAGTAGCCCATGACGACGCGGTCGGCCTCGACCCGGCCCGCGAGTTCCCGACAGTCGGTCATGTAGGCGTCGATCCGGTCGGGTACGTCGTTCAACATCGCGTTCTCGAGGAGGTAGCGAAACGCCGTCGGGTTCAGTTCGGTCGCGGTCACCCGCGCGCCGGCTCGAGCCATCGGGAGCGTGAAGTAGCCGATGCCGGCGAACATGTCGAACACCCGCTCGTCGGACTCGACGAGTTCGCCCATGCGGGCGCGTTCGGCCTGGTTTCCGGGGGAGAACATCACCGCCGCGGGATCGAGCCCGTAGCGCGTGCCGTGTTCGGTGTGAATGGTCTCCGTATCCGACTCGCCGGCAAGCAACCGCGTCCGGGGCTGGCGGTAGGTCCCCGCGGAGCCGTCGTTTTCGATCCCCTCGTCGGCCAGCACGCTGTCGGCCTCGCCGTGGAGCTCGAGCAACGCCGCCGCGAGTTCCGTCTCGTCGGGGCAATCGTCGGGAACCGAGACGACCACGACGGAGCCGATCACGGCCCACGAACCGGGTGCGGCGGCGAGGGCGTCCTCGTCCCAGCCCCGCTCGGCGAGTATGTCCTCGAGGTCCGGACTTCGCGGCTCGGGATCGACCTGCCGGACGACCTCGAGTACGTCGGTCTCCGCTGGCGGCTCCGTCACCGGGAGCGCGACTCGGTCGGGGCCGTCCTCGCGAACCCGCCTCGAGTCGTCGTAGACGCCTTCGACGCGAAGTGACTCGATCACCGCCTCGGTGCGGGGTTTCTCGACGATGACCGCGAGCGGGGCGTCGGTGTGCGCGCCGAGGCCGGTCGGCGACCGCTCGAGCGCGGTTTCGTCTCCCGCACCATCACGCATCGCTTTCGTCACCCTCGGGCGGGTTCGCGTACGGATCGTAGGGCTCGTTCGCGTCGGCGTCGCCGACCGAGTCCGGATCCGGATCCGGGAGAATGTGGAGCCCGGCGCGACTTTTCAGGGCGGGAACCGTCTCCGCGTCGGGGTCGAAGTAGTCGGGTCGGGAGACCGTCTTCGCCTGATACGTCTCGGGGTCGAGCACCTGGACGGCGTTCTCGTCTTCGACGGTGACGACGGTCGTCTCGACGGCGTCTTCGCGCTCGCCGAGTTTTCGCGCCTCGGGGGCGTTCCCCTCCTCGTAGCTCGCTTCGTATCGCTCGCCGGTGCGCACTCGAGTGCCTTTGAGGTTGCCGCGGGCGCTCCGGACGAGGACCGGTCCTTGGTCGTCGTCTACGAGGTCGATGATGTCGCCGGGTCGGTACGGTGGGAGGCGGACGGCGAACGTGACCCGGTACACCTCGTTGCCGTCGGAATCCTCGGTGACGAGCGTCTCGGCGTCGTTGACGGTGCCGCCGAACTCCTGGATCATCTTGTTCGAGATCTTCTTCCCGATCTTGTTGGTCGAAACTCGGATGTTGAGCCCGTCGTCGGTCTCGGACATCTCGGTGACGAACGCGTTTCGGTCGCCGGTCGCCTCCATCTCGGCGACGGTCGTGTTCGCGATCTCCTTTGCGCGATCGATTTCCTCGGTCGTCGGCGTCCGTTTCTCCGCGCGGATTTGGACGATGCTCGCGTAGTAGTCGCCGGCGATCCGGCCACAGCGGGTGCAGGTCTGGCGGGCGATCCTGACGGGAACCGTCACCTGCTCTTCGACCGGCGTCCCGCGGGCAACGCCCGTGAAATAACAGTGCATCCGGATCGTGTTCTGGTCGACCTGCTCGGGTTCGACCTGCCAGGCGACGTCCTCGACGTCGACGTGGACGCCTAACGCCTCGCTTACCTCCTCGACTGCGACGTCGGTGTAGTCCTCGGCGCCCACGTCGACCCACCGGTTTCCGCGGTGGACGGCCCCACACTGGGCGCAGACGCGGACGTCGATCCGATCCGGCGCGTCCACGAAATCGAAATCGTCGAAGTAACACGAATCACAGATCTCGACCTCCGCACCCGGTCGGAGTGGGTCGGCGACGTCGTCGCGGTGGTCGTCCGAACCGGTCCCGTCGGCGTCGCTCGCGTCGCTCGCCGACCGATCAGGCATCGGTTCCCCACATCGGGGACAGAACGCACGAGACTCGTTCATGGTACCTCCGCTTGGGGTTTGTGCGTGTTATACTGTTCGCTGTGAGGGTCCGCCTCGAGACTGACTGCATACGTCGGTTCCGCCGGCCGCCGATCCGATTCGTGGGTGTCCCGATCGTCAACGGGCGTTCGTCATACGGCTCGCTGTACCGATTTGCCGGCACAACCTCGACCCCGACAGCGATTGTGCCTGAAATGAGTTACGGCAGACCGTCTCAGTCCAGCCTCGTTCGTTCCACTGTTTTTCAGAACCTGACAACTCCAGGCGAAATGAGGGGGTTCGATCGCGTGTCCGTTAGACGACTTCCGTCCGGTTCGACCGAACCACGGTGGTCCTGTCCGGTGATTTCTGCCGTGATCGAGTGCCCACCAATAGGGATTCCCCTTCGCTTCCACTGCGTGGACGTCCGTGAATGACGCCTGTCAGACACTCGTCAGACGGTCGATTTCGGACCTGTGTCAGACGTCCTCACGTACCGTGGTCTCCATGCGAAATGAAGGGGTTCGAATCGGACGCGAGGGTGATATGAGATATTTTACAGTATCGGCTCGAGCGACGACGAGTCGTCAGGGCACTTATTTCCGTTCGGACCGTACGCAGGGGTATGAACTGGCAGGCGGATTGGGGGCTTCGGTTTCGGATGTTCCTGACGATGTTTCTGTTGTTCGCGCTCTATCTCGTCTTCGCGAGTGCGATAACGCTCTATATGGGCGGCGGGATGCTCACGTTCGCGTTGGTGATCGGCGGGTTCTCGCTCGTCCAGTACTACTTCAGCGACACCCTCACGCTCCGGAGCATGGGGGCGAAGGAGGTCTCGGCCGAGGAGTACCCACAGCTTCACGCGTCGATCGAACGGCTCTCACAACAGGCTGACCTCCCGAAACCGAAGGTCGCGGTGATCGACTCGAACGTCCCGAACGCGTTCGCGACCGGGCGGAATCAGAAAAACGCCGCCGTGGCGGTGACGACCGGACTCATGCGAACGCTGGACCAAGACGAACTCGACGGCGTCATCGCCCACGAACTCGCCCACGTCAAGAATCGCGACATGATGGTGATGACCATCGCCTCGTTCCTCTCGACGATCGCGTTCATGATCGTCCGATGGGGCGCGCTCTTCGGCGGCGGTCGCGGGGGGAATCGCGGCGGTGGCGGCATCTTCGTCGCCATCATCGTCTCCCTGCTCGTCTGGATAATCAGCTACCTGCTGATCCGTGCACTCTCGCGATACCGCGAGTACTCCGCGGACCGCGGCGCGGCGGCGATCACCGGCAACCCGTCCGCGCTCGCCTCGGCGCTGTTGAAGATCTCCGGCGAGATGGATCGCGTCCCGAAAGACGACATGCGCGAGGAAGCCGAGATGAACGCCTTTTTCATCATCCCGATCAAGTCCGGTGTCGTCGGCCAGCTCTTTAGCACCCACCCGCCGACCGAAAAGCGCGTCGAGCAACTCCGCGACCTCGAGCGCGAGATGACGGCAGTCTGATCGTCGGTGGATCCGAGATCGGTTCCCGAGTTCGATCGGATCTCGCACGCCCTTCGAAGCGCTTTTGACCCGACCGACGAAACCGTCCCTGTAATGCTCGACCGTGAGCAAATCATCGAAATCGTCGTGTCCGTCTCGTCCATCATCGTGATGCTCGGGACCATGATCTACATCGGGACGGAGTACGGCGCCGACAACGGCATCCTCCAGCCCGAAGGAGCGGAACTGCTCGTCGGGGCCATCGTCGGCTTTATCTTCTTGCTCACCGCCGTCGGGATCGGTCTCGCGTTCGTCCTCAACGACCCCGAAGACGGCCTCGAAGACGACGACGCCGACACGCAGAGTGCGGCGTAAACTCGGCAGTACTTTTTCAAGTTGTACGGGTGACACGACGTATGAGCAGTTCCGACTCGAGTTCGAGTGACGGCGCTTCCCGATGGTATCTCCTCGGCGTCGTCGTCGTCTTCGTCTTGCTCGGCTCTTCGGTCCTCCTTCGTACCTCGTCGCTGGTTTCCCCGTCGACTGCGGTCGGCGGGATGGCGATTCTCGCCGGTCTCGTCGCGGTATTGCTGTGGCGACGGCCCGGATCGAACGCCGACGGGAATTCAGCCGAACCGGACTCGACAGATGGCGACGGCGACTCGAGCGACGACGCCCGCGACTCGAGTGTCTGGAATGCGATCCCGCGCTGGCAGTACGAGGGCCGTCACGTCGAGTCGGGCGGACTCGCCCGGAGCGAACAGGAGCAGGCGCTCGCGGACATCCAGCGACAGGCGGAGGAACTCTCCGACGATCCGGATCAGAATAAACCGTAACGGGGCGCTCAGTCGCCCGCCGACTCGGCCTCGTCCGCCTCTCCCTCTCGCCAGTCCTCGAGTTCCTCGTCTTCGGCGTCGTCGATGCGCTCCTCGTAGTAAGCCATCGGGTGGGGAATCCGTTCACAGAGGTCGTCTTTGTTCACGCAGTCACCGTACGATTGCATCGTCGCACACGAGGGCGGCGAGTACTCCGTCGGCGAGGTGTCGCCGCGGATGTGGTCGGTCTGGTAGCGCGTCATCTCCTCGCCGAACGACGAGTTCACTCGGTAGAGGTCGACGATCTCGTCGGTGTTCATCCCGATGCTCGCCAGGAAGGCGGTGATGGCAAACCGGGAGTGATGTGGGAGGTGTTCGCCCTTCTGGATCTGATCCAACAGTGCCTTCATACACGGCGGGAACAGGTCCGGTACGACGGTGTCGATCTCGCGGGTCAGATCGAGGTCGGCGAGCACTTCGCGGACGTCCTCGGCCTCGTCCTCGAGGTCGGTCGCGATCGACTCGGGGACGTCGAACGGTAAGCCGTCCTCGATCCGCTCGCGAATCGCCTCTCGAAGGAGCGCGAGGAGTTCTCCCTCGTCGACCGGCACCTCGCCCCGGTCGAGCGGCTGGTTGACGAGCCGCCACTCGTCGTCCCACAGGTCGGCGGCGAGCGGAAGGTAGGTGCCGACGTCGATGCGGTACTCGCCGTCGACCGGGCCACGGATCGACTCCCGAAGATCGAACTCCGCGAACAGCGCCTCGAGGTCGAGCCCCGTCGACTCGACGCTTTTCAGTTCCGTCGTATCCGCCCGGTCCTCGAGGAACCGATCGTACGCCGTCGCGGCCTCCGCGCGGGCGTACTTGCGGACGAGCACGCGCTCCTCGACCATCGAGACGAGGACGCGCGCGACGGGATAGGAGAGCAACTCGACGCGGTGATCGCGGTGTGGCTCGCCGGTGTCGCCGTCCTCGATCGCGGTAATCACGCGTTGTGCGGCGCGGTCGACGACCGCCTCCTCCCGCTCGACGACGGCCGCGAGATCGACTGCCTCCGTCGCGACGGTCTCGCGGGCCGCCTCGAGGAACGGGTACCGGGCGTGCAGTCGCTGCATCGGTACAACGATATTACTCCGGCGGGATAAACGCGCTGGTTGGATGGGGCGTCCGTTAATAGTGGATTGGAACGACCGGTGATCGAGTAATAGACAGTTACGCTGATCGATCGCTGACGTTCGATCCAGGAGCCGTCTCGAGTTCAGTTCTCGGTCGCGGGCTCCGAGTCGGTTGGCTGGTCACGTCGATCAACGCGTTCCTCATACAACGAGTGGGCGAGGCCTACGACTAGTACTCCCCAAAATAATCCAATGGCGAAGTAGGACAGCAACTCGTACCCGAATATTCTCGAGACCGCTATTACGACTGGGGAACTGACGATGACGATGCCGAGTAGAGCTATGTTCGGGGAGGAACGCTTTTCGAACGCATAGAAGACCATCAAATACAGGGGTCCGACGCAGAAGCCAGCGATGGTTAGCCAGATTTCGGTTGAGGTGATTCCCCCTTCCCGTACGGGGAGCCAAAGTAAGACCGTTAGAGTGAAAATGAACGGAATAAGCCAGAGGGCTCGTTCGAGGGTTGTATTATTGGGATTGGTCATTCGTTCGTGTTGGTTTGCTTATTTCACCTCTAAGATGATAAAATTTCACAAAGTAATTTCCTGTCACTACTGTGGATCGAAATACAGTCCTGCGAGAATCGCTCCGGCGGGTCCAAGCGCAAACGCGACAGGATCGAACGTGATCTTCACACCACCTTCGATTGTTCTCGCTATAGAGGACTGTCAGCACGCTCCGATCAATCGCTGACGTTCGATCTATAGTAACAACTGAAACGATGTACACACTGACCGCCGATCTGTCTGGCGATCAAATGTACAATGACGTTCAGTGGCTACTATAGGAGCCGTCTCGAGTTCAACTCTCGGTCGCGGGCTACGAGTCGGTTGGCGGATCACGTTGACCCGTACGCCGCTCGAACGACCAGTGTGCGAGGCGTTCGACCGGCTCTCCCAAGAGCAATCCGACAGTGAAGTAGGCAAGCGGCTCGAGCCCGAACACTCCGAAAACTGCTCCCATGGCTGTGAAAGCGACAATTACGATGCTGAGCGCAGTTATCTTTCGGGAGAAACGATCGTTAAGAGTGGTGATGACACTCGAACACAGTATCCAGAGTCCGAAGCCAGCTATGAGTAGCCAGATTTCAGTCTGTCGAAACCCTCCTATGAAATACGCCCATATTTGAGCTGCTACGATGAGGCTGAGCACAGTCAGCCAGGGATCGACGGTTGTATTATCGGAATCGTTCATGCGTCCGTGCTCTACTGTATGAAAATAGTTACTGGGTTTTCACTTATTTCTTCCGAGGAGGAATTGTTAGAAACCGATGCGTCGGGACAGAACCCACGATCTCCGAGATGGGAGGCCAACTCCGTCCTCACTCCCGCTTCGTCGTGCTTTTCAGATGTATTGTTTCCCATCGACGAGGTAACCGGCGTGCGTACATCGCGTACTGCGTATCGATCTGCGTCCTCGATCTGTTCTGCCTGTAGATTGTATGGATTTCGGAGTTACAGTCCTCTGGTGGGGCTACGCATCGGTTGGCTGGTCACGTTGACCCACGCGGTGCTCGAACAACGAGTGGCCCAGAATTCCGACCGTTAGTCCCCACAGCAATCCAATAGAGGAGTACATCATCGATACGAACCCGAAGACTCCCAAGATAGCCCACATTACTGTGATGACGACTCCAAGCGCGAGCAGATTTGCACTTTTTGAGGAGGAAACATCCAAAACCTTGAATGAGACTGCTAACACCATTCCGAGTCCGAGGCAACTAGTTGTTAGCCAGATATCGGTGAGGCTGACATCCTCACCTCTCACGAGAAATACCAACAGAAGCGTCATCCCAATATCAAATATAATAAGCTGTGATGCTTTTTCTCGAGTTGAATTAGCTGAATCGGTCATGTGTTCTTGCTCATTGGTACATTTGTGTAAAAAACCTATAATTTGGTGATGAGGACTCTCTATTCGCTACTGTGGATCGAAATACAATCCTGCGAGAATCGCTCCGGCCGGTCCAATCGCCAACGTCGCACCAATAACTCCTCGCAGAGTGGCTAATTTACTGTCATCGTCCAGCTTGAAGTTGCTCAACTCTATTGAAATTACTAATAGTAATTATAGTAAAAACCCTTTTGGTCTGAGTGATATTATCCGGAACCGACTCGAGTGAGCGATTCCCATTGCCCTGGATCGTCGATCGGTTCCGCGAACGAATTGCCGGATCTCGGCTCCGTTGGTTCGAACGGCCTGTCCGTTTGGTTCGACACCGATGATCGGAGACATCTGCCTACCAGTTCGTCTCGGATGGCTCGTAGCGTGGCGATACATTTTGAACGAGAAATAGAATCGAACAACGCCGAGACGTGTCTCCATCCGAGTGCACCACCAGTGGTCGGATGCGAAGACCATTCTGACGGCTTCGAAACTCGGACAGAATCTATTGGGTGAGTACCAACACTGCGAAATCAGGTCGTCGAACTCGTGGGATCACACCGTTTACGACCACACTCGAGACCACACACCGTATCGGGCGAAGGGTCGATTTCAAGGGGGTCCGACACGTCGGTTCGGATATGCCACGGGTTTCGGGTGACGGCGCGTCGATCCACTACGAGTACGACGACCGGGGCGGCGACGGCGAACCGGTCGTCTTCCTCCAGGAACTGGGATACGGCCGGTGGATGTGGCGCTGGCAACGGGAAGCACTCGCCCCGGAACGCGACGTGATCGCCCCCGACACCCGCGGAACCGGCCGCTCGACGGCCGGGCTCCCGCCGGTCGTTTCACGACTGCCTCGACGGCTTCGCTCATCGCTTCTGTCCGGTTCCGCCGGCTACTCGGTCGAGGGTCTCGCCGCGGACCTCGAGGCGGTCCTCTCGGACGTCGGCACGCGTCGCGCCCACCTCGTCGGCGTCGGTCTCGGCGGGATGGTCGCCCAGCAGTACGCCATCGAGTACTCGCGCGCGGAGTCGCTGACGCTGTGTTCGACGAGCCACGGCGGGCTGGACGCGGTCGCGATTCCCGACGACGTGCGAGCCCAGCTTGTCGGCGAGTCGGGTGCGAACGAACGCGACGCGCTCCGCCGGCGACTCCGCCCCGCGTTCTCCGAGCGGTTCGTCAATCGCAATCCCCACCTGCTAGATCGGATCATCGAGTGGGGCCTCGAGCAGAACGCGGACGAACCAGCGCGGGAGGCACAGGCCGCGGCGATCACGAGTTTCGACGTGAGCGACCGGCTCGAGCGAATTCGCGTCCCGACGCTCGTCATCCACGGGACGAACGACCGCGTGACACCGCCGGGTAACGCGCGGTTGCTCGAGGAGGCGATTCCCGACGCCCGACTCGAGTTGATCGAGGACGGCTCGCACTGTTTTTTCATCGAGGAGGCAGAGCGGACGAACGAGCTATTGCGCTCGTTTCTCGCGAGACGCCTCGAGGCGTAGTCGTCGGCTCGTTCGCTGACGATCCGCTCCGCTGGCTCACGGCGACGACCGTCGGCGACCACTGCGATCCGGTCTTCGGCTAACGAATCGGCCCCGACGGCCGAGTCACGAAGGCGAGTTTGCGGCGACATCGACCCGAATTTCGCCGTCGCTTCGCACCCCGATGTCGACCCCTTCGTAGGTGAACCACACCTCGTGAGTGCCGGCGTCGTCCGTTCTGTGTGCGTGCTGGAAGAGCGAATCGAGGGCGTCCGGATCGACCGTCTCGTAAAGCGGCGCCAGTTCCAGCGGATCTCGCTCGAGAACCGATGCGACCGCCGTCACGATCACGGCACTCGGTCGCTCGTCGTCGGCCGGGTCGACGGTCGTGACGTACGAGTCTTCGGCGTCCATCGAATCGCCGGGGGAGGACATACACCCTCCTACTGTGGACGGACTGGTATGGTCGATCCTTACTATGTAGCACTATTATAACTCAGTCGTCGACGAACGACGCCGGGTGTTCGGTCGGTCGGTGTTTGGTCCCGAACACGTCGGCGAGTACGTTCCGGTGGCCGCGCCGGAGCCGACCTGCGAGTGACTGGCGAGTGATGTCCAGTTCCGACGCCAACTCGTCGAGGGTTACGCGCCGTGAATCGTCGAAATATCCGCGGCGAAACGCGAGTTCGAGCGCCTCGAGCTGTGGCGTCGTGATTCGCTCGTTCTCGTCCGCGTACTCGAGCGGTTGTAGTCGCGTCACGCTGATCCGAACGCCTCGGTCCCGACAGCAGTCCTGAAATGCGAGGAGGTCCGCGTGATCGTCGACTCGAAGTCCGAACGTCCACTGATCGCGCGTTCCCGTCGCCGAGAGCAAACTCGAGTCCGAGTCGGCGAGCGCCTCGACGATGCCGCCGACGTCCGGTTCCCACGTCACTCGATAGAGCATTCCCCGGTCGCCGAGGTCGTCGACGAGCGCGAACGAGTCCGTCGCACTCGAGGACGCCATCGCGGCGTCGACCTCGGCCCGGTCGCCACCCCGAACCCAGACGTAGGGAAACAGCGAGTCGGTCGTCGGCACGATCCGCTCGAGTTCGACCGAGACGCCGGGAAGGGACGAAAACAGCCTCCCGAGAGGAAACTCGGTCGTCGAAACGACGAACTCGACGAGTATCGCCATCGACAGCCGATAACGATGAGGACTCGAATATAATTCGGGGGTTGCGCTCACGGCGCGCGGTTTCGCGTTCGTTCCGACTCACGGTGCGTGAAGGCTCTTTCACCTCCATACTATCCGCTTCGAGCGCTCGCTGGCCGCCCGGTTGTGACCGACGACACACTTGCCCGGGCGGAAGAACGGAACACCTTTTTCGGTGGCGAAAAAGAGTGGGGGCGATGGCCGGCGACTCCGACGATCGGGTCTACTACGTGATCAGTGACCTCCACATCGGCGGCGACGAACAGCTCGAGGAGGTCGAGTATCTTCCGGAACTGCTCGCGTTCCTCGAGGAGCTTCGGACGAACGACGAGGACGTGGAGTTGATCATCAACGGCGACGCGTTCGGGCTCTGGGAGTTTACGACGGTCGAGGGAATCGAGAAGTTCGAGGTGCTCGAGGAGACGTATCCGACGCTGTTCGAGGCACTTCGAGAGACCGGCGAGACCGTCCAGATCACGCTGGTGCCGGGAAATCACGACCACGAACTCGCCGCCTACGACGAGTACGTCGAACGCTTTAGCGCGTACAACGTCGATCTCGTTCCGGAACAATCGATCAGTCGATCCGTCGGTGACCAGGCGATTCACTTCGAACACGGCCACCAGCGGGATCAGAACAACCGCATCGAGGACTGGGGGAATCCTCACTCGACGCCGCTTGGCTACTACTACAACACGCTCGTCACGAGCCGTGCGGGTCAGCTCTCCGACCGCGGTCGGTACAACTGGCTGAAAGACGTCCAGGCGGTCACGCCGACCGAGCGGATGCCGGTCTGGCTCTTCTCGAAGTACTTTTACCGGGAGATGAACCCGGTGTTGCGGTACTCGCTGGTGCCGTTTCTGTTGTTGTTCAATATCAGTGCGATCCTCGCGATCCTCGCGGGGCTCGACCTCCTCGGCGTCTGGTCGATGCCGATCGACCGGACGGAGGCGTTTCTCGGACAGTTCGGGATGGCCGGCACGGCGGCCTGGTTCTTGCTCGTGCTCAACGTCTCACTCGCCGGTCTGTTGATCCTCGTCGGCATTCCACTGCACTTCATTCGTCGGGATATTCGCAAGACGGTCAACCGATTCGGCGTCTTCGAGACCGAACTGACCGTCGACCCCGAAACTCCCTACGAGGACGCGGCGACGGAAGTCTTCGCCGAGCGGCCAGAGACCACGATCTTCTGTTTCGGCCACACTCACCGCCCGATGCTCAGCGAGGTCGACGGCGGAATCATGGTCAACACCGGGACGTGGCTCAAACGGCTCCATCGCCGAGACGGTATCATCGGAATCCTGCCACCGGTGTTCTACCCCTCCTACCAGCTCGCGGCGGTTCGAATCGCCGCCGAACCCGACGGCGTCGCCGTCGAGTTCGAACAGATCACGAAACCGAGTCCGGCGACCGAAGAGCTCACCTGGACGGAGCGGTTTTTCACCGCCGGCAGGGAGCCCGAACCGGAGTTCCCCGACAGGTACCTCCTCGAGGCGGAGCCGAAGGCGGCGGCTCCGGAGCTGGAGATACGGTCGTAAAACACCGTTCGCGCTCGGGGCGGAACCGACGTCCAGCGGATCTGATCGTCGGGCCGTCCGGTAATCAGTCGCTCTGAATGCGCGGCGCGAGCATGTAGGTGACCTGGCCTTGTCCCTCGCCGAAGCCGAAGTAGATCTTGACGGGGAACTCCTCGCCGAGGTCGAGTGTGACCTCCGTATCCGAGGGAATTGCCTTGTTCATGTCCTTGAGATAGTCGAGCGAGAACAGCGAGTGGGCGGGACCGAGCTGGAGGTCGATCAGATCGTCCTGTGTGAGCTCGAGGTGGACGTCGTCAGTGTCGCCCTCCGCGTCGACGTAGAAGAACTCCTCGCCTTCGTCGACGCCGAGTGCGATGTGGTCGGAAACCATGTCTGCCGCCGTGACCGAGCGGTTGACGTCTTTGCCCTCGAGGACGACCTGTGCCGGCAGATCGAGATCAGGAATGTCGGGCTCCTGGCGGATCGAGTCGGGGTCGATCAGCGCGAGCGTGTACTCGAGTCCGTCGATCTGGATGTGGAGTTTGCGGGTCTCTTCGTCGAGTTCGAGCTGGATGAGCTGGCCGGATTCGGCCATTCCGGCGATATCCTCGAGTCGGGAGAGGTCGACGCCGATCAGCCCGCCGTCGGCCTCGTAGGATTCGAACGCGGCCGCGTCGAGCGAGAGGTCGACCATCCCGACGTTTGCGGGGTCGACGGCTCGAATTTCGAGCCCGTCTTCCTCGAGGTGGATCTTACACTCGTCGACCAGCACGCTCACCGAATCGAGTGCGCTGGTGAGCGTTTCCGCGCTCACGATGGCCTTGAACATATGCGTCGGAGTACGAACGGTCGCCATAAAAAGCCACCCTTTACGCGCGGGCGACCCCCTCCCGGCCGCTCGAGCGTGGATCAGTACTTCTCGCGCAGGCGGATCTCCTCGTCGGCGACGTCGTCGATCGCGTCGTGCCGAAGCGGATATCGGCTCTGAGCGTCTCGTCCCCAGCCGAGTCGGGATTTGAGTTCGCCGCCGATCTCCTGGTTCGGCTCGACGTAGGCCGTCCCGTCGTCGACGTCGACGACGACGCCGACCTCGTCGCCGTCGCCGTTGACTACGCGTTTTCCGCCGTCTTCCGTGGTGAGTTCGACACTCATGGTTGGGCTTGCGCCGCTCGGCTGGATAACGACTTCCCCGGGCCTTGCAACCCGCCGGTCGGTGGTCGATGAATCGAGGCGCTCTCGGCCGATCGGCCCCGAAAACGAGGTCTGGATTCGATCTTCTCGACGATCTCGTACGCCTGCTCCTCGGCTTTCTCCTCGCCGACGGTCTTTCGGATCAGGACGCTCGTCACCTCCCAGTCGTCCTCGCCCTCGAGGCGGCCGGTTCGGACCTCGCTTCCCTCCGAAACCGAACGGGCGGTCTCTGCCGTCGCCGGGGCGTTCACTCCTCGTAGACGTGGCCGTCACTGACCGGCGGTGCGCCCATGCCGATCACTTTCGTCCGCTCCGTGGAGTCGTTGTGCGCCCGGTGTGGGCTCTCCGGTTCGGCGACGAAGAACTCACCCTGATCGACGCGGTAGACGTGGTCGGGCGTCTCCACGCTCAGTTCTCCCTCGAGGACGTAGAACGCCTCCTCCTGTGTCTCGTGGTAGTGCAGGCCCGACAGCGGAATCTCCTCGCCGGGTGCGACGTCGTACACTCGGAGCCCCATCTGCTCCATGCCAGCGGCTTCACTCACGTAGCGCATCTCCGAGGGTCGGTCCGGCTCCGGCTCGAGGTCCGTCGGATCGACGACGTGGTATCCCATACCAACTCGTCGTCGGCGGAACGTGGTGAACGCTTCGGTGGTGTGTCCGGCGATGTCCTTTCAACGGGGGGCGGTGGCCCTCGAGCGGTGACGAGATTCGATCGAAAAGCGGGTGTCGTCGCCGGCCGGTGACTCGATCCGCGACTCGACTTGGCTCTCAGACGGCGAACGGCGTTCGCGTTATTTCCGATACTTGTATGTGGATTTACTCATTATACATAACATAACTTATGAAGTTCTCTATCCTCCCGTAACCACACTACAGGTAACGAACTTCGACGTAATGTATGCGCTTACTCTCCGGTTAGTGTGTGCTTATCTATACCGGACTCTCTCCAAATCTTATGTATTCGTTCGGAGGGGGGAGTGGGGTGCGTCCGCAATTATTTGCGATCACGTTTTCGATACTGATGCTCGGTTCGCTCGTCGCACCGTTTGCGGCGGCCGAACCGATTTCGCAGACTACGTCTAGCGGTGTCGACGCTTCGACGCCGATCGAACCGTCGGTCGCGTCCGCGTCCGGACCGGACTCGAGTATCGCGACGACCGGAGAAACGACATCCGACGAGTGGGACGAAGACGACTCCCTCGTTCGACTCGACCGGATTATCGGCGCGGATCACGACAACGTCGGAAACAGGGGCCTCGCGTCGTCCGACGACCACGCGTTCGTGACGAACGGCTCCGACCGACTCGAGGCGATCGATACGGCCGACGAGCGGGTGTGGTCCGTGACGTTCGATGGTACGATCGGTTCGGACCCCGCCGTCGACGATGGGACCGTCTACGTCGCGGCTCGAGACGATCTCCGAGCGATCGACGCCGCCGACGGCACCGTGCTGTGGGAGTCCGGCGGGCTCACCGTCGTCAGCGAGACGCCCGCCGTCGGATCGTACGTCTACGTTCAGAACCGTCCGTTCGGCTCGACGAACGATACGACGATCTACGCGTACAACCCACAGGACGGCTCCGTCGCCTGGCACGAGGAACTGACCGGAACGACGTCGGGTATCTCGTTGACCGCCGACGACGAGGCGGTCTACGTCGTCGACGACGACCACGTCTTCGCCCTCGACGGCGAGACGGGCGAACGACTGTGGGATCGCGGCGACTGGCCGCTTGGCGATTCGGTCTCGTCGTCGCCGACGGTTGCCGACGGAACGCTGTACGTTACCGTCTCCGACGGCTACGAGCGTGCCGTCTACGCGTTCGACGCGGAAACGGGCGTCCCGCTGTGGAACACGCCGATGGTCGGCTCCGTCGATCTCTCGCCGGTCGTCGTCGGGGACACCGTCTACGTCGCGAGCGAGCAGACGATACACGCCCTCGCCACCGACACCGGCGACCGCGAGGCGAGCCACCGAACCGGCGGCGAGATCGAGGACCTCGTCTTCGACGGCCACCTCTACGCGGCGAGCGACGACGGCTACGTCACGGCGTTCGATAGCGAGCTTTCGACCGTCTGGCGCTATGACCTCCCTCCGGACGACGACGATCCGGATTACAGCGCGGCCCCGATCGCGGTGACGACGGTCGGCGACGCGGTGTACGCCGTCGGCGACACTGAACCGCACAGCTTCGCGTACTCCGTCTACGTCCTCGAGCCGACGGCGCTCGAGGTGGTCGGGGTAACGCTCTCCGAGACGAGTGCGACCGTCGGCGACACCGTCACGGCGACGGCGACAGTCGCGAACGACGGTTCGGCGACCGAAACCGTCGACGTCACCTTCGAGGTCGACGGCCCCTTGACGCCCGCGTATCCGGCGGAGCGGACCGAGAGCGTTCAAGTCGGCGCCGGCGGTCAGAGCCAGGCGACCACCGAGTTCGTCGTGACGACCGCGGGCGAGTACGAGGTGACGGCGCTCGAGACCGGAACTGACGGGTTGGCAACCGAGGTTCGCCCCGCCGCGACGAGCGTCGACGTGACTCGAGTCGGTGGCGACGACCACGGCTGGGGGCAGTCCACGTTCGACGAGCGCGGATCGAACTGGAACCCACAGACGAACGCTCCGTCGGGGCCGCTCCAGGAAGCGTGGGCCTACGAGGGATCCGGGTCGCCCTCCGAAGGTGACTATCCGCCGGTGATCGAAGACGGGCGAGTGTTCGTCCACAACGACACGACCGTGACGGCACTCGACCTCGAGACCGGCGACGTCGAGTGGAGGTACACGGTGAGCGTTCCCGAAGACGGAGAGGGCAACGAGGACATTCGGGCCCACGTCGTCGACGACGGCGTCGTCTACGTGCTGATGCGCTACTACGAGCAGTGGGGTGGCGGCGACTACACGACTCGGCTGTACGCCCTCGACGCGACCGACGGCTCGCCTCACTGGGAGTTCGGCGAGAACGACGTGCCCTACCGGTCGTTCGTCGACCGGGATATCGACACCTTCACCACTACCCTTGGAAAGCTGACCCTCGACGGCGACGACCTCCTCTTCGAGATCAGAAACGCGGATCAGACGAGCGACAACTATGGCGAGCGATACGTCTACGCCGTCGATCGGACGGACGCGAGCACGACAGGAACGTACGGCTTCGGAACCGACCGCTCGAGTCGGATCTTCTCGACGGGCGAGTACGTCTTCTTCGAGGTGGATAACACCCTCTACACCCTGGATCGCGAGACGCTCGCGTACGTCGACTCGCGCGATTTCGGCACCTACAACGTCGAGGTGGCCTCCGACGGCGAGGATATTCTCGTCGCCGCGAGCCACACCACGGAGACCGATAAACCGACCGTCGGGCACATCTACGCGTTGGACCCTGCCGATCTCTCCGAGGAACGCTGGCACGTCGCGCCCGACGAGCTGTACCAGCGCCACGGCGAGTACGACCGCCACCGCGATCTGGCGGTGACGGACGACCTGCTCATCACCTCGAGTGACGCGTCCGACGTCAACCGGATCGCGAACTACGCGATCGACCTCGAGATCGGCGAGGTCGTCTGGTTCGACGAGCACGGACTTCCCTGGGGACAGAACCCGCCGACGGTCTTCGGTGCCGACGGCGTCCTCTACGCGACCGACGGCTACGTCCACGTTACCGATTCCGAAACCGGCGAGCGAGCCGCCGCCTCCGGATCGAACCTCGAGGGATTGAGCTGGAACAACGCGGTTTCCGACGGGACGGTCGTCGCGACGAGGGGCTCGACGGTGTACGCGTTTCGCGAGTCCCCCCGGGTCGAACCTGGGGAGCTGACCCTCTCGACGACTGACGCCGAACCCGGCGACACCGTCGAGGCGACACTCGCGCTCACGAACCCGTCCGAGTTCGATCAAGACGTTCGCGTCCAGTTCTACCGAAACGGGGCACAGATTAGCCCGGAGGGACGGATCGACACAACGGTCGGTCCCGGCGAGACGGAGACCGTCACGTTCGAGTACGAACTCTCCTCGTGGACCGGCGCAATCGGCGACTACGCCCTCTCCGCCGACGTGGATTCCCTCGGGCTCCGGGCCATCCCGGTCCGGGAACTGCGCGAGACGAAAACCGACCGCGAGACGTTTACCGTCTCGACGTACGCGGTCGAACCCGAGGAACTCGAGGGCGTGGTGATTGTCGACCAGCGACTCGAGTCCGACGACGTGTGGGCGGGCGAGAACGTGACGATCGCGGCGAATTTGACGAATCTCGGCGACGAGCCGGAGACGATCACGCTGGTTGCGGACAGCGATGGGTGGGGAGTGAATCCCGCCGAAACGAACGTTACCGTCCCGGCGGCTGAAACGATTCCCGTACAGGTCGGACTTCCCGTCGACAGCGGACAAAACGATCTTTCGGTGACGCTCAACGACCTCCCGGTCGGGACGCTCGACGTCCTCGATGTCGACCTCGAGATCTGGCAGTACCTCGATTCGACCGAGATCGAACCCGGCGAAGCGGTGGACGTCACCGTGGAGGGATACAACGACGGCAACGTCGGTGAGAACGTTACCCTCGAGTTGGTCGTCGATCACGACGTCGTCCAGTCGGAGACCGTGTATTCGGAACCAGGGGAGTACTTCGAGCACGTCTTCACCGAGACGTTCGACGACGCGGGGATGTACGTCGTCGAACCGTCCGACGAGGACGACGCTGGCGTCGTCTGGGGCGACCCCGAGACCGTCACCGTCGGGGACGTCTCCATCTCGATTCAATCCGTGTCGGGCGAGACGGACGTCGTCGCCGGTGAACCGACGACGATCGTCACCGAGCTCGAGAACGGTCACGGAATCGACGAGGGTCGCTACACGCTCGCACTCGAGGTCGACGGCGAGGTCGTGAGGACCGAACAGGTCGTCGTCGAGGCCGGCGCAGTGTCCGAGTCTCACGAACTGGAGTGGACGTTCGACGAACCCGGCGAGTACGAGGTCAGCGTCAACGGCGAGGAACTCGAGGGCGGATCGGTGACCGTCGAACCGAGCGACGGGCCGATCGCCTCGTTCGAGTACACCTCGGCCGACCCTGTCGTCGGCGAGGAGGTGGCATTCGACGCGAGCGCCTCGAGTGCGTCCGAAGGCGAGATCGTCGAGTACCGCTGGGATTTCAACGGCGACAGCGCCATCGACGAGACGACGACCGAGTCCACCGCGAACTGGACGTACGGCGCGGTCGGCACGTACGAGCCGACGCTCACTGTCGAGGACGACGAGGGACGGACGGACGAGACGACCGAGACGGTGCTCGTTTCGGAACCGGAGAGTGACCTCGAGATCGTCGATCAGTACCTGAGCGACGACGAGATCACGGTCGGCGAGAACGTGACCGTTACCGCGGTGATCCAAAACACCGGCGGCTCGACCGAAACGATCGATCTCGACGTCGGATTCGGCCAGCTTCCGTTCTACGACGATCAGATGGGTCTCGACGTCGAGGGGCCGGCCGCCGAGGGACCGATCTCGGTGGCGGTCGACGCTGAAGACGTGAAAGTGGTCGAAACGGAGCTGACGTTCAACGAGGCGATAGGGCCGGATCCGATCACGGTCAACGGTGAGTACGCGGGCTCGCTGTTGGTCGAAGACGACACCGATCCCGTCCCCGACCAGATCGTCATCGACCAGCCGGGCGTCTACCCGCTCGGTGGTGACCTCTCGAGAGACACCAGTGACGCGTTCGTCGTCATCGAGGCCGACGACGTCGTCTTCGAGGGCAACGGCTACACTCTCGAGGGCGCCGGAAGCGGGACGGCGATCGACGCGACGGACGTCGAGAACGTGACGGTCCGTGACCTCGAGATCCGTAACTGGCAGTACGGCCTCGAGTTCGAGAACGTCGACGGCGGCGTGATCGAGGACGTTACGACGGTCGGACAGGATCAGGCGGGTATCTGGCTGCGTGATTCCACCGGCGTCTCCGTGACGAACGTCCACTCGACTGACACCAATGGGCACGGCATCCACCTCGACGGGTCCTCGAACAACGTTCTCGACCACGTAACGACCCACGAAAGCGGTGGCTGGCATGGAATCCTGATCGACGACTCGAACCAGAACACGATTTCGAACGTCTCGACCGAATCGAATGCACGCGATGGCATCGCCATTAGACACTCCAACGATAACGTCCTCCAGTACGTCACGAGCGAACACAACGGACAGATGGGGCTTCGAATCGCTGACTCCGCTGATACGACGGTGTACGATACCAAACTGCGCGGGAATACCCGCAACGGTGTCAGCCTCGAGCCGAATCCTGTGGGATCGTCTAACGGTGCCGATCGAACGGAACTGACGAACGTAACAAGCGAAGAGAACGGATGGTCGGGAATCAATGTCGATCAGTCCAACCAGAATTCGTTCGAAGGGATCACCATCCGCAACAACGATGGCATCGGTCTGAACCTGATGGGCTCTTCCTGGAATACCGTCGAGGACGCAGTCGTCGAGGGGAACGCCAGAGGAATTCTCGTCGGTGCCGACATGATAACGAGCGATGGGGATTCGAACTACAACACCTTCACGGACGTCTCGATACGCGACAACGACCTGGACTCGGTGATGCTAACCGACGACGGGGACTTCTCCACTCCTTCCCCTAGCGTCGGAAACGAGTTCGAACGGTTGTCGATCGGGAGCCACACCGTCACCTCTTTCGAAGGGCAGATGATCGAACTGTTCGCAGTCGAAGATCCACCGTCTGCGAGTTCCGGGATGGTGGGCATCGACCAGTACGTCGAAATCGTCCCGGAGAGTGGCGGCCAGGTGAGCACGCTATCGTTCTACTACGAATCGGCGGACGTCCAGGCCATCGACGAGGCGACGCTCGCGGTGTGGGGCTACGACGACGTCGCAAACGAGTGGTCGCCCGTCCCCGGTTCGACGGTCGACACCGACGAACGGATCGTCACGGCCGAGATCACCTCGTTCTCCACGTTCGGCGTCTTCGGCGAGGATACTGGCGCCGCGTTCGACGTACAGGACGCCTCGGTGAGTCCGACGCAACTCGAGGAAGGCGAGAACGCGCTCGTGACCGCAGACGTCACGAACGTCGGGTCGGACGCGGGTAACGCACAGATCGGCCTCGAGATCGACGGCTCCGTCGAAGACACCACGATGGTGTCCCTCGACCCACAGCAGACCGAGACGATCGAGTTCACGCACGCGTTCGCCGACGCTGGCACGTACGACGTGAGCGTCGAGGGTGTAACGGCCGGAACCGTGACGGTCGAGGAGACGGACTCCGATCCAGACCAAGATCCCGACCCCGACCCGGGCCCTGACCCCGATCCGGATCCCGACCCGGACCCTGACCCCGATCCTGCCTCGTTCGACGTGACGATCGAGAACACCTCGTCTCCGGTGGTCGCCGGGAGCGCTCTCGAGGTGAGCGTCACGGTCGAGAACGCCGGCGGGGAAGACGCTACGCAGACGATCGAACTCGTCGTCGACGGAACAGTCGTCGACTCGAGCGACCTCGAACTCGAGGCTGGCACGACGGAGACGATCAGTCTCACCTGGCCAACCGACGAAAGCGATGTCGGTGACGCGATTCCCGTCACGGTGCGAAGCGAAGACGACGAGGCGACGACGACGGTTTCCGTCGAGGAGGCCGACGACGAGGGAGAGATCATCGTATACGGCGCGGACGTGGATCGAACGGACCCGTCGCCCGGCGAGACCGTCACCGTGACCGGCGACCTCTACAACGCCGGAAACGTCGACGGCACCGACACGATCGCGCTCTCAGTCGACGGCGAGGTCGTCGACCAGACGAGCGTAACGCTCGAGCCGGGTATCGCTCGCGGCGGCGTCGAGCTGACGTGGACGCCGACAGCCGGCGACATTCCGGAGGGAACGGACAGCGTGTCGGTCGAACTCACCGTGAACGGTTTCGCCGTCGACACGGTGACGGTCGAAGACCGCTACTCCGATATCCAGGTGATCGCCGCCTCGGCGAGCGAGACCGAGTTAATCCAGGGCGAGGAGACCCACGTTATCGGGAGCATCTACCAGTCGGGCAACGTCGAGGGAACGGAGGAGATCGAACTCACCGCGACCAATCAGGAAACCGGCGAGACGACCGTCGTCGGGAGCCAGGAAGTGACGCTCGAGCCCGGCTACTACCACCTCGGTGCGATCAACATCAGCTACGTCCCCGAGGAAGCGGGAACGTACGACCTCGAATTAGACGACCGAAACGCCGGTACGATCGAGGTCGAGGAAGCGGTTACGGACATCCAGGTGATCGCCGCTTCGACCAACGAGGTCGACCTGATCGAAGGCGAGGAGACCCACGTTATCGGAAGCATCTATCAATCGGGCAACGTCGTGGGAACGGAGGAGATCGAACTCACCGCGACCAACCGGGAGACCGGTGAGACGACCGTTATCGGCAGTCAGGAGGCGACGCTCGAGCCCGGGTACTACCACCTCGGTGCGATCAACATCACGTACGTCCCCGACGAGGCGGGAACGTACGACCTCGAGTTGGGCGACCGAAACGCCGGGACGATCGAGGTCGAGTCGGCCGATACCGACATCCAGGTGATCGCCGCCTCGACCAACGAGGTCGAACTGATCGAAGGCGAGGAAACCCACGTTATCGGGAGCATCTATCAGTCGGGCAACGTCGAGGGAACGGAAGAGATCGAACTCACCGCGACTCACCAGGAGACCGGCGAGACGACCGTCGTCGGCAGTCAGGAAGTGACGCTCGAGCCAGGGTACTACCACCTCGGGGGGATCAACATCACGTACGTCCTCGACGAAGCGGGAACGTACGACCTCGAGTTAGGCGAGCGAAACGCGGGCACGATCGACGTCGAGCCAGCCGTTTCCGACATTCAGGTAATCGCCGCTTCGACGAGCGAGGTCGAGCTAATCGAAGGCGAGGAGACCCACGTTATCGGGAGCATCTACCAGTCGGGTAACGTCGTGGGAACCGAGGAGATCGAACTCACCGCGACTCACCAGGAGACCGGCGAAACCAGTGTCGTCGGGAGCCAGGAAGTGACGATCGAGCCCGGCTACTACCACCTCGGTGCGATCAACATCAGCTACGTCCCCGACGAGGCAGGAACGTACGACCTCGAGTTAGGCGAGCGAAACGCGGGCACGATCGACGTCGAGGAAGCAGTCACGGACATTCAGGTGATCGGAACTTCGGTTTCGGACGTAGAACTCCTCGAGGGCGAGGAGTTCCACGTCGTCGGCAGCATCTACCAGTCGGGCAACGTCGAGGGAACGGAGGAGATCGAACTCACCGCGACCGATCAGGAGACCGGCGAGACGACCGTCATCGGCAGCCAGGAAGCGACGCTCGAGCCCGGGTACTACCACCTCGGAGGGATCAACGTCACCGCCGAACTCGACGAACCGGGCGACTACGATCTCGCGTTGGGTACGCGTGAGGTCGGGACCGTCACCGTCGACGAGGTCGTCACCGACATCAGGGTGGTTGGGGCCTCACTCTCGGCGGTCGAACTCATCGAGGGCGAAGAGGTGCACGTCGTCGGATCCCTCTATCAGAACGGAAGCGACACGGCGACGGAGGAGATCGAACTCACCGCGACTCACCAGGCGACCGGCGAGACGACCGTCGTCGGGAGCCAGGAGGCGACGCTCGAGCCCGGGTACTACCTCCTCGGGGGGATCAACATCAGCTACGTCCCCGAGGAAGCGGGAACGTACGACCTCGAACTCGGTGGCCAGAATGCGGGCGCGATCGACGTCGAACCGGCCGAATCGGATATTCAGGTGATCGCCGCTTCGACGAGTGAGGTCGACCTGATCGAAGGCGAGGAGACCCACGTTATCGGGAGCATCTATCAATCGGGCAACGTCGTGGGAACGGAGGAGATCGAACTCACCGCGACTCACCAGGAGACCGGCGAGACGTCCGTCGTCGGGAGCCAGGAAGTGACGATCGAGCCCGGGTACTACCACCTCGGGGGGATCAACATCACGTACGTCCCCGACGAAGCGGGAACGTACGACCTCGAACTCGGTGATCGGAATGCAGGCTGGGTCGAGGTCGAATCGGCCGAATCGGATATCCAAGTGATCGCCGCCTCGACGAGCGAGGTCGAACTAATCGAAGGCGAGGAGACCCACGTTATCGGGAGCATCTACCAGTCGGGCAACGTCGCGGGAACCGAAGAGATCGAACTCACCGCGACCAACCAGGCGACCGGCGAGACGTCCGTCGTCGGGAGCCAGGAAGTGACGATCGAGCCCGGGTACTACCACCTCGGTGCGATCAACATCAGCTACGTCCCCGAGGAAGCAGGAACGTACGACCTCGAGTTAGGCGAGCGAAACGCGGGCTGGGTCGAGGTCGAGCCTGCCGGATCGGACATCCAGGTGATCGCCGCTTCGACGAGCGAGGTCGAACTGGTCGAAGGTGAGGAAACCCACGTTATCGGGAGCATCTACCAATCGGGCAACGTCGAGGGAACGGAGGAGATCGAACTCACCGCGACGAATCAGGAGACCGGCGAGACGACCGTCGCCGGCAGCCAGCAAGCGACGCTCGAGCCCGGGTACTACCACCTCGGTGCGATCAACATCACGTACGTCCCCGAGGAAGCGGGAACGTACGACCTCGAGTTAGGCGAGCGAAATGCGGGCTGGGTCGACGTCTCCGAACCGACGGTCGAGCCGACGATCACCGCCGTTTCCGGCCACTCGAGCCAGGTCGATCCCGAGACGGGGGTCGAACACGTCTACGCGAGCGACGACGCGACCGTCGATATCGACGTCGAAGCCGGTCTCGAAGTCGAGGAGGTGACGTTGCTCGTCTCCTCGCTCGAGACGACCTACGTCGTCGCTGCGGACGCGGGTTACCTCGCCGGCGACACCTGGCGAGTCGACGTTCCGTTCGACGCGATTCCGGACGACGGACGGTACGAACTCTCGGCGATCGCCGTCGACGAACGCGAGAACGCCGGTATGGCCGACGCGACGGAGATACTCGTCGTCGACCGGGACGGGCCGTCGACGTCGGTTCGACTCGAGGACGTCGACAGCGACGACGCGACGGTCGTCGTCGAGAGCGACGAACCGCTCGCGGCCGTCCCGGCGGTGTCGGCACAGTTCACGGACCCCGAGGACGGCTCGACGGCACCTGCGTCCGTGTCGATGGAATCCGCCAACGAAAACGCCACGGTGTTTACCGGCACACTCGAGTTCGAGGAGTCGGGCAACTACTCCGTCTCCGTGACCGGGACGGACCGCGCAGGGAACGACGGGGCGGATACCGCTTCCGTCGTCGTCGACACCAGGTTCACCCTCCACCACGGTGTGATCGAAATCGACGGAAGCGGGTCGACGATCGAGTTCGACGTCGCCGACGACGCCGATGAGGCGATCAAATCCCAGGAGCTGTATCTCGCCCTCTCGGAAAACACCGTCGACGCGAACCTCGAGGGCGGGGAGACCGGTGTCGGCTTCCTGACCGCAGAGCTCGATAGCTTCATCGACCACCAGCTAGCGGAGGGGGCGATCGAGAGCGCAACGATTACGATGGCGATCGACGAGGACGAACTCCCCGGCGGTGTCGACGCCGAAGACGTCGTCTTACACCACTACGACCAACCCGCAGACGAGTGGACGCCGGTCGACTCGAGCGTCTCGAGGGTCGGCGGCGATCCGTTCGTCGTCGCCCAGGTAGACGGCTTCTCGACGTACGGCGCCCTGGTGACCGACGACGAACCGCCGGTGGTCACGGACCGTTCGCCGACCGATGGGAGCGTTCTCCCCGCGGGAACGGACGAAGCGACGGTCCGATTCGCCTACGACGACCACCTCTCCGGAGTCGACGTCGGATCGGTCTCGATCGCGGTCGACGGCGTCGACGTCACCGCCGACGCAGGGACGTCGATCACGTCTACCGCCGCCGAGCACACCCTCGAGATTGCCGACGGGTCGTCCTACGAGGTGACGGTCGTCGTCGCCGACGAAGCGGGCAACGAGTTGACCGACGAACTGCAGTTCGAGGTCGCCGAATCCCGTTCCACTGGGGGTTCTTCGGGCTCCGGCGGAGGCGGTGGTGGGGCCGGAGGCGGCGGAAGCGGTGGTGTCGGATCGACGGACGACAGTGAGACGGCGGACGATCCCGCGGACGACACGGATCCCGAACCGGCTGACGACGCGACCGACGACGACAGTCGGTCCGCAGACGACGGAACGTCGTCTGGTGACGTCGACGACGGGACCAGTGACGACCGTTCCGATGTGGCTGACGCCGACGACGTCCCCGGGTTCGGCGTCCCGATCGCGCTCGTCGCGATACTCCTCACGATCGTCCGCTTCCGTGGACACGTCAACGACCGGCTCCCCTGACGACCGCTTCGGTCCCATCCGACGACCATCGGATATATTATACATTGTATGAATGAAATGAACGAATGGTGGATGACGAGAGGTCCCGTACCGTGACAAGCACACACCAGCGGACGATCGTAATCGTCGACGACGAGCCGCTGTACGCCGACGCACACACGCGAATGCTCGCCGATCGGTACGACGTGAAAACGGTCTACAGCGGAGAGGCGGCCCTCGATCTCGTCGACGACTCGGTCGACGCCCTTCTGGTCGATCGGCGGATGCCCTCCCTTTCGGGTGACGAACTGCTCGAGGTCCTCGCGAAGCGCGGATCGGCGTGTCGTACGATCGTGATCTCCGCTATCGACCCATCCGCGGACGCACTCGAGGTGGAGACCGACGGCTACCTCACCAAGCCCGTCTCGAAGCCCCAACTCACGGCCTGTCTCGAGCGGGTCCTCGAGTAGGAATTTCGCTCGTTCTCCCTCGGAGGCTCACGTTCAGCGTCTCCGTCGATCCGTAGCGACGACCGTCGGACCGAACGTATTTGACCTCGCTGTGCAATCGAACGGACGTGGCTCAAGAGTTTACCGCGATACACGCCATCTCTCTCGTGCTTATCGGCCTCTTGAACCTCGTTCTCGCCGTGCTCGTTCCGCGGACCCGACCGAAAACCGACGTCCTTCCGCTGGCGGTCTTTCTCTTTGGAATCGCACTGTGGACGATTCCGCAGGGGCTTCTCCTCGTCGAGACCGATCCAACGGTCGGGTTCGCACTCGCGAAGACCGTCGACTCCGGCGCGGTCGTCATGTCGACTGGACTGTTTCAGTTCGCGATGGCCTACGCCGGCCGCAAACTCCGGAAGCGCCAGTTGGCGATCATCTACGCCGTAACCGGCGCGTGGATCGTCCTGACCTGGACGAACCCCGCTCACTTCCTGATGCACGAACCGATGCAGTTCACCGAGGTTCTCTTGCCGGTCGAGGCCTACCAGAACCCGATCTACTGGCTGTACGTCCTCTACAACTGGGGACTTTCCGGCGCCGGAATCTACGTTTTCTTCCTCGAGTACCTCGACGCCAGGGGAAGTGGTGTCTACCACGCGCAAGCGAGATTAGTAGTCCTCGCACCGTTGATACCGGGAGCCACCAACGTCCTCGCTCACTACGGAGTGACCGAGATCAACTACTCCGTCTGGGGATTCGGCGCGACGGGCATCTTGATCGCGGTCGCCCTCTATCGCTACCGGTGGCTCGACCTCGTTCCCATCGCACGCGATAGCGTCATCGAGGGGATGCGCGACGGCTACCTCGTCGTCGACGACGAGCGACGGATCGTCGACCGAAACCCGGCGGCTCGAGCACTGCTCGGCGACGAGAAGATCGTCGGCCAGTCGGTCACCGACGTCCTTCCGGAGAGTCGGCGACTCCTGGCGGGAACCGCCCAGGAGCTGACGATCACCAGAGACGAAACGACCGTCGACGCAACCGTCTCCACCGTCCGCGACGAGCGAACCGAAGGCGTGGTCCTGATGCTCAGAGACGTTACCGACAGGCGCCAAGCCGAGAAACGGTTCCAGGCGCTCATCGAGAACGTCTCGGACGTCGTTACGGTCGTCGACGGGGACGGGACCGTCACGTACGCCAGCCCGTCGGTGCGGGCCGTCCTCGGCTACGACCCGTCCGACCTCATCGACGAATCGCTGTTCGATCTCGTTCACGCGGACGACCGCTCCGATGCGATCAATGAGTTCACAGGACTCATCACCCGCTCGGACACCGAAGCGCGATTCGTGTACCGCGTCCGTCACCGCGACGGCTCCTGGCTCGTCTTCGAAGGGATCGCCGTCGACTTGCTCGACAACGGCATCGTCGACGGGGTCGTCATCAACTCCCGCGACGTCACCGACCGCATCGCTCGCGAACGGGAACTCGAGCGGACCAACCAGCGTCTCGACGAGTTCGCGGGCGTGATCAGTCACGACCTGCGAACGCCACTCGGGATCGCACAAACCTACGCACAGTTCGCCGAACACTCCTCCAACGAGGAGGACTTCCAGGCGCTTCATACCGCACACGAGCGTATGGAGACGATGATCACAAATCTCCTGACGATGGCTCGGACCGGGACGACGCTCGAGGAGCCATCCCCGGTCACGATCCGATCCGTCGCCGAGGACGCCTGGAGTACGATCTGGGCTGACAACGCCACTCTCACGTGTAATCTCGAAGACGACTGGACGGTGCTCGGCGACCGCGATCAGTTGCTCCACGTCTTCGAGAACCTCTTTCGGAACGCCGTCGAGCACAACGACTCCTCGGTTTCGGTTCGAATCTCACACCTCGACGACGACCCCGACAGGGGATTCGTCGTCGAAGACGACGGGCGAGGGATCCCATCTGAACACCGTACTCTCGTCTTCGATCGCGGACACTCCACGACCCAGGACGGGACCGGGTTCGGACTCGCGATCGTCCGGGACGTCGTCGAAGCCCACGGGTGGCGTATCGACGTCCGCGATCGTCCCGACGGCGGCGCCCGATTCGAAATCAGACTGGATTCGCAGTCAGAGCTCGCGTGAGGCCGCCGGGTTGGATTTTCGCCACGACCTCATCGCACCTCGAGTCCGGCCGATCCTGCGATCTATCGCTCGCGGTTGTTCGTCGCAGCATTGGACCGTCGAGATGACGTGAGTGGGTTGGGCGCGATTGTGAACGACGCCCAGAAATGCTTGCTACGGTGTGCCTTTCTGGTTTACTTCAAATCGCGCCGGTTCCGATACTCGCCGCTCGCGGAGTTGCTCGCGACGAGAATACGGGCCGGGCGCGATTTGAACACGCGACCGTCTGGTTAAAAGCCAGACGCTCTGCCGGACTGAGCTACCGGCCCTGTACTCTGACGTATCGGTGAGTGGCGGTTAAACGTTTTCTTTCTCCCGCCGCGGAAGACCTTCCGGCTGTCTCGCTCGAGACGGGGTTATCCGTCCTCGAAGTACCTCTCGAGCGCCTCGGTGACGATCTCGCCGGGATCGACGTCGTCGACCGACGCCCGGCGTCGCAGATCGCGGTAGGTCGACGGTGAGAGGGTGAGTTCGAGTTGCCCCAGTCTGGCGTCGTATTCGGCCAGCGCCTCGTGGATCGGGTCGCCGTCGTTGATCGAACTCGCGACGCTTCGGACCTCCCGAACGGTGAGGTCGCCGTCGATCGCCGCCCACGCCAACAGGAGTCGCGCCTCGCCGCCGACGCGGGCGATGTGCTTTGCGGCAGTCGGTGCGATTTCGCCGAGCGCGACCTGTTTGCGGACCGATCGCGGGAGATCGTGTACCCGCGCCCATTTGCGGATGAACGAGACCGTCGCGTCGTCGCCGGCCCGCTCGGCCGCCGCCTTGTACGATCCCTCCCCGCGAACGAGTGCGGCACAGGCGGCCGCGCCGCGGAGCATGTAGAGGTGGTCGTCCTCACTCGCACCGCTTGCGAACTCCGCGACCGTCCTCGCGGCCTCCTCGAGACTGTCTGGATCGTCCGGATCGAACTGAACGGCCCTGCGGGCTCGCGTCCCGGTGACCGATTCGTCGCCCCGGATAACCGGTGCGCCGACCGGCGATTCGCGGTCCGTCGGAATCGATCGACCGTATTCGTCGCGGTCCCCGGGTCGATTGTCGGTCATGGCTCCCGATACGGGCCTGGCTGTCAAAAAAGTCGCTACCTGGATGCGTCGCGTTCCTCGCGCTTCTCGGCGAGATGCTCCCAGATCTCCGTACAGCCTGCCCCCTCTTCGACGTCCTCGAGATGGGCATCGTCACGCTCGTCGTCCTCCTCACTCGTCTTCGCTTTACACTCGGCCGAGTCGGTCATTGCCCCTCGTTTGCACTCTATTCGCTTAAGTATCGTCTCGGACGCAAGCCCTACCCGTGCTCTGTCTTATCGGATACTGATGCCGCTATCTCCGACGGCCAGCTCGGGACGAATCGGTTGCAGTCTTTCGATTGTGCTTCGACCCCGTGTCATACGACTGATCGACGAATTTCACGCGACTGACTGATCGACGCTCGCCGTCGGCGACCGTCTTCGACTTCACCCGCCACGAACTCGGTCGTCTGACGTGCTCCGTCTCTCGAGGGCTGTTTGCCGGCGGTCGCAAAAACAGCCGGTAGTTGACACGGTCACGACGACGGCGCCGAACGATCGCCCGATTGCGTCGACGTTCTTCGGAAGGTCGCTTCGAATACCCCGAATTCGCACTCGGCCGTCGGCACCGATGTCCGTTGCAGAATTCCCCCAACGGCCGACGGTATAAGTGGCCTCGCCTCGAGCGTTCGCGCATGTCCGATCGACTGATCTCGGTGACGGCGTACACGACGCTGGATTACGTCGAGGCCGTCGCGACGGGGGAGACGTTCGAGTGGGAGTCGGTAGCCGTCGTGAACGCGACCACGGATCGGGAGGATCCCGACTGCGTTCGACTGCAGTTCGAACTCGATAACGCGCGCGAGGAACACCTGCCAAAGCACATGAACGAACTCGAGTTGACGCCGGATCAGGCCCGGGAGTTGGCTGGCGACCTCGAACGGTACGCCGACCGGGTCGAAGAAGTCGTGGAGTAGTCGCCAGAGCGTAGGTCGGCTCGTGCGTACCGTTCGGCATGGGCTCGGCCGCCGGCTCGCCTGCCGTCGCAGGCTTTCGGCTTTTTCATACGGCCGCTGAACTCCGGTTCGGAGCATGAGCATCGACACCATTCACGACTTGTTCGAGCACGGACTCGAGGACATCTACCACGCCGAACACCGTCTGCTGGAGGTCCTGTCGGATCTCGAGGAGAACACGGAACGCGAGGAGATCGCGAGCGCGTTCGCCGAACACCGCGAGAAAACCGAGGGCCAGATCGACCGACTCGAGGAGGTCTTCGAGATGTTTGGCGAACCCCCGGAGAAAGAAGAGTGTGAGGCGGTCGAGGGGCTGATCGAGGAGTACGAGGAGTTCACCTCGATGGATCCCAACCAGGAGGTCATGGATTATCACAACATGGCCGCCGCGGAGAAGACCGAACACTACGAGATCGCCGCATACGGCAATCTCATCCCGCTTGCCGACCAGCTCGGCATGGACGAGGCGGCCGACCTCCTCGAGGAGAACCTTCGGGAAGAACAGGACGCCCTCGAGGAACTGAAGGAACTGACCGAGGGATTCGAGATCGACGCGATCCCGGCGGAGTAATCCCCGTTGCTCGCTGATCGGTGGCTCAGCGAGTGGCCACACGGCGATCGGCGGCCCACCGATCCACCATCTCCACGGTCTTTACCGGCCATTGCGAACGGTAACTTCTCGTTACTCGATGTGTGTAATGGTGGCATGTAGCAAACATATACGTTCCTGCGTGTGGTGGGTCGCAAAGTGATTCGACGATGGCAGACGTCCCAACCAAAACGGCTCGAGCCGAGTGGGGTACCCGCTTTGGCTTCCTGATGGCGATGATCGGCGCCATGGTCGGCGCTGGAAACATCTGGCGGTTCCCGTACGTGATGGGGAACAACGGGGGCGGTGCGTTCGTCCTCGCGTTTCTCGTTCTGTTGTTCCTGCTGGCCGTACCGGGGTTGATGGCCGAGGTCGCGCTGGGTCGCTTTACGAACAAGGGTGTCATCGGTGCGTTCCGCGACGTCGTCGGCCGCGGCGGGATGGTCGGATTGGGGATCGTCGTCATCCTCGTGAACATCGCGTTGATGTCGTACTACTCGCCGCTGATCGGCTGGACGCTTTACTACGCGGTCCACTCGCTCCTGTTTACGTTCACCGCGACCGGTTTCGAAGCCGAGGCGTTCATGAACGATTTCTTCGCGAACCCGGCACTGATGATCGCGCTCCACACGATCGTCATGGGGTCGATCGCGGCCGTCCTCGCGCTCGGCATCCGGCGAGGCGTCGAACGGATCGTCGTCTACGCGGTGCCGGCGCTCGTCATCGCCCTCGTGGTCATGACGATCCGCGGACTCACGCTCCCGGGTGCGAGCGAGGGGATCGCGTTCACTTTCGGCGTCCAGTGGGAATACCTACTGTTCAGCGACACCTGGATCGCCGCGCTCGGACAGGCGCTGTTCTCGACCGGGCTGGGCTGGGGAATCGCCCTCACCGTCGGGAGCTACCTCCGTGAGTACGACGACGTCCCGCTCGGCGGCGGCGTCTTTACCGCTATCGGCGAGTCGAGCATCGGCATCCTCGCCGCGCTGGCCATCTTCCCCGTCGTCTTCGCGGTCGGCGTCGAACCCGACGCCGGCGCGGGACTCGCGTTCGTCTCGCTCGTCCAGGTGTTCCCCGAAATTCCCCTCGGGGGGGTCGTCGCCGTCGTCTTCTTCGTCGGCTTCTTCCTCGCGACGTTCACCTCCGGCCTGCTTATCACCGAAGTGAGCGTCACGACCGTCAGCGAGGAGACTCGACTGAGTCGCACCCAGACGGTGCTCGCGATCTGTGGTGGTATCTGGTTGCTCGGTCTCCCGAGTGCGTACTCCGCCGACATCCTCGACTTCCTCGATTTCGTCTTTGGCAACTGGGGACTGCCGCTTGCAACCCTCGCCATCATCGGCGTCATCGGCTGGATCCTCGGTCCCGAGCGACTCCGCCTGCTCGCGGTCAACCGCAACGCCGGCATCTACGTCGGCAAGTGGTGGGACCCCGTCGTGAAGTTCGTCATCCCTGCCGTCATGCTGTTCATCATGGGCTACTTCGCCTGGGAGAACTTCGGCTCGCCCGAGATGATCGCCGGCATGCTCGTGATCGTCCTCTTCCCGATCATCGGCTACGCGATCATGTCCGTCATCGAGGGTCGACGCGGTGAATCGGAGCCCGCCGGGGTTACGGGAGGTGACGACTGATGGTTCTCACCCCCGGCGTTATCGGAATGCTCGTCTTTACCCTGGTCGCCTTCTGGGGGATCGCCATCTGGGCACTCGTGCGGACCCTCCGCCAGGAGGGCCGCAAGGTGGAGATCCTGGAACACCAGGATCGGATGGATACCTACTCCCCGCGGTCGTTGGCCGAACTCCGCGAGTGGCTCGAGGAAAATCCCGACGACCCGCTCGCCGACGATGCGCGAACGCAGTACAACGAGTGCGTCGAGGTCCTTCGCCAGACTGACAGACACTACTACGACTGGTCCGACGAACAGATCGACCGCCTCGAGACCGTCTAGTCCGGTTCTGTTTCCGGCGTTCGTGACGACAGTCTGCTCGATTCGCCGGCCATTGAGGTCGCCGTTTTCCGGTCGACGCGACCGCTTTTAGTACTGGAGATCCAACCTCATCGCGTGACGATTCGGGTCTCGGCTGGCGACGACGAGAACGTGTCGATCCGACCCGCAGAGCGTGCCGACCTCCTCGCGGTCACGCACATCGAGAACGCGTCGTTCACCCAGCCCTGGCCGTACGACGCTTTCGAGAGATTTCTCGACGAACCCGGATTTCTGATCGCCGAACACGAGGGCGACGTCGCCGGCTACGTCGTCGCCGACGTCTCGCGGAACTTCGGCCGCCGACTCGGCCACGTCAAGGATATCGCCGTCCATCCCGAACGGCGCGGAATCGGCGTCGGCTCCGCGTTGCTCACCCGCATTCTGGCCGTCCTCACCGCACAGGGCGCCCGCACGGTCAAACTCGAGGTCCGGCGGTCGAACGACGGGGCGAAACGCCTCTACCGGCGCTTTGGCTTCGAACCACTCCGACGCGTCCCCGGCTACTACGAGGACGGCGAGGACGCGCTCGTGATGATCCGCAAACTCGAGTGAGCATCCCTCTGCGGCCAGTACAAACCCGAGTGAAGCACTTCTTGTCGGCTATCGTAACAACTGATACGGTCTGCTGTCAGTCATTTCCGGTGCGACCACGACCCGTCCTGCGGTCGCACCGGTAAATCGTTACAGCAAACCGTATGAAACGATGTACACGCCGATCGCCGAGCTCACGGGTCGTTCCTCCCCGTTCGCATTCCCGCGGTTCTCGCTCACTTCGCTCGCTCCGAACCGCGCTCGCTCCGAACCGCACACACTCCAAACCGCGCTTTCCGTCTGGCGACCGGATGTGCATTGACTTTCAGTGGCGACTATCGTATCCGCTCCGGCAGTCGTCAAACCGGCGTCCACACCCGAACACCACCCTTTAGTATCCAGTTCTCGATTCAGTCTCCCATGGAGTACACGACACTCGGTGACACGGGAATGACCGTCAGTCGAATCTGCTTGGGCTGTATGAGTTTCGGCTCGAGCGACTGGCGTGAGTGGGTCTTAGACGAGGAGGAGAGTCGACCGATCATCGAGCGGGCGATCGACCTCGGGATCAACTTCTTCGACACGGCGAACGTCTACTCCTACGGGGAGTCCGAACGCGTCCTCGGCAACGTCCTCGCCGACTACGACCGCGACGAGCAGGTGGTGGCGACGAAGGTGTATCATCGGATGGACGAAGACGATCCCAACTCGAGCGGACTCTCGCGCAAGACGATCGACCAGGAACTCGAGGCGAGTCTCGATCGGCTGGGGATGGAGACGATCGACCTCTATCAGACCCACCGCTGGGACTACGACGCACCGATCGAAGAGACGCTTCGCGCGTTAGACGACGCCGTCCGCCGCGAGAACGTCCGGTACATCGGCACCTCCTCGCAGTGGGCCCACCAGTTCGCCAAGGCCCTCCACACGAGCGAGCGACTCGGCCTCGAGCGATTCGTCTCGATGCAAAACCACTACAACCTCGTCTACCGCGAGGAAGAACGCGAGATGCTCCCCTTGTGTGCCAAAGAAGGCGTCGGCGTCGTCCCCTGGAGCCCGCTCGCGCGGGGCTATCTCACCCGCCCCCACGACGAGTTCCTCGAGACGGTCCGTGGCGAGTACATGGACGATAGCTGGGTCGCAGACCGGATCGACACCTACCGCGCAAACGGCGGCGCGGAGATCAACGCCCGCGTCGAGGAACTCGCCGCGGAACACGGCGTCACGATGGCCCAGATCGGTCTCGCCTGGGTGCTTCACAAGGACGTCGTCGACGCCCCGATCGTCGGTACGACGAGTATCGAACACTTAGAAGACGCCGTCGAAGCCCTCGAGATCGACCTCTCGGATAGCGACCTCGAGTACCTCGAAGAGCCGTACGAACCGGTGCCGGTCAACGGTCACGACTGATCGGTGAGGGCCTCGAACGATCGGTGACGGTGTCGGGTGGTCGACCGCGAGCGAGTCACTGATCCGATCGAAAGACATTCATTCTGAACGCATCGGTTATACTAACGCCGATTACTGTCTGATCATAGGATAATGTCTGACGCTTGTCGTCCGTGCGTCAGCGAAGAAACACCGGTTTTTATATATGCGAATATGGCAGGAGCGAGCATGAACCGAGAACAGCCAGTCAGTCTCGCCGTCGTCGAAGCCATTGCGAAACGTGAGGGGATCCCACCGGAGGAGTTACAGCCGCCACTTCACGGCGCGATAGACACGGACGCGCTCGATTCGCTTTTCCACCCAGTCGACGCTGAACGGCTTCCGTCCGCCGTCGAGTTCACCTACAATGGATACACAGTCCACGTCGACGGATCGGGTGAGATCACACTCGAACCCGTATCCGACGACGAGAACACCCACGCGATCGGATCCCAGCCGAACGACGTCCCGTACTGCTAAGGGTACACCCGACGTCTCGTCCCGTCCTCGTCGGTCATCGCGTGGAACCGATCCGACTAGATCGACGGGTGCACTCGCCGCGTCGTTCTCGAGGCACTCGGTCCGACAGCCGTCGACGCCTTCGAAGATCCGCCTCGGTACTCGTCGCCTCGCTCCTGTTACTCGGAGGGTGTCATAGAATGCTTCTCGTGGGTTAATTTTCACTCCTCTCAGACGAAGAGAATGGCCACTACACGTGCGAACTGATAGGGATCAGCAGACTAGTTCATATCTTCTGGACGCGTAGAGAGTCTCATGACAACGTGGGGCAGCAAGTTGGA
>NZ_JBGFCC010000015.1:0-42701 GCF_041205745.1 Natrarchaeobius versutus | reverse complement strand
CGGCTCAACCGCCAGCTCACCGACCAGGGCGACGTCTCCTCGAACATGCAGGACGTCTTCCAGAACGTCATGCAACAGGGCAACACGTTCGGCGACTCCCCACGGAATCGCGCCGACTGGGCTGAGGACCTCGAGTTCGACCTCACCGACGCCCGCGAAGAGACGGTCGACTACCTCTGGTACGTCGGCGACTACCCCAGCTACGACGACCGGAACAAGCGAGTCGCCCGCTCGCTGGCGACCATCTTGCAGGAAGCCGACGTTAGCTTCGGCATCCTTTTCGAGGACGAGAAGTACGACGGCAACGACGTTCGCCGGGTGGGCGAGGAGTTCCTCTACGTCGAACTCGCGGGCCACCACGTCGAGACCTGGGAGGAGTGTGAGTTCGACACGATCGTCTGTACCGACCCTCACTCCTACAATACGTTCGCAAACGAGTATCCGGAGGTCGACTTCGCGGAGTTCGCCGACGACCCGATGATGCCCTTCGACTACACCGATCAGTGGAACGCGGACGGCGAAATCGACGTGCTCCACTGGACCCAGGCGGTCGAAGAATTAGTGCAGGACGGCCGGCTTGGCCTCGAGGGAACAGAACTCGAGTACACCGTCACCTACCACGACCCCTGTCACCTTGGGCGGTACAACGACGAGTACGAGGCCCCACGCGACCTCATCGAGGCCACCGGCTGTGACCTCTTCGAGATGCCGCGCAACCGCGCCGATTCCTTCTGTTGTGGCGGCGGTGGCGGCGGCCTCTGGATGGAGTTCGACGAAGAGCCCAAACCCAGCGAAGAGCGACTCCGGGAGGCACTCGAGGAGACCGACGCTGGGTCGGCAGTCGAGAAGTTCGTCGTCGCCTGCCCGATGTGCATGACGATGTACGAAGACGGCCGCAAGACCGGCGACTTCGAGGACGACCTCGAGATCGTCGACGTCGCCGAACTGATCGTCGAGGCACTCGAAACCGACGGCACCGTCGACGTGAATGAAGAACGTCGTAACCGATGATGAGCGGATTCCAAGCCTACAACTGACGAGCAGAAAGGATGATTTATATTGGCGTACCACTGTGTACCTACAATGCGATTCGTTAGATTCGACGACGACCGACTCGGTCTGTTGACGGACGACGACGGAATCGTCGACGTCACTGACCGCCTCGGACTCGAGACGAACGATCCACTAAAGGAGTACGCACAGAAGGGACTCGACGCGAGCGAGTACGAGAACAACGATCCAGAATACGACCGTGGCGACGTCCGCATCGAATCACCCATTCGGCGCCCGGGAAAAGTCATCGCCGCGCCGCTGAATTACGAGAACCACATTGAGGAGGCGCTGGCCGACACGGACATCGTCACCGACGAGTGGTTCACGATCGAGGACAAGGGGTACTTCCTGAAAGCTGCATCGAGCGTTGCCGGTCCTGAAGACGGGATCGAACTTCCGTTTACCGACCGACGGGTTGATCACGAAATCGAGCTTGCGTTCGTTATGGGTGAGGACGTCAAAGACATCGAACGTGACGACGTCTGGGATGCGATCCTCGGATATACGATCCTCCTCGACGTCTCCGTCCGTGGGGAACAAGATCGGTCGAACCGGAAGTCCTACGACACGTTTACGATCATTGGACCGTGTGTTGTGACGCGGGACGAGATCGACGATCCCCACGATCTCGAGATGGAGCTCAAACTCAACGGGGAAACCCGCCAACGAGAGAACACGAGCGACATGATATACAGTTGTGCCGACATCGTTGAGTACGCTTCGATCGGAGCGACGATCGAGGCGGGCGACGTCGTGACGACCGGAACGCCGGAAGGGGTAAGCGAGATCTCTGGTGGGGATACGATCGATGCCGAAATCGAGGGGATTGGTTCGATGATCGTCGACGTTAGCGATCGCGACCTCACGTTCGAGGATATCGACGTTCAAAAGAGTCAGCAAGGACGATAACACTATTTACCGAGCGCCCACACAGGGTGGACGTGAAACGACACGACGCCAAACGGATCGGGAGCGGCCTCTTGGCGCACGTACAGCCTGTTTTTTTGCTCCCGGCGGGAGCGATAGCGGTGTTCGGTGCGGTACTTGCCGATTACGTGTCGGTCGGGACGGCAATCGCCCACTGTTTCGCGGTTTGTCTTGCCGTGTACGTCGCCCATCTTAGGGACGGATATGTCGACTACTACGTAAGAAATGAAGATGATCAGAACCGACTCACACCGACTGAGATTCACGTCGCGATTGTTCTCTCGACGGCGGCGTTCGGTGGCTGTCTCGCGTACCTATGGCTCGTTTCGGGCACCCTTTCAGTCGTTCTGTCCACTCCGATTCTCGCTTTGGGATTGCTTCATGCGCCGTACCTGGATACGAACCCAGTAACGACGACCGTGAGTTATCCACTAGGAATTGCACTCGCGATGGCGGGCGGCTACGCCACCCAGACTGGAACGCTGACGACGGTCGTAATCGTCCTCGCCGGCGTCTTCTTTGTTCATCTGGCGGGAATTGGTATCCTGCTCGATCGCCTCGACTATCACGACGACCGACGACGTGGAAAGCGAACAGTTCCTGTCGTAGTCGGCGACGAACGGGCAGAAGTAGCCGCCTGGATGTTTGTCCTTGCGGGAAGCGGATTGCTTCTCCTTTCGAGTGTCGTCGAAATCGTTCCACAATCGTCCCAATACGCGGCCCTCATTCCCATTTCCGCCGTAGCGATCCGTGCTAGCCGCCGTATCGATCGGACCCACGCCGTCGTTCTATCAATCGGAACAATGTACCTCTTCGCAGCTGTATTGTTTTTTCTGGTTCGTCCATCAGAAGCGCCTACCGTGATCGTATTCCAATAAACGGACGCCTATTCCGATTCGCCCGCGCTCTCAAGCGCCGTTCGAAGGTCGTTGGGAACCGGTGTCGCGTGGTCGGCGCCGACGGGGACACAGACCCGAAATTCCGTCCCCCTGAATGCTACGTTCTCGTCGTGGAATGCCTGATAATCCAGTCGAACGCTCGAGTCGCCGACGTCGGTTGTCAGCTCGATCGTGACCTCGTCACCGCTTTGAAGTTGCTGTTCGAAATCGAAGTCCATGGAGACGACCGGGAGGCCAAGCTCGTGTTCATCGATCAGCTCCCAGTATGGCCACCCGATTGACTCCATGAACAGATCGGATGTATCGTGAATGGCATCGATCATCCGGGGATAGTGAGCGATTCCGAAGAGATCCGTGTCTGAAAACCCAACTTTCCACGTTCGTTCGAAAGTCATACTCCCAAAATCGGGATCGGTCGGAATAAATGTACCCCCGAACGTCTCCGCACAGGTAGCGTACGAAAATGGCCTCACGCAGACTGAACGATAGTTGCCACTGAACGTCCTTGCACACCTGATCGCCAGATGGATCGGCCCTCGGTGGATGAATCGTTTCAGTTGTTACTATAGAGCCGAATGGGAGGACGTTCAGCGACGAACAAACGATAGCTGGCTATTTCTAATAGTCATAAGACTGGGAGAAGGAGAAAAGTTTCAGATTGTAATAATATTGAATCGAGGGAACAGTCCACGGATATCCCGAAAACGTTGGCGTTGACAGGCCGGCGTGGATGCCGGCGCTTGTCCAACAGCATCTCGGTGAGACGTACGATGTCGAATACTCGATCCTGAGCGGTCGGAGAGTACTCAAAGAATCGGGGTCGAGGTATCAAAAACCTCGCCGTACAGTCGCTGAGTCTGTCGCTGATAAGCAAGAACTGTTCTGTGTGAATTACAAAAAGCGGCCGAAGATGGATGCCACGACAGTCTGTGTCGATCAAACCAAGAAATCTGTCCAAGTCGACCTGTGTACCGGTGGTGTCCCCGAACCACGCGGCCATCTGTCTATTATTCGGACAACGCGACTGAACGTATCTCTTAGTATCTGAACAATGCTACTGGACGGTCTCTTAGGCGCGATCACCGAGGACGGTGATCGCTTTTTCTCTCGATTTGAAGAGTACGTTACCGCCAATCACGCAAACATGTCTCTTACACATTATGAAAAGGGTTCGAAGATGATCTGATTATTGTATTGGATAAAGCGCCGTATTTTCGGACGCCGTCCGTCACGGGTCTAGCGACCCGCGACCACCTCGCCTTCGTGACATTGCCAGCGTACTCGCCAAAGCGAAGTCCGGTCGGAGAGCACTGGAGATGACTCCAGGCAGCACTCAGAAATCGCTTCTTTGACTCACGCAACGAGCTTACAACAGCGGTTGACACTGCTATTGAATCACCGTACCGAATATGATCGATTATTTTTACTATCAACTATAGGCAGTGTTTACTTACCACATCAATCTACACTGTCTAGATGAGTGTTTGAGGAACGAGCAGGTGATGGCGAGAAGTGCTCGTGCAACTCGCTACCCTGCTCAGAGAGAGCTTAGACGTGAATCGATACACTCTCGAGACGGAGCGACTGGACGAACGCCCCGCGGTGGTCGTCCGACCTCGTCGGTGTCGAGAGTCAGTCTCCGTCTCCACTGCCACTGAAATTGAATCCCGCCGATTCGAGGCTCTCTCGGAGCGTCTCGAGCACCGAGGGCCCGATGCCGTGTAACGCCTCGATCTCGGCTGGGTCCGCCCCGTCCAGCTGCTCGAGACGAGAGTAACCCGCTCCCGCCAGGGCCCGACGCGTCGGGGCGCTTACGCCTTCCGGGAAGTCGTCCCGAACGAGGGTGGCGATTTCGGTGGTCCACTCGGCTGGGTCCGGCTCTTCGGTCGGGTCCGTCCGGTAGTGTTCGTAACGCCCCGTCCAGACGGTCTTGCCGTTTTCGGTGCGACGGGCGAGTTCGTGTCCGTCCGCCTCGGCCCACGCCTCGAGCGCCGCGTGCTGGGCCTCGAGTTGGTCGGGGTGTCCCTCGTGTATCAGGACCGCGTACGTGCCATCGGGGATCGTTCCAGGTCGGACGCGGTCGTCGCCGGCGAGTCGGCCCTCGGTCGGAACGCCGACCACCAGTTCGAACGGGGTCGTCTCGTCGCCGATCACGTGGTACCGGTAGAACGGTGCACCGGCGAGAGGCACCTCACGCCGACCGAGCCACTCGAGGAGTTCGCCGACGAGGGCGTTCACCTCCCCCCACTCGGCCAACGTGGCCTCGATCGGGATCTCGACACACGGGCGTTCGCCGCGGTGCTCGAGGAACGGGTCCGCACCCGTCACGTCCCGGTCACTCCCGATTCGTCGAGGTACTCCTCGAGCTTCTCGAAGCTTCCGGTCCAGCCGAGTTCCATCCCGCCCAGGGCCTCCTCGACGGCCGGCGTCGCCGAGAGTACCTCCGCCTGGAGCGTGAGGTGGGTTCGGCCTCCCTCGTCCTCGAAGGAGACGGTGTTTCGTACCTCGAGTTGTGCTTTTCCGTCCTCGTCCTCGAAGGCGCGACTGAGCAATACGAGTCGGTCGGGTTCTTCCACCTCGAGGATCTCGCCGGCGTCGGGGTAGATGGTGCCGTCGGGCGCTTCCATGTCGATGTGGAAGGTACCGCCCGGTCGGACGTCCAGTTCACAGTGGGGAACGGTAAAGCCCTCGGGCCCCCACCACTCGGCCACCTGTTCGGGATCGGTCCAGGCCGCCCAGACCGTCTCCCGCGGCGCGTCGAACGTCCGCGTGATCGTCGTGTCGTACTGGCTCGGGTCGAACGTTGTGTCTTCGGTCATAATTTTCGTGTGTATTGTCGTCTTTTCCGGACTATTCGTCCGCGTTTCCGTACGGACAACCGCGGTCGACCGCGCCACCCGTCTCGAGGTGTGCATCGAACGTGCACTGGATCGTCTCGTTCGTATCGGACGGGCGGACCGTCGAATGTCGAGTCATCGTTCGTGACCCTCGTCGCTCGCCAGCGTTGTCGCCAGCGATTCGACCGCCGCGAGCCACCCCTCGGCGTGCAGATCGGTGGTCTCGCGATCCGGGAGCTTCTCGTGGGTGAACACGAGCTCGGTAGCGCCCTCGACGGATTCGAGGTCGACTGTGACCCGGCCGACGTACCACGTGTGGACGAGGCGTTCGGGCTCGACCACCTCGAGGAACTCGCCGTCGACGTCGTAGGAGTCGTCGTCGTCTCGCATGGTGATCGAGAACGAACCTCCGGGTTCAGCTTCGAGTGCGTGAATCTCTACGTCCATCAGGTTCGCGCCGTACCATCGCTTCATCTCGTCCGGGTCGGTCCAGGCCGCCCACACTGCCTCGCGCGGCGCATCGAACGTGCGTCGGATCGTCAGTGACGTGTCCGTCGCGTCGAGTACGGAACCCGCCGTTACGAGATCGGCCAGGCTCTCGAGGGAGTCGTTCCAGCCTGCGTTCGCGTCGGCGGGCGGGATCGCCTCGGGAATGTTCTCCTGGCGAACGGTGATCTCGGTGCCCCCGTCGACGGCCTCGAAGGTGACGGTCACCGTCATCTCGCCGGCCATCTCGGGGTCGTCGCTCTCGAACTCGTCGGTGTAGACGATCCGCTCGCCCCGAGAGAGTTCGCGGTAGGTCCCGCCGAAGGTCTGTTCGAAGTCGGCTCGTTCCTCGGTGTCGCCGTAGAATGTCATGCGGTACGTGCCGCCTCCCTCCGGCTCCAAGTGGTGGACCTCGCCAGTGTAGCCAGTTGGCGGGTACCACGCGGCGAGTTCCGCTGGGTCGAGAAACGCGTCGTAAACCCGCTCGGGCGGCGCCTCGAGAAAGCGGCTCACGGTTACGGTTCGAGCGTCGTTCGACGGAGCGTCCATCGTCGACCCATCCGCGAGCACCTCCGCTAGCTGATCGAGCATCCCCGTCCAGCCCTCGGCCGCGCCGTCGGGTACCGGGCCGGGGAATTCCTGGGTAATGACGACCGCTGTTCCACCGTCGACCTCGCGGAACTCGTAGGTGAGCCGAAGTTCACCTGCCTCGGTCTCCTCGCCCGAGACGAGTCGCTCGTACTCGACCACCTCGATGTAGTACCCTTCGTTGACGATACGCTGGTCGTTATTCGTCCAGATGACACTCATTTCGCCGCCAGGTTCTCGCTCGTTTACCCGAACCTCGGCGGTCATCCCCTCGGGAACGAACCACTGCTCGAGTTCGTCGGGGTCGGTAAACGTTCGCCACACGCGCTCGCGTGGCGCGTCGAACGTTCGTCGAACGATCAGTCGGTCGTCGCGTGATTCGGTAACAGCGTCGTGGTTTGTCGTATCATCCATCATCGGCCTGGTCCTCCAGATGGTCCTCGAGTGCGTCGAATCGGTCCTCCCAGAAGACGCGGTACCGGGTGAGCCAGCCGAAGGCGTCACTCAACGGGGCGGCGTCCAGATGACACCGACGGACGCGTCCATCCTTCTCGACGTCGATGAGTCCCGCCTCCTCTAGAACCTGCAGGTGCTTCGAAACTGCCGCCAGGGAGATATCGTGTGGCTCGGCCAGGTCGCCAACGCGCTCCGGTCCGCCGGCTAACTGCTCGATGAGTTCCCGCCGAGTCGGGTGCGCCAGCGCTCCGAAGATCGCGTCGAGATCGAGGTCGTTCGGCTCTCGTTCAACCATCCAGTTGAACGTATGCCGGGCTATTATTTAACCTTTTAGTTTAATAATAGGTCGCTCTCGAGCGGGGTACTGTCAGTCGTGCTGGTCAAAACGCGACCGCCCACTCGCTACTCGAGGAACTCCGTCATCGCCGCTTCAGCACGCTTCTTCCGCCGTCGGCGTTCAGCCACCGAAATTTCTTCGACACCCTCGGGAACCTCGCGGTCGTAGCTGTCGTAGTAGCCCTCCGGGACGACCCAATCGTTGTAGTAGTCGGGACGGGCGTCCCGAATCAGCGTCAGGGCGACGTCGGCGCCGTTGCCAGCGTTGACGATCGCCTGGTGGTTGGTACTCGTGATCCGACCAGCGGCGTAGACGCCGTCGCAGTCGGTCCGGCCGTCCGTGTCGGTCGGAACGACCATCACCGGGCCGGGCTCTTCGGGTTCGCGGGTCACGGGCAGAGACTCGAGGAACTCGGTTCGCGCCCAGGAGGCGACGACGACGCGGTCGGCGACGACGGTTCGTTCCTCGGTCTCGAGGACGAACGCGCGATCGGCGTCGCTAGAGGTCGTATCGTCTGTATCGGACTCGATCTGCCCGTTCTCAGGGTCGAACGCCCGGAGGGCGGTTACACCCTCCCGGTTGACGTCGCAGCCGACTTCGCGTGCGTGCTCGCGGGCCAACTCGAGAAACTGAGACGGCTGGATCCCGAAGGGAAAGCCGAGGTAATTCTCGAGGTGAGCCGATTTCAGCAGGGACGACCGGTCGTGTTCGAACAGAACCGTCTCCAGGTCTGCGCGGGCGGTAAAGACGGCCGCCGAACAGCCGGCGGGGCCGCCGCCGATGACGGCGACGTCGTACGCTGGATAGTCAGGAAACGACGCGTCTGCGGGTCGCGTAGTCGAGTTGAGAGTCGTCATTTGTGATCAACTGTGAGGTGGTCTGTGGGCGATGATGGATCTGGAACTCCGCTCGCGGCGGTCAGCAACTGTCTCGTGTAAGCCGTCTCGGGGGCGGTACAGACCGCCGCAGTGGAACCGGTCTCGACGATACGGCCGTCGCGCATGACGACGATACGGTCGGCGAGGTGGCTCACGACGCCGAGATCGTGGCTCACGAGAACGAACGCACACGCTAACCGATCCTGTAGTTCCATCAATAGGTTACAGACTCGGGCGCGAACGGAGACGTCGAGCGCGGCAGTGGGCTCGTCGAGAACGACCAGTGCGGGTTCGAGGGCGATCGCTCTGGCGAGGGCGATTCGCTGGCACTGACCGCCGGAGAGCTGGTCGGGACGGCGGTCAGCGTGGCGGCTATCGAGGCCGACGAGGGTGAGAAGTTCCCGGATCCGTTCCTCGCGGCGAGTCGGCTCCCAGCCCGCCTCGACGAGCGGTTCCTCGATCGCGATGCCCACCCGCTGGCGCGGGTCGAGACTCGAGCGCGGATGCTGGAAGAGCCGACCGATCGAGACGACCTGTTCGCGAGAGCGATCGGCGAGAGCCTCGACTGGCTCGTCATCCAGCCTAACGCTCCCGCCGGTCGGCGCGTCGAGTCCGGTGACGAGGTCGATTACGGTCGACTTGCCGGCACCGCTCTCACCAACGATTCCGAGGGTTTCACCCGCCACGACCGACAGCGAGACGTCGTCGACAGCGTCCGTGTAGCGATCGGTCCCTCGGAGACGGGCGAGCCAGGAATCGTCGACGGGATAGCGCTTCGAGACGCCCTCGAGTTCGAGTATCGATTCTCCCGAGTCGGTCACCGCCCCGCCGTCGACGGAGACAGCGGGAGACTGGGAACCATCCGACGTGGCGCCCTCAGGTTCCATCCCTCCAGTACCACCGGTTGCAGTGTCTCCGTCAGTGGGTGCCGATACAGGTCCCGGCGTTGCGATCGCGTCGAGTTCACCGCAACTGACGCATCCGTCGTCGCCGAGATCAACAGTAGGAGGCGCCGCCGACCGACATGCGTCGGTCGCGTGGCGACAGCGCGGTTCGAAGGGACAGCCCGCCGTCTCGGTCGTGGGATCGGGCACCGAGCCGTCGACCGTTGGCAGGGGCTCACCAGGGACGGCGCCCTCGAGTTGGCACGCGAGCAGAGCCCCGGTGTAAGGGTGATGCGGGGTCGACAGTACGCGCTCGGCGGGGCCGGCTTCCATCGTTCGGCCGGCGTAGGCGACCACGACGCGATCACAGCGCTCGCCGACGATCCCAAGGTCGTGACTGACGAGTAGCGTCGCGAGGCCACGTTCCGAGACCAGGCCGTCGAGCAGGTCGAGGACCTCCACCCGTGTCGTCGCGTCGAGGGCCGTCGTCGGCTCGTCGGCCAGCAACAGGTCGGGGTCCGACGCCAGCGCCAGCGCCAGCGAGACGCGCTGGGCTTCACCGCCGCTCAGTTCGTGCGGGTAGCGATCCAGAAAGTCGGACCCTGTGAGACCGACGTCCTCGAGGAGCGCCACGGCGCGATCCCGCCGACCGGAATCGGCGTCGCGGCTCACGACTCGTCCCAGGCCGAGATCGAAGCCGGCGACCGATCGGAGCGACCGGTCGGCGGGCCGGTCGACGAGGCGGAGCGTCTCTCGCAGATGCGAACCCACGGTTCGAGTGGGAGTAAGTGTCGCCGCCGGGTCCTGGAACACCGTCGAGATCCTGGTCGCGCGCAGGCGTCGCAGGAAGTCGGCCGGTGCCGTCCGCAGGTCGGTGCCGTCGAACGCGATGGTTCCCTCGACCCGCACGTCGTCGCCGTGGAGGCCAGCGACCGCGCGAACGGCGGCGGACTTGCCACAGCCGCTCTCGCCGACGAGACCGACGACCTCCCCAGACTGGACCGACAGCGAGAGGCCGTCGACGGCCCGAACCGGCTCGTCTGCCCCCTCGAACTGCACCCGGAGATGCTGGACGTCGAGGAGCGGCTCAGTCACGGCGGGCCACCCCGGCTCGGGCGTCGTCGGTTCGGTCGGTCGGGTCAAGCGCGTCTCGCAGGCCATCACCCAGCAGGTTCGAGCCCAACACTGCGAGGACGATCGCCAGGCCGGGTGCGTTCACCAGCCACGAGGCCTCGCGCAGGTGATGGCGACCGGTCGAGAGCATCGTCCCCCACTCCGGCGCCGGTGGCTGGGCGCCAAGCCCCAGAAAGGAGAGGCCGGCCGCGGCGAGGATCACGCCGCCGAGGTCGAGCGTCGCGAGGACGACCACGGGTCCGGCAACGTTCGGGAGCACGTGCCGGCGAATCACCCGTCGTCGGGGCGCGCCCGTCAGTCGTGAGGCGGCGACGAACGGCCGTTCGCGCAGTTCGAGGACGCTCGAGCGGACGACCCTCGCGTACCGCGTCCAGCCGACGACGGCGAGCGCGAGCACGAGGTTGGTCAGACTCGGTCCCAAGATCCCCGCGACGACGAGCGCGAGGACGATGCCGGGAAAAGCGAGCAGGACGTCGACTACCCGCATCAGCGCCTCGTCGACCCAGCCGCCGACGTAGCCGGCGACGAGGCCGACGACCACCCCGATCGTCAGCCGGACGACGGTGACGAGAACGGCGATGCCGAGAGTGAGACGGGCGCCGTAGACCACTCTGGTTGCGACGTCCCGGCCCAGCTGATCGGTTCCGAGCGGATGGGCGAGTGAGGGTGCTTGCAACTGGCTCTCGAGGTTCTGAGTGGTTGGATCGTACGGCGTCAGGAACGGCCCGACGATCGCGAGGACGGCGAGAGCTGTCACGACGATCCCCCCTGCGACCGCCGAGGGGTTTCGGCGGAGGGCGAGCACCGTCGGGTGTGCGAAATACTCCCGGCGGACAACGCGGTGGGCCGATCGGAGTCGCGTGACGCTCACGCGCCACCACCCCCCAGTGAAACGCGCGGATCGAGGTGTTGGTACGCGAGGTCCGTCCCCAGATTGACGACGACGAAGCAGATCCCAATTAGCAACGTCACGCCCTGAATGACCGGGAAATCCCGTGCGAAAACGGCGTCGACGAGTAGCATTCCGAGACCGGGTCGCTGGAAGACGATCTCGACGACGACCGCACCGCCGAGGACGTAGCCGAGTTGCAGGCCGATCATCGTGACGACCGGAAGCAGTGCAGTCCGCAGGGCGTGGGCGACGACGACCGCACGCTCGGGCAAACCGCGAGCCCTGGCCGCATCGACGTAGGGCTCCTCCAGGGTTTCCAGCAGCGACGAACGGACGAGGCGCGTGAGCACGGCGGCCATTCCGGTCCCGAGCGTGACCGCGGGCAAGACGAGGTGACCCATGGTGCCCGCCCCGTAGACGGGAAAGACACCCAGATGGAGTGCACCGCCGATGATGAGCAGGTAGCCGAGCCAGAAGTTCGGCATCGAGACGCCAAGCAGTGCGATTACCTGACTCGTGTAGTCGAGCCACGTTCCGCGGTAGACGGCACTCACCACGCCCGCCGGGATCGAGACGGCGACGGCCACCAGAATCGACGCACCAGCGAGTTCGATCGTGTTCGGCAGGGACGCGACGAGGAGGTCGAGCACCGGGCCGTCGCCGTAGTACGACCGGCCGAGGTCACCCTGAAGGACGTCGGCCATCCAGTGGAGATACTGTAGCGGAATCGGATCGTCGAGTCCCGCCTCGGCACGGAATTCCTGGACGGCTGTCTCGGAAGGCTGTTGGCCCTGGCGCTCGGCAAGGACGGTCCGAGCCGGGTCGCCGGGTGTGAGGTGAACCAGGCTGTAGGTGATGACCGTGACGCCAAAGAGCACGACGACGGAACTCCCGAAGCGACGGAGGAGGTATTGCATCGATCAAGACCACCGGTTTCGGCCGCCGTCCAATCGACCGTCGGCCGGAAAGAGTTTTCTCGGCGTCCCGTCGGCTCGATCCCAGGCGAACGCGCCGGCGAAAATCCCACAGAGAGAGTGAACGCCCTCGACGGTCGGGTCGAGGCGGTCGTCGAGTCGACCACCGACCAACGAGACGGACGGTGTGGTGCCCTCGAGTGACCACCGAGAGAGTACACTGTGCCCGATGTCCTGCGTCCACGAGATCACGTGGTCCGACGCGACCATACTTACTCTCCCCGTTCGAGTTCGGTGAAGTCAGTGAGTTTGTCGATCGGATGGAGCTCCGGCGCGGGAAGCGAGGCCCGCCGCGCCAGGACGTACTCGAGGTAGTAAAGCGGGATCACGACGCCCTTCTCGACGACGCGCTCTTGAACCTCGCCGTAGAGATCGGCCTTCCGATCCGCCGATTCGGCGAAGTACCCTTCCTCGATGAGGTCGTCGACCTCGCCGCCGAGGTTCATGATGCCGGTTCCCTCCGACTCGTAGAGCTGTTGGTTGTCGCTCCCTTCGGAGTGGAAGACGGCGCGGATGAGGTAGTCCGAAGCCGCGGAGTTCGAGCCGAAGGCGACGATCGAGACGTGAGCCTCGCCGTCGGTGAACGTCTCGTAGAACGCGGCGGATTCGACGCTTCGGATCTCGCTCTCGACGTCGATTTCCGCAAACCAGTTCTGGAGAACCTCCGCGACGGCACGGTCGTCCGGCTCGCTCCCGTCGATCAGGATCGTCAGCGTCTCGCCGTCGTAACTCGATTCGGCGACGAGTTCGCGAGCGCGGTCGCGGTCTGGCCCCATCTCCGGAAGGTCGTCGTGGGCCGCCCACGGAATCTCCGGCGAGATGGGGCCGCGGGCGGGATCACCGACGCCTTCCAGGACCGTCTCGACGAGTTGCTCCTGGTCGACGGCGTAACACAGCGCCCGTCGAAGCACCTCGTCGTTCGTCGGTTCCTTGTAGATGTTGACGCCGCCGAAGCAGGTCCGCGGCGTTCGCTGGGTATCGACTGCCGTTTCGGTGCTGTCCTCGAGGCGGCCGACGTCGCTTCGGGGTGGATCGATCGCCAGATCGACTTCGCCGCTTTCCAGGGCCGTCGTCCGCGTCGTTCCGTCGTCGACGATATCGAACGCGAGACGTTCCGTGGCCGGGGTGTCGTCCCAGTGGTCCTCGTACGGCTCGAGCGTAACGTCGTTGCCGTCGCGGTCGGCGAGTTGGAACGGACCCGTTCCCAGGGCGATACCCGCGTCTTGGTCGGTGTCCGGGTGGATGATGCCGAAGTAATTGTGAGAGATCGTCCCCGGAAGCGCCGGAAACGGCTCGGTCGTCTCGATCTCGACTGCGTGATCGTCGACCGCTGTCACCCCGCCAGTGGCGACGTTGATCCAGCCGGTGGCATCCCAGTGGTCGATCAGCGCATCGAACGAAGAGACCACTGCGTCAGCCGTAAAGGCCGATCCGTCGTGGAAGGTGACGCCCTCGCGCAGGTCGAATCGCCACGTCGACTCGTCTTCCCGTTCCCAATCGGTCGCCAGCATCGGCGCCGGCTCCATTTCTCGGGTCGTCCCCACGAGCGGTTCGAAAACGTTCGTGTAGTAGGGGATGACGCCACCGTAGGGTTGCCACTCCCCGTCCTGAGTCGCCTCGGATCGGGCGACCGTGATCGTCTCGATCCCATCGTCCAACGGGGAATCGTCACTGAGACAGCCCGCTAGGGACGCAATACCCACACCGATACCGCCAAGAACCGTCCGTCGCGTCGAGTGTTGCACCATATTATTATAAACCTATATCAACTTAATAAATTTTGCTAACTTAAGGTCGTGTAGTATTTTGTCGGTCCTCAGAGACGGATGTCTCCACCTATTCAGCCATCGAGCGTCGCTTTCAACCATCGTCTCGTCGACCTACTGACTGAGGACAAATAAACTTGTATAATCACAATCTCACTTGTTTATGGTGGCGGTTACAGTATCGGCCACCGAATTCGGAAAATAGGAAGGATGGACCTTCTGGTGATCCGCCCGCAGGACGATAGCCGATCGACTCAAGGACGGTTTGCAGTCGACCACCAATAGTATCGACTGACAGACGTTTCGCTGTGGCCCGAACCTCGAATCGTTCGAAAATGCGTGCTAATATTTCCAAACCATCACTTGAATACACAGTATATGAAGTCGTTACTTCCGCACTAATCAGTCGGGAAAGCTGTCTACGATTGGGTGGAGACGGACGAACTACAGCCGGCCGACGGTACGATCCGAACCACGTTGTGATCGGCGAGACAAAATCGAGATCAACAGCCAGCAGTTCTGGCCGTACACCGCTGTCGATCCCGAAATCAACAACATTCAATATCGCGGGTGGCTCCGACTGCAACGGAATCAATCGACAGATTCTGAGGAAATTTCATGAGAAGCGCGGTTTGGAGCGTGCGCGGTTCGGAGCGAACGAAGTCGTTCGAACGACCGACGGTCGTTCGTGATGACGAAAATCTTCGATTTTCGAACCATGAGCGAGAACCGCGGAACGGCGAACGGGAAGCAACGCGACCCGTGAGCCAATGGAGTGAGTGAGAACTTCGGCTTCGTTCCATTCGGCGTGGAGAGTAGCGTGGGACCAACACATAAATTTAATTTCAATATCACCTATGCCATCACATTCCGTCATCTTCAAACACGACGGTCTAGCGACCACTATAACGTGGTTGCAAACCTTCACCGTCCGGTAAAACTCACTACGTGATACACGCTAGTTTCGTTCTCGGAAACGTTAAGGGATAGCTGTAACAAACATCTTGGCTATGACGACAGGGGCAAAAACGGAGACGATCGAAGCAACGGTTCGCTCGTTTTCGGTATTGAACGTATTGATCGACAGTCCACAGCCCGTCGGAGTCACCGAAATCGCAGCGCAAACGGAGATGACGAAAAGTACGGTGTACAAACATCTGAATACACTCGTTGTGCTTGGATACGTCGAGAAGGTCAACAGCCAGTACAAACCCTCGATCCGGTTTCTGGACTGTGCGAGACGAGTCCAGTGGAACGACAACCTCATTCAGGCCGTCCGGGAACCTGTCGATGAACTCGCCGAGATGGCAAACGAACTCGCCGGGTTCGTAATCGAAAGGAGCGGTGTCGCCATCGATATTTACTGTGCAGACCGGTACTACAGCGGTACCTTCCCCGCATACAACACCAGACACTTACACTGTAGTGCCGCAGGAAAGGCAATTCTTGCCGAGCTATCTGAAGAACGAATTAGTTCGATAGTTGATGAAACGCCGTCGTTGACCGAGCACACGATCTCCGATCGCGATACCCTTCAGGTGGAGCTCGACCGCATTCGGGAGCGAGGATTCTCACTCGACCGTCAAGAGCAATTTTCGAACGTGAACAGCGTTGCTGTCAGCGTACAAACTCGTTCGTTCGTTGGATCTGTCTACGTCTCCGGCCAAGCCAACGAACTGTCAGGAAAACGGTTTGAAGAGAACATTCCCGGTCTTTTGCTTAGTGTTGAGCGCGCTCTCGTTTCGACACTCGAGTGATCGAATACGAAGGAAATAGTTAAAAGCTAATGATTACATTGTACTCAACGCACAATGGAATTGTTAGCAATCGTTGCACATCCAGATGACGCTGACATCTTCTGTGGTGGCACACTTGCAAAACACGCCGACCGCGGCGACACCGTGACGATCGCCCACATGACCAGAGGGGAGTACGGCGGGTTCGACACCGACGAAGCGACCGTCGCGGAAACGCGAGAAAAAGAGACACGACGATCCGGGAACGAACTCGGCGCGACCGACGTCACATTTCTCGGGTTCGAGGACGGACGGATCGAATATTCTCTCGAGGACCGTCTCGAAATCGTCGAAACGATTCGTGCACACGACCCGGACGTAATCCTGACTCACTTCCGCGACGACATGCATCCGGACCACAGGGCAACGTCACGGCTCGTCACGGATGCGTACTACATGGCGTCGCTCCCGCTCGTCGATACCGAACACGATCCGTGCGACCCGGATAACGTGTACTTCTTCGGGAAGCCGACGTCGTCGTTCGAACCGACGACGTTCGTCGATATTTCGGGCTACGAAGATCGAAAAGCCGCTGCAATCGACCACCACGAATCACAGGTGGAGTTTCTCCAAGAACACGGCGGGATCGACGCGGAGTTTGACAACCTGATCGACGGCGTCGCCGCGGAGGACGCGACTCTCGGAAAACGAACCGGTGTGGCGAGCGCCGAAGGATTCGTCCCGCTTCACGACCAGGCATGCGACTATCTCGAGTAGGCAGGGTTCCGTAATCGATCCACTCCGCGCACAACTCGAGCCAAATTTCCACGAGTTTCCCACATCCAGATATTGTAGACACATCCGGACCGATAGAACAACTGATCCGGGTTGCAGTACGGATTTACGATACTAGCCACTGCAAGTCATTGCACACCTGATCGCCAGACAGTTCGGCGATCAGTGTGTACATCGTTGCAGTTGTTACTATAGCGCAACCACTCTGGGTCGCGGTTGCATCGGAACTGACGGACAACAGATCGTATGAAACTGATTGTACGTCGTACGCACGCTCCGCTCACGAGCCACGTCGTTTCGGTCCGCGATCGCTTGTGCGTACTCCGTTCCGATCCACGCTTGCGCGACACAGCCTGGTGGTCGGTGACCGCCAGCGGCTACGGGGCCGTCTGCTGACCCCCTCGTTTCGATACTCGAAGTATTCGCGCGGTGTCAGGCGTCGTCTGACTCGGTGGATGGCGAGGAATCTTGGAACGGCCGACATCGTTTCGGTGTGGGAAATCCAGTACAGAAAGAGCAGATATTTACAATAGTATGGTCGTAAACATTCCCTGATGAGTATTGCGGAAGTCGGCTCAGATGTCGGAATGTTTCGCTGTCCGAAACCAGACGTCGACCGGGAGAGAGCGGACAGGGCGAACGAAGACGTGCCACACTCGAACAGTTCGAGACGGGTTACTGGTGCGAGACACTGGCCGTGAGAAACAGTGATCGTGTTTCTGTAAGCGAAACAATTGGTGAGCGCTAGCCGGTACACTACTCGGCACGCGCCGGGACCGGTCGCGCAGTCGGTTCCGCTATCGCAGTCGTTGAAACGATACACCCCGCTTGCACTCGAGTCGACAACAGGTGTCGTGCCGGCCGCTGAGCTACGAGCGAGGGTGTTGTGACGGGGAGTGACGACGATCGAGCGTACACCGCGGTCCCCGACGGATCGAATGAGGGGAGCGTTCTCCAGCGAGCAGAGAGCCGTCGGCAGAAGCTACCATTCGGCGATGCTTCCGTCCTCGTGGCGCCAGATCGGATTCGACCAATCGAGGTCTTGGCGCGATCGTTCACGCACCGCTGATTCGTCGATCTCGAGACCCAGACCCGGACCGTTTAGGGGAGTGAGATAGCCGTCGACGAACTCGAAGACAGAGGAGTCGTGCAAGTAGTGATTTGCTGCACTTTTCGGCGCTGGGTAGATGTCGAATCCGTGGTCTTGGACCAACAGATTCGGGATGTACGTACTCACCTGCAACGACGCGGCGAGTGCGATCGGTCCAAGCGGACAGTTTGGCGCAACGGCAACGTCGTGGGCCTCTGCCATCGCGGCAAGCCTAACGAGCTCGGAAATACCACCCGCGTGGGAGACGTCCGGTTGAATCACGTCGACGCCTCCCCGCTGGAACAGCGGTTTGAAATCCCACCTGGAGTAAAGCCGCTCACCTGTCGCTAACGGAACGTTAGTTCGCGATTCGAGATCCGGGAGATACTCCAGGTTCTCCGGGAGAAGCGGCTCTTCGACGAACAACGGATCGAACTCCTCGAGGGAAGCGATGACTCGTTTTGCAAGCGACTTCGAAATTCGTCCGCGAAAGTCGACGACGATATCCATTTGGTCGCCGATGACGTCGCGAACGTGTGCGACGCGCTCGGTGATCTCGTCGACGGCACCTGGCGGTTCGAGGTGACGCATCTGATTCGATGCATCCATTTTGAGTGCGGTGTACCCCGCGTCCGAGAGTTGCTTCGCTTCCGTTCCGATCTCCGAAATTCGGTCGCCGCCGATCCACTGATAGACGCGAATCCGCTCCCGGGTCTGTCCGCCGAGTAGCGTGTAAATCGGGACGTCGAAGCTTTTTCCTTTAATGTCCCAGAGGGCCTGGTCGATGCCAGCGATCGCACTCATCAAGACCGGCCCTCCCCTGTAGAAACAGCCCCGGTACATCGCCTGCCAGTGATCTTCGATGTTGTGCGGATCTTTTCCGACGAGATATCCATTCATTACCTCTTCGACTGCCGTTCGAACGGTTTGGGCCCGGCCTTCGACGATCGGCTCACCCCACCCAGCGATGCCAGCATCGGTCTCGATCTTCAGAAACAGCCAGCGCGGCGGGACTTCGAACAGTTCGTAATCGGTGATTTGCATAACAGATCTGTTCGTGATCGGTTGGTATATATTCACCCGGTGGTGACGGCGATCGATCGTGTTGATACCATCGAACCGTGGAAGAGTTTTTGGAAACAGTTATGTATAATGTGTCACAATACGTGGTCGAGGTTTCGCTATGAGAGAGCATACTCGCCGGAAAGTGCTTACAACGACTGGTGCGGTAAGCGCGTTCAGTCTTGCAGGGTGTATCAGTGATGGGAACGGTGACGGGACCACGATCCAAACGCAGTATATGGACGCTCCCGGTGCCGAAGAATACTTCGAAGAACACGCCGAGATCTTCGAAGAGGAAACGGGAATTCACGTCGAGTTCGAGTTCGTCGGGTGGGGTGAGGCCCAGGAGCGGCTGTTGAGCAATATAACGAGCCAGACGGGCCCGGACGTCCAAGAGATCGCGTCGACGTGGATTCCGGAGCAAGCTGATGCGGGCGGATGGATGGACCTCGAGTCCGACGAGGTCGTCGATCACGTTCCGGACACCAGCATGTTCGAGGAGGGGGCGATGGACGTTGCAACGTTCCAGGGGGATCTCGTTGGTATCCCGTGGTTTTGGGGCCCGCGTGCGTGGCAACAGATCGACGAAGCAGTCGATAACGGTGACGTCGCCGGACACCCCGACGACTGGGACGACCTCGTCGATCAGGCGCAAACGTACGACGACGACAACAACTTCTTCGCGCTGATGGGGTCTGACTTCGAGCCCATGCGGAACTTCGCGATGTTCCTCTGGCAAAGCGGCGGACAGTTGCTCAGCGACGACCTCTCCGAACCCGCGTTCCACAACGAGGAGGGGATCCAGGCACTCGAGTTCTACGCCGATCTGTATCGAGAGTACGACGTGCTTCCATCGGAGACCGTCGAGTGGGGCGCGGCCGATATCAACGGCGCGTTTGCGGGTGGACAGATGGCCAGTACGGTCGACGCTCTCGGAACGGTCGGCGCGTACGAAGAAGAAGACGGACACTCGCTCGACGATCTCTCGATCTCCGCCCCGCCAGTCGGCCCAGACGGCGACGGCGGCACGTTCTTTGGCATGGAACTCCTCGGCATCCACCCGTGGACCGACGAACCCGAAGCGGCCGCACAGTGGATCGATTACCTGTTGGGAGCCGGGCCCAACGCCGAGATCGCGAGTACGGTCGGGTTCCTCCCGACCAATCCCGACGGGTTCGATACCGAATACTTCGATCACGACCTCTACCAGGCGTTCAACGACGAAGTCTTCCCAGTCGCACAGACGTACCCGCAGGTGCTCGGCTGGGGAGAGATCGAAGGCGAACTCAACAGTGTCGTCGCGGAGGTAATCCAAAACGCCGTTACCGGCGACCTCGAGGACGGCGACGTCGAAGACGCGCTCAACGACGCCGCCGAGGTCGCACATCAGACGTTGTAATCGAAACGAACGTATCATCCCGACGGGATCGAACTGTGAGGGTGTGAGGGCGGGCTGAATTCGGGTCGCCGACGATCAGCCGACGACGCCATTTCCCGGACGACAGCAGTTACGCGCACTCACATCTCGATCGCTTTCCCGAGAGCGAAAAGCATTAGTCCAACTCAACCAAGATAACTGTTATGGCGAGCACGACGAGACAATTCCGAAGACACCTAGCCGAGTTACAACTCGGGGACTATCTCCCGTTTTACAATCGGCTATCCGACGAGCAACGCTTCGCATACAAGCTCCTCGCACCGGGGCTTGCGATGATGTGTATTATCCACTTTCTCCCGATTATCTGGGGAACGCTGATCAGTGTGATGGGCGTCGACTCGAGTCACGCCCAGCAGTGGCACACGGCGCCGTTCGTCGGGCTCGAGAACTACCTCTACGTGCTCGATCCGCGGACCGTCATCGGTGGGCGGTTCTGGTTCTCGATCCGTCAGACGGTCATCTTCGCGGTCGGATCGCTCGTGGTGACGTACGTCCTCGGGTTGACGGCGGCGCTGATACTCAATCAGCAATTCAAAGGACGGTTCGTGGCTCGTACCCTGTTGTTGCTCCCGTGGGTCGCGCCGGTCGTCGTCACGTTGCTCATCTGGCGGATGATGTTCCAACAGCAAAGCGGAATTATCAACAACATTCTGCTCTCGATTGGACTCATCAACGAGCCAATCTACTGGCTAATCGGTGACAACACCATTTGGACGCTGATACTCACTCACTCCTGGACGCAGTTTCCACTGGTCATGATCATGTTGTACGCCGGCCTCCAGAGCATTCCCCAACAGTTGTACGAAGCGGCGGCGATCGACGGGGCCAGCCGATGGCAGAAGTTCCGATACGTCACCTTTCCACAGCTGAAGCCGGTTTCAGCGGTCGTCGTGTTGCTCGTAATGTTGTGGACGATGATCAACTTCACCGCACCGTTCGTCCTGTTGGGTGCACAGCCGCCACAGGCTGGCCAGGTTGGGATCCTGTTCATCTACGATTTCGCCTTCTCGAACTACCAGTTCGGACGGGGGGCCGCGATGAGCGTGATTCTCTTTCTCATCGCGATGACGATGGCGATGATCTACTACAAGTATCTGTTTGACGACGACTTCACGGAGGACGACGGATGATTCCCGAAGAACTACGACTCTCGGCGGCGGCGAAAGATCGGCTGTTTGGACTGCTCGTGAAGGGTGTACTCGGTAGTCTGTTGTTGTACGCCCTGTTCCCCATCTACTGGATGGTCATCTCGAGTTTCCGAACCCGAACGGAGATCACGGCCGCGGACCCCCAACTGCTTCCGGTCGAACTCGCGGAGATTCCAGCTATCGTTCGGGATCCGACACTCCTGTTGGATGTTCTTCACTACGAGAACTACGTCACGATGTGGGGTCGGTTCCCGGTATTGGATTACTTCATCAACAGCCTCGTCATCGCCACGACGACGACCGTATTCGCTCTCGTCGTCGGCTGTCTGGGCGGATACGCCTTCTCGAAGTACCGGTTCCCCGGAAAGGGTGCCATCGGCGGTGCCCTGCTCGGGACCCAGATGATACCGGGAATCCTCATTTTGCTCCCGATGTACCTGCTTTTCATCTGGGTCCAGACCAACGTCGGACTCCCGATGGTCCACACCTACCACGGAATCATCTTCGTCTACACGACGTTCACCGTTCCGGTCGCCATCTGGATGCTCAGGGGCTTTTTCGACACGATTCCCGATTCGGTCGAGGAGGCGGCGAGGGTAGACGGCTGTTCGCGCATTCAGGCGCTCGTCCGAATTATTCTTCCAATGGCCGCACCGGGGATCGCGGCGACCGGGATGTTCGTCTTCCTCGTCGCGTTCAACGAGGTGCTGTTCGCATCGATTCTCGCGGACCGTGCCGTGACCCCGTTCGCGATCGGCATCCAGAGCTTCGAGACCCAGACGACGGCGTACTGGGGCGAGATGATGGCGGCGTCGACCGTGGCGACGGCACCGATTCTCCTCCTGTTCGTCCTCTTCCAGAAACCGATCGTCGAAGGGCTGACCGAGGGGAGCGTCAAACAGTAGTTTCGACTCGACGTTTTCTTCCGGTTCGCCTCGATCGTATGGCCCACATTAGATAGTTATAAATACCTGCAAAGACCAGATGACGGCAAATGGCACGTGTTGTCATAGACGCTTTGACGAAGGAGTACGACTCTCCAGGCGGTTCGATCCTGGCGGTCGACGAACTCAACCTCGAGATCGAAGATGGGGAATTCGTCGTCTTCGTCGGTCCGTCGGGGTGTGGAAAGTCGACGACGCTCCGGTGTATCGCCGGCCTCGAGACGGTGACCGACGGTGCGCTTCGCTTCGACGACGAGGACGTAACGGATCAGAAACCGAAAGAGCGGGACATCGCGATGGTGTTTCAGAACTACGCGCTGTACCCGCACATGACCGCCCGGGAGAACATGTCGTTTGGTTTGAAGATGTCGACGGATCTCCCGACAGACGAGATCGAGGAACGGGTCGAAGAAACCGCGGAGATGATGGGCATCGAAGCGTTGCTGGCGGACAAACCGAAGGCGCTCTCGGGCGGACAACAACAGCGGGTCGCGCTCGGTCGAGCGATCGTCCGAGATCCGGAGGTCTTCCTGATGGACGAGCCGCTGTCGAACCTCGACGCCAAACTTCGAGCACAGATGCGGACCGAACTCCAACAGTTACAGAGCGAACTGGACGTGACGACGGTGTACGTCACACACGACCAGACCGAAGCGATGACGATGGGCGATCGGATCGTCGTCCTCAACGGTGGTCAGTTACAGCAGGTCGGAACCCCCCTCGAGTGTTACCACCGGCCCGCCAACAGGTTCGTCGCGGGATTCCTGGGATCGCCGCCCATGAATTTCCTCGAGGTCGACGTCGACCTGGAGAAGGAGGTCCTTTCGAACTCGGCGTTTTCGCTCCCAATTCCGGAATCAGCCGTCGACGACGTCGGCGGATCGAAGCTGACGCTTGGCATTCGACCGGAACACGTCTCGCTCGTCGGCTCCCCGGAGACCCACGCCGAACCCGATCACCTGATCGAGGCTGAAGTTACCGTCACCGAGCCGATGGGTGACGTAACGAACGTCTATCTCGACGTAGGCGGGGAGTCACTAACGCTTACCTCCAACGAGCGCCTCGGCGTTAGCGGCGGCGACAGGATGCACGTCCACGTCCCGGCGGCAAAGATGCACCTGTTCGATGCCGAAACCGGGGAGGCGATCAAACACAGCGACGAACCGATCGATCCGGCACGGATCCCTGGACCCAGCGGCCACGCCGAAATGGCGTAAGTTCTCGACACCGCCACGAGGTGCGTTCGTCGAGCCGACGCCGTAGACAACCCGATAGCGGTGGGGCCCCGAGACGGCTTCACTGCAGACGACTTCTCGAGTTGCGGATTTATCGATCTCTCGAGTTGTGGACTCGCCGGACGGCCGACCGCCGGTTCTGGTCAGATGCGGATTGCTGTACCTGTGTATCGGCGAAACCCCTTGTGGATCGTGGTTTCGACGGGACTGACGTACTGCAGTCCGTACGAGACAGAACGTTGTGCTTTGGTACCGATGATCGCTAGCCCTGTTCGAGCAATCACCGGTAAAACGTTACAGCAAGCCGTCTGAGAGGTGGATCGAGCGGATCGTACCGATGAGCGAGAGTACTCGGTGAGTTCTCTTCGCGACAAATCGACCCTCGACAGACTGTTTGCGGTCCAATCACTATACAGCGTCTGAATAAATCCACCTAAAATATCCGTTAGTATTTTATATAGAGAGTATAGAGATGATTACAGTCACGATCGATCGTGACTTTCCGGTTCGAAAAACTGGAATTGAGGGTTGACAACCATGAAACGAACACGTCGAAACGTTTTGAGTAACGCAACGAGACTGTCCGCACTGCTGGCCGCGGTTGGGGCAAGCGGAGTAGCCGCGGCACAGGAGTATCCAGCGTGGGACCCCGACGCCGTCTACACCGACGGTGATCGCGTCGTCCACGACGGCTACGTCTGGGAAGCCCAGTGGTGGACCCAAGGCGACGAGCCCGGAGCCAGCGAGTGGGGCCCCTGGGAAGAGATCGAAGAGCACGACGACGATGACGAGGACGAAGACGGACCGACCGCCCGGTTTACGGTCAGCGACCAGTTCCCGGATCCCGGCGACGAAATCGAGTTCGACGCCGCCGACTCCGATGGCGAGATCGAATCCTACGAGTGGGAGTTTGGCGATGGCACCGAAGCGAGCGGCGAGGTCGTCACGCACACGTTCGAGGAGGGCCAATACGACGTGACGCTGACCGTCGAAAACGCTGACGGTGAGACCGATACCGATTCGATCAGGATTACGGCGGGTCGCCCGTCGTCGGACGAAAAGCGCGTCGTCGCGTACTACCGCCAGTGGGCGCAGTACGACCGCGACTTCGTGCCGGCGGACATCCCGTACGACCAGGTCACCCACGTCCAGTACGCGTTCGCCCGTCCCGAATCCGACGGGTCGGTCAACCTCGTTGGCGACTCCCACGGCCAACAGGCGTTCTGGGCCGAGGAAGACTGGCAAGGTGTCGAGGGCGGCACCTTCGCCGAATTCGCCGCCGAACGCGACGACACCAAGTTCGTCCTGTCGATCGGCGGCTGGGGCGACTCGCGGTACTTCTCCGATGCGGCACTGACCCAGGAGAACAGAGAGCGCTTCGCCGAGGACTGTATCGAGTGGATCGAGCGAGGCAACTTAGACGGTATCGACATCGACTGGGAGTTCCCCGGCGGTGGCGGCTGTACCGCTGACGACGCCGATGAACCCGCCAGCGTCTGCCCGAGCGGTGGCAACAATGTCCGGGAGGGAGACCAGGAGCGCTTTACCCTGCTTTGCGAGACGGTGCGCGAGCGCCTGGACGACCACGCCCAGGAGATCGGTCGCGACGAGCCCTACGAGCTTACCGCGGCCGTCTCGGCCAATCCAGACGTCGTCGAAGGCGTCGAGGACGGCAACGACGGACTCGAGCACGAGAAGCTCTCGGACCTGCTGGATTTCATTCTGGTGATGACGTTCGATTACGCCGGAGTGTGGTCCGAGACGACCCGTCATCACGCCCCGCTGCGGTCGAGCCCGGACGATCCGTTCGACGAAGCCGACAGCTGGAACGCCGAGTACGCACTCGAGTACTGGGAAGAACAGGGCTGGGACCCCGACCAGCTCAACATGGCCGTCCCGTTCTACGGCCGGAGCTGGGACGACGTTCAGCCGCCAGAGGGAGAGTTCGGAACCGGTGAAAACGACGGCCTCTTCCAGGAGTACGAGGGTGAAGGAGCCGACGCCAGCATGGACGGCTCCTACCCGTCAGCTCCCGGCAGTCCCGGCTCCCAGCTTGGCGGTGTCTTCGAGTGGTACGACCTCGAGGGCGACGGCCGCGACGGAAGCAACTCCGTCGACCTGGATAGCTCCGACTGGGCGGTCCACTTCGACGAGGACGCGGTCGCCGCCTGGGCCTGGAACGAAAGCAGCGGTGAGATGATCAGCTACGAATCCGAGGAGTCGATGGCCGCGAAGATGCAGTGGCTCCAGCAGTCACCCTACGGTGGGACGATGCTGTGGGCGATCGGCGGAGACACCTACGAGGGCGATCTCATCGGAACGCTCTGGAACAACCTCAACGAGTGAGCAAAACCAATGAAACGATCACGACGCGACATACTGAGTGACGCATCGAAGGCACCGATCCTGCTCGGCTGGCTCGCCGCAAGCTCGGTGGCAACCGCACAGGAGTATCCCGACTGGGATCCCGACGAGGTGTACGACTCGGGCGACCGGGTCGTCCACGACGGCTCCGTCTGGGAGGCCAACTGGTGGACCCAGGGCGACGAGCCCGGAACCAGCGAGTGGGGTCCCTGGGAGGAGATCGAAGAAGACGACGATCCGGACCCCGAGCCACCGACGCTGGAAGCGAACGTCGACTCGAGTGCAACCCGCGTCGAAGTTGGTGAGGAAGTCGAATTAGACGGCTCGGGCTCCGACGGCGAGATCGAGTCCTACGAATGGGAACTCGGCGACGGCACCGAAGCGAGCGGCGAAGTTGTCACCCACAGTTACGAGGATACCGGCGAGTACACGGTCGAGTTGACCGTCACCGACGCCGACGGCGAAACCGACACGGCGTCGGTGGTTCTGGAAGTCCTCGACGAGATCGAGGGACCGGGCGACGACTTCAAAGTCGTCGGCTACTACCCCGGCTGGAAGGCCAACGAGGAGCAAGACTACTACCCGAGTGACATTCCCTTCGAGAAGGTAACCGACGTCCTGTACGCGTTCATCGCCCTCGACGAGCAGGGGAACGTCTTCCCACCCGAAGACGACGAGACGGAGTTCGACATCGACCGCCAGAGCCACGAGGAAAACCTAGAGGAGTTCGCCCAACTGGCCGACGACGTCGACTGTCGGTTCCACCTCTCGGTCGGCGGCTGGACGCTATCGGAGAACTTCCACATCATCGCTTCCGACCCGGATCTGCGCGAGACGTTCGCGGAGAACTGCGTCGAGTTGATGCGCGAATACAACTTCGACGGCGTCGACATCGACTGGGAACACCCCGGACCCGAGCAAGGAGAGTGTCAGTGTGGTAACGACGACGATTACGAGACCCACGTCCTCTTGCTCGAGGAACTCCGCGAGGCGCTCGACGACGCGGCCGCCGAGGACGGTCAGTACTACTACCTGTCGGTGGCAAACGGCGGCTCCGACTGGAACGCCGGCGGGATTCGCCACGATCAGGTCGGCGAGGTCTGTGACTCGGTGTACGTCATGGCCTACGACTTCACCGGCGAGTGGATGGACACGATCGGGCTGAACGCGCCGCTTTACGGTCCCGATACGCATCCGACGGACGACCGCGACGTTTACCCGGACGGCGAACAGTACTGGGTCGAGTACGCCGTCGACGAGCTGTGGGCCGGCGATCACGGCGACGACGGCTACTGGCCCGGACAGTGGGAGTATCCGGCGGCCGACCCGGCGGAGTACGACGAACTCGTCCTCGGGATGCCGTTTTACGGTCGCGGCTTCGCCGTCGGCGAGTGGCAGAGCCCACCCCAACTCGGCGGGAACTACAGCGGCCTGCCGGAAGGGACCTGGCACGACCTCCTCGAGGACGGAGAGGACGCGACAGGCGCGTTCGATTTCGGCGACATCGAGGAGAATCTGCGCGACGACGACGCCTGGGAGGTCGACCGCCACGAGATGGGCGAGGTACCTTACCTCGTCAACGAGGACGAAGGGATCTTCATCAGCTACGACGACGAGGCCGCAATCGAGGCGAAAGTCGAGTTCGCCAAAGAGCGTGGCATGCAGGGCGTGATGTTCTGGGAGCTCGCCCAGGACTGGAACGAGACGCTGTTGGATACGATCCTCCAGAACGTCTGAGACGGACTGCTGTAACGGTCTACCGGAGAATCGCAGTTGGATCGAGGGTTCTCCGGTAATGATTGACAGCAGACCGTCCGAGACTACCGGCAAAGCGTCCCGATCACTGCGCTCGCCGTTCGTAACACTCGCCGTTCATAATTATTTTATAATATGGTGTATAAAATATAGTTGTGCTCGGGCGGGAGTTCCAATCGGTCTCCCGTCGGGTTCCGTCCGAACCCGGCTTCCGTTCAAGCCGACGGTACCAAATCCTCGGCCGCGATTCGGGTAAAACGGCACCGTCAGTCAAGCGGTGTCGTATTCGAGCACGCGATCGACATACCGGAGGAGAACACCACCGAAAGCGAGACACGACAACCATGAAACGAACACGACGAACGGTACTGCAGGATGCATCGAAGCTGTCCGTCTGCCTGGCTGGCCTCGGCGTCGCCGGGATCGTTACTGCACAGGAGTACCCCGACTGGGATCCCGACGACGTGTACGACTCGGGCGATCGGGTCGTTTACGACGGCTCCGTCTGGGAAGCCAACTGGTGGACCCAGGGCGACGAACCAGGCGACAGCGACTGGGGACCCTGGGAGGAGGTCGAAGAGACCGAGCCCGATCCGGAGCCACCCGACGGACCGACCGCGGCCTTCGACGTCAGCAACGTCAGTCCGGCCCCCGGCGACGACGTCGAGTTCGACGCCTCGGTCTCCGAAGGAAGGATCGACGCCTACGAGTGGGATCTCGGCGATGGCACCGAAGCCTCCGGCGAGGTCGTTGTCCACTCCTACACGGACGAAGGAGAGTACGAAGTCGAACTCATCGTCAGCGACGCCGACGGCGAGACCGACATCGATTCGATGGCCGTTACCGTCCTCGAGGAGGACGAGTCCGATGGCGACGTCACCGCCGACACGACTCTCGAGGAGTTCTACCCGGAGTACGACCGGGTCTTCTTCCCGAGAGAGTCAGAAGGCGGCGTTCCTGGGTTGCTCGAGAACGAACTGCACCCGGATGCCACCGAGTTCGGCGCCGACGTCGACGAGATCGAGAACAACGCCGGTGACGGCTCGATGAAACTCGGCGCGCTCGGTGATCGGGGACTCGAATTGGTCCAGCGGTTCGACGACGATGGGGTGTCCCGAGAGAACACCGCACGAATCATGGCGTGGCTGGCTGGACTGGCCGAGGAAACAGAAGAGATCCCGTTCAACGACGGGAGCGGACGGGACGGTGGCCTCACAGCCCAGTCGGGTCCGGTCTCGGCGACGAACGATCCGTCGGTGTTCGTCCAGGGCGAGTGGGCGAGAGGCGAGGAGTTCGATCTCGTCCACGACCAGGGCCACGAGCGCTCGGACTGGAGCGACAGCGTCAGCGACGGCCAGCACACCAACACCGACAATCCGATCGTCGACGCCACCGTCGACAAGATCCACCCGCTCACGGGCGAGTTCCTCGGTGACGGCTTCACCGCGAACGCACCGCTTTCGGCGACCGCGGAGCTCCACGGCGAGGGATGGCAGTTCGACACGTCGCTGATCTTCGAAAACACCACGGACGTGCCGCTGTTGCTCTGTGGGACGATCATCTGGTGGGTCGGCCCGTCGAAAGGCGCGACCGGACTGGATCAGTTCTCCTACGACAACGCCCAGCGCAAGAACTACTCCGTGGGCCATCCACAACGCGACGTTATCGAGGTCGCACTGCCGGACGACGACAAACCGGGTGTCTTCGAGGGAACTGACGCCCCGCTGTCGGCCTACGGCATCCGGCTGGCGATGCACAACAACCCGTACCTCTACCGGACGCTCTATCCCAACCAGCAGTTCTCGTGTACCTACGGGAACGTCACGGGTCCCAGCCAGTACGACTGGCCGTACGACCACCTGCTCGAGGTGATGCTCGATACCTGTCACGTCGAGTTCCGCGAGGAGATGTCCGACATCGAGTCGAACGTGGAGCTGGTCGAAACGCTCGATATGAAAAACCGCTTCGGAAACTAGCATTCCACGGGCGAACGCGTGCTATCGGAGAGGCGCTCGAGAGTTGCTTTCGTCGGCAGAGAACGGCGGTAATGGGTGCCGGACCCACAGACTATGACCACTGAACCCGGCCGATGGTCCGACGACGGCAGTAGTCGAGGTATCTTCGATCAGTGTACCGGCATCCCTATCATTTTAATTATTTGACTATTTCAGGAAATATTATAACTCTTCGAATGTTACTGGTTATCACTCCCAGGGACAGCCAACCGACGGAACTCCGAGTGCGATTTGCCCGGGGGAGTTACGCCAATCGCGGAGTTCGTCGATTCGAAACACGAAAACCATGAAACGAACACGACGAGACGTACTACGTGACGCATCGACACTCTCAGTACTTCTGGCTGGCGTCGGCATCGCCACTGCTGGAAGCGCCACGGCACAGGAGTACCCGGCGTGGGACGCCGATACCGTATACACCGACGGCGATCGGGTGGTCCACGAGGGCTCCGTCTGGGAGACCCAGTGGTGGACCCAGGGCGACGAACCCGGAACCAACGAGTGGGGCCCTTGGGAGCAACTCGAGGTGTACGACCCCGGACCGAGCGCGGAGATCGACGTCGACCCCGCGTCTCCGGATCCGGGCCAGGAAGTGACGTTCGACGCCTCGAGTTCGGAGGGCGACCTCGAGAGCGTCGAGTGGGCGTTCGGCGACGGGACGACCGCGAGCGGGACCGTCGTCGAACACACCTACGACGTCGACGGAGAGTACGACGTCTCGCTCACCGTCACGGACGTCGACGGGGAAGAAGACGACGCGGAGCGAACCGTCTACGTCGGCGACATCGAACCGCCGGCGCCCGAGGGAATCTATTCGCCGTATCAGGGAACCTGGTACGACATCGTCGAACACGCCCTGGAACGCGACACCGACCGCGTCATCATGTCGTTCATCGGCGACGCCACCCGTGACGACGAGATATCCCCCGGCTGGCTGGCGAACTGTAACGACGGATCGTGCGAACAGGAGCCACTCGACACCTACGCCGACGAGATCCAGACGCTACAGGACGAGGGCATCGAGGTCGGCCTCTCTATCGGCGGCTGGGACAGCCCCGTCATCGCTCGAGACGCCGACGATCCCGAGGAGCTCAAAGACGCCTATGCGGACCTCCTCGATCAGTTCGACGCGACGCACATCGACATCGACGACGAAAACGCGGACGACGCCGGGCGTCGCGACGACCTCCACGAGATTCGCAACGAGGCGCTGGCGATGTTGAAAGACGAACGCCCGGAGGTTACCGTCGGCTTTACCGTGGCGGCAACCCCCGACGGAATCGTCGATTCCGGTCACTCTCCCGGAAAGGTCTTCATCGCGGACGCCGTCGAAAAGGGCCTCGAACTCGACTACGTCCAGCCGATGACGATGCACTTCGACGGCACACCCGAGAACTTCGAGACGATCACCTCCTCGCTCGAGGGAACCGTCGACTTCCTGAGCGAGGTCTACCCCGACAGATCCGAAGACGAGCTGTGGGGGATGGTCGGCGTGACGCCGTACCTGGGCGAGATCGACACCGACGTCGCGAGCGACCTCGTCGATTACGCCGCCGAGAAGGGGATGTACAGTATCGCCCCGTGGGTACTCGGTGAGGACGACGGTGGAGAGTTCTCGGAGATCTTCTACGAGTTCGAGGCGAGCGAGAGTCAGTGAACGCCGGGGCGCTCTCTCTCGCTTCGAACCGGTCGACGGCCGCGCGGTCGCCCCAACCTCGAATTATCCCAGCGATAATCTGTCTGGTCGGCGCCGGGCGGGCAGAGACATCTCCGACCGAGACGCCCCCGAGAAATCTGGAAGCATCGAAGTCGTCCCTGCTGACAGCCGGGCAGCTACCGGAGGCTGGGCAACACGCGGCCTCGTGGTGTCCGATCCCCAGCCAGCACTGCCGCCAGCGCTTCGAAATTCGGGAGCGTCGGATCGTACGTCGTCAGGAACGTCTCGACGAAGGGCAACGCGTGGTAGTCGTACGGATCGCGGACTGCCACGACGACCGGCTCGAGGCCGGCGTCGACGAGCGACTCGACGGCGGCCGCCTGCTCCGGATCGCGAGCGGCGCCCGCGGTACAACACAACACGCGCTCGTGAACGATCGACGAGGGGTCCAGCGACGAGGCGTCGGTAAACTGGGTCAGCTCCGTCGCGTACCCCTGCGTTTCGAGGGCCTCGAACAGCGCGTCGGTGTACGGTCGGTTGTCTTCGGCCGGCGATCCGACAGAAGACGACGCGGCGACGACCGACAGCGGTTCGTCGGTCGCCAACGGAAGAAGACCCGCGTCGTCGGTAACCAGCGTGACCGCGTCGGTGGCAATCTCGCGGATCGCGTCACGATTCGCGCTCGTATCCGGCTCGAGCGCGTCTGAATCGGTCGGCTCGTCGACCTCGAGGGAGCTGAGCGTCCGAGAGCGTTTGAGTGACAGAATTCGCTCGACGGCGTCGTCGATCCGCGAATCGGGAAGATCGCCGTCTTCGGCGGCCTCGACGACGGCGTCGATCGCCGCCCGTTGTGTTTCCGGCGTGTGGGAGACGAGGACGGCGTCGGCGCCGGCACGTACCGCTTCGACGGCACCTCCTGGGGTGCCGACCGAGTCGCTGATCGCGTTCATCTCCATGCAGTCGGTGACGATCAGCCCCTCGAACCCGAGTTGGTCGCGGAGACAGCCCGTCAGCACGTCTCGAGAGATCGTGGCGGGCGTCGTGTCGGAGCCCGTAAGCGCCGGGAACGCGACGTGAGCGGTCATGATCGCGTCGATTCCGGCGTCGATCGCCCGCTCGAACGGCGTCAGTTCGACCCGACGGACTCGCTCCTCGTCGGCGTCGACGACCGGCATATCGGCGTGAGAGTCGGTCGTCGTGTCGCCGTGTCCCGGGAAGTGCTTCCCGCAGGCGAGGACCCCGACGGATTGAAGCGCGTCGACGTACCGGGCACCGAACTCGCCGACGCGTTCGGCCTCCTCCCCGTACGAGCGGACGCCGACGACGGGATTGTCGGGATTGTTGTTGACGTCGAGCACCGGCGCGAGGTTCCAATTGATACCGACGCTTCGGAGCTGTCGTGCCGTGACGCCCCCCACGGTCGCCGCCGCGTTCGGATCGTCGGTGGCACCGATCGCCATCTGTCCGGGGACCGGCGTATGAAAGGGGAGTCGCCTGACCGTGCCGCCTTCCTGGTCGACCGAAACGAAAAGCGGGAGTCCGGAACCGCTGTCGGCGGCCATCCGCTGGATCGACTGCGAAAGCGTCCGCGTCTGTTCCGGCGACGCGATGTTCCGCGAAAAGTAAATTACGCCGCCGACGTGGTACTCCCGGATCAGTTCCTCGACGGCCGCCGTCGGCTCGGTCCCGTCGAATCCGACGTGAAAGAGCTGACCGACCTTTTCCTCGAGTGACAGTGATTCGACCGATGGTGTCGCACTCATCGTGCGTATCCTCACGTCTGCAGGAGTATCACTTTATGCGTTCACTCGAATCACACATCCAGCGTGAGAAACGGCGACCGAACTGTCTCCCACCGTCACGACGGCCCATCCGTCAGTGCTTCGCCCGAAACGATACGCAATACTATCTGCAACGTGAATCACGAACGCAATATGACGGAGATACTCCTTGCCGGCGAATCGTGGCAGACCCTCTCGTTCGAAATCAAAGGCCAAGACGTCCTCACCGATAGCACGTACGAGGAGATGGCAGACCACCTCGTCGCGGCGCTCGAGGTCGCAGGCGGATCGGTAACGTACATGCCGTGTCACGCGGCAACCCGAACGTTTCCCCGGACGCGAGACGAACTCGAGGGGTACGACCTCGTTCTATTGAGTGACATTGGTGCGGATACGTTGCAACTCACGCCGGCGGTACGCCAGGGCAGGACCGACGTCGACCGGTGTGAACTCCTCGCGTCCTACGTCGAAGCGGGCGGCGCGCTCGGAATGATCGGCGGATACATGAGCTTCGCTGGCGCCAACGGGCAGGCACGGTACGACCGAACCGCACTCGCCGACGTCCTCCCGGTGTCGATCGGACCCGGCGACGATCGGATCGAGGTACCCGCAGGCGTTCGACCCACGAACCAGGGCGTCCCAGGCCCGGACGCAGATCTCCCGGACGAATGGCCACCGGTACTCGGCTACAACCGCGTCGTCGCCGACGACGACGCCGACGTCTGGGCGACTGTCGACGGCGATCCCCTCCTCGTGGCCGGAACGTACGGCGCCGGTCGGACGGTCGCGTTCACCACCGACTGCGCACCCCACTGGGCACCGCCGGAATTCCTCGAGTGGGAGGGACTCCCCACACTCTGGGCGGCGATCCTCGACTACGCCACGAGTGCCTAACGCATCGGGTGAGTGGTCGGGACACGCCGGTGACGACATCCGCCGCCACGACCCGATCGTCAGGAATCACGCCCCCGGCCTCGAGGCCCAGGAGGCGACGGCGACGACGAACCAGGCGGCGTGTGGGAGCCACTGTTCCGCCCAGCGCCACCGGTGGGCGTGGTCGTCGCCGATGCCCTCGGGGAGGAAGGCGATCTCCGTTTCGTCGGTCACGCCGGCGGTGATCCCGTTACAGACGCCGCCGGGAACGTTGCGGAACTGCTCGTGATAATGAGGAGGGTTCCGCCCGGTCCCCTCGACCATCGACACGTCGAATGGATTCAGCCCGAGGATCCAGTCCAGTTGTGCCCGTGTGAACCTTCGGAGTCGATCGTTCGTGTCCGTTGTCGACTCGAGTGAGCCGAGCGAGCCACCGGATTCGACGAACTCCGCACGTTCGAGAACGGAAAGCGATCGGACGGCGGCCGCCGCGAGCGAGGCGAGGCGGGCGTTCTCGCCTTGCCACCAGTAGCCCGTCTCGTTCTCGTGTGGGAAGAAAAACGCCGATCGTGGTTCGGATTCGTCGACGGCCTTCACGTACGCCCGAGCGTAGCCAAACGGGTTGGTCACCGCATCCGTGATCTCGAGTTCGAACGCCCAGTAGGCCGCCAGCGCGTCCGCAATCTCGTTCCGGAGAGATGACGAGGCCGTTGTGTCGACGACTTCGAGAAACCGACAGAGCGCGAGCGCAGGGAGTCCCTCCTCGGCGGCGTGGAAGAACGGCCGGTCGCCGTCGTCGGCCCGCCACCAGCCCGAGTGTCGCTCGTCGGCGGTCTGTCGCTCGAGTAGCGACCGGACGCGGTCGATCGCGGCGTCGGAAAACCGTTTCTCGTTCGTCACACCGTACAGTTCCGTCGCCGCGAGCAACGCACAGTAGTCGTCGATGACGTTCTCGGCCCCGTCGTCGAGGTACGCCTCGTTGTGTTCCTCGAGGTGGTCGAACGCGCGGACCGCAGTCGAGCGGTACGTATCGGGATCGAACGCCGACGCCTCGGCGATCTCCGACGACGAATCGATGCCGCTCGCACGAGCGAGCGCCGCGATCGAGACGCCGCCGCCCTGCCGGTAACCGGCCTCGTAGTCCGTCGTTTTCGTCCCGTCTTGGCCCTCGTAGGCGCAGATTTCCCGCCGATCGGTCGCTTTCGACCACTGGTCGAAGACGGTGTGATAGAAGTACCCCTCGTCGTCGCACATTCGAACGAGGAAGTCACCACCGTGGATGCTCTCCTCGAGCAGGCGCTCCTCGAAACGCCAACCGAGCGATTCCTCGCTTTCGGACAGCTGATCGACCGCGTCGAGCAGGCCCCAGACGACGATCGGAGTCTGTTGGGGATTGACGTAGTTGGCGTAGCTGAGATGGCTCAGATACTTGCTCGTATCGCCCGACGCGTCGTACCAACCGCCGCTGACGTCGACGGTGTCAGCCCGATCGCCGACGAACGGAACGCTTCGATCGGCCCGGTCGAACCGACCGGACGCGCGCTGGGTCTTGAAGTAGTAGAGAACGTCCGAGAACACCTCTTCGAGGACGACGTCGTCACCGATGCGAAAGACCTGCGATCGCGCGTACCGGTTCGGATCCTCGGCTGGAGCGGTTCCGACGTCGCTGGCGTTCGTGGCTTCACTGCCATCGTTCGCGTCCGTTCTAGTCGCGTCGGCGCTCACGCCGACGGTCACGTAGTACTCCCCCGCTCGCTCGAGTGACGTGAACTCGGCCGACCAGAACACCCAGTCGCCCCAGTTGGCGACGGGGCCCTCGCGACTCGGTTCGGTCTCGAATGTGACCTCGTCCGTGTCGGCGTCGATCACCCTGACTCGACCGGGCGTTTCGCCGGACGTTCCCCGAAGTATCGCCCGTTTCCGGTCGTCGCGGCCGTAACCGGCGTGGTTGACGAGCACGTTCATCGCGGATCGCTACTCCGCGGGTAGTTCGTCGAGGTAGGCGTCCCACACCGCGTCGGGGTCCGCACAGGCGATGTCGGAGAGCGATCGACACGCGTCGTATCCCCACATGAAGACGCTGTCGACGCCGCCGTCGATTGCCGCCCGCGTCGCCTGTCGAACCTCCGCTACCGTCTCGGGGTCGTCGTCGAGACGGAACCCTTGAATCCAGATCTGACTCTCGAGGTCGTATTGCTCGGCCAGCGAGACGACGGTATCGGTGAAGTACGCGATGAACTCCGGGCTCTCCTCGTCGAAGACGTCCCAGTAGGGGTCGGTGACGAGAACGTCGAGGTGTTCGTTGGCCGCGAGTTGCTCCCAGTCACAAAGGCCGTGGTCGGCGTCCTCGCTCGGAAGCAGGCAAACGGCGTTTTCGAGGCCGTTCTCGGCGGTGCGTTCCATCATGGCATCGAGAAACGAGAGCAACGAGTCCTCCCGGAACTCGTCGATCTCCTCGGTTCGAGTCGCCGGCATCTGTTCACCGTACTCCGCCTCGTACCGGCGCTTGCAACTCTCACACCGGCAGGTCCAGGAACCGTCGGGTACCTCGTGGTCGAACCACTCAGGGATGTACCAGTGGGGTTCGTCCCAGAACAGGACGTCGGGACCGACCGCCGTTGCGTCGTCGATCCACTCGAACATGTACTCCCTGAAAACCGGGTCGTTAAAACACGCCGCGGGGACCCTGTCGCCGGTTGAAAGCACCTGACAGCTCTCGGGGTTGTGGCCGATAAACTCCGAGAGCGCCTCGCCGCCGAAAACCTGTCCGACCGACCACGGGTTCATGTAGACGGTGAAATCCCGGTCGTGGCTCGCATCGACGATCTCCGACATCGTGTCGGTGTAGTACTGGCGGTCTCGCTCGCTGAAGGTATGCAAGACGGCGTTCAACCCGCTCTCACGAAACCGGTCCAGATCCGATTCGGCGTGTTTTACATCTCTGACACTAAAGTAACTCGTTCCTTTCTCGAGCATTACCGTCTACACGGTATTCCATCTATTATATTCTTTGGGCCAGCGAACTATCGTCGCCGGAACTGAAGAATACGTACTGGCTTTGCTGGTCCGTCTATTCGTGTCCGGGAACGGGGAAGGCGTGTGCCATCCACAACGTCGGTCTCACCGATCCACAATCCGAGCCAAGTCACCGGGGTGAAACTGAGCGACCACGACGACCGTTTTGCGAGCGACGTTACAGGGTGTCGAACTCGATCACGGTTTTAATACGGTCGTCACCGCGTTCGAACGCGTCGTCGACTTCCTCGGGGGTGAAAACGTCGGTGATGACGTCCTCGAGGAACCACTCGGGTAGTTTCGCCAGCGATTCTTTCGCCATTTCGAAGTGTGTCACGTGCGAGTTGACGCTGCCGAGAAGTGCCTTGTTCGAGAGGACGATCTCGCGGTGGAGTCGGCCGCCATCGATTTCGAACGACCAGTCGCCGGGAATCCCCAGCAAGACGCCGACGCCGTTGGGTGCCAGTACGTCGACCGTCTCGTAGGCGTGTTTCGCGTACCCCGTCGCCTCGTAGGCGAGATCGACCGGTTCGTACTGCTCCTGAATCTCCGCCACGGGCGTCGTTCTCGAATCGACGTACGTCGCGTCGAGTTTTTCGATAATATCGATCGTCGGATCGGGACGGTCCCGTCGTCCGAGACAGTAGGTTCGATCGACGGTCGAATCGAGCATCGCGAGCGTCAACAGTCCGAGCGGGCCGTTGCCGAGGACGAGCGCCGTCTCGGGCTCCCACTCGAACGCTGATCGGGACGCGAACGCGTGATCGAGCGCCTTCGCGGTATTGCTCATCGGTTCGACGAGCACGCCGACGTCGGCGAACTCCGCCTGGATCGGGACCAGATACCGTGGCGGACTGGTGAAGTACTCCGCCATGAATCCGTGTGCACCGTCGATTCCGCGTTCGACGTACGTTCCCGACGGCGCCATATCGGGCTCGTCGCGGTCGAAAAACGCGTTCGATTCCCCGACCGGCCGCCTGATCGTCGGTACGACGAGCTGTCCGTCCTCGAGTTCGGTCCCGTTGGCGTCCTCTACGACACCGACCGTCTCGTGGCCGAGTACCTGGTGATCGTCGCCGTCGGGGAATCCGCCGTGGTTCCCCTCGATCACTTCGAAGTCGGTTCCGTCGATACCGACCCGAAGCGTTCGGACGAGTGCTTCTCCCTCGTCCGGCTCGGGCGCAGGTTTTTCGATGATTTGAGGCCGAGTGTCTCCGTCTGTGACGGCTATTGCCTTCATTGGGTACTCCGTGCGATAACCTCGATCTCGACGCCGATGTCGACCGGAAGATCCTCGACCTGAACGGCGCTCCGTGCTGGATACGGCTCACTCAGAAACTCCTGATACTCGTCGTTTATCGCGTCGTAATTCGACATATTCTGAATATATACGGTAGTCTTGACGATATCGTCGTAGGAACTTCCAGCCGCCTCAAGAACGGCCCCGACGTTTTCCATCGTATAGCGGGTTTCCTCGCGAATATCGTCCCCGACGAGATCGCCCGTATCGGGGTCGACAGGCCCCTGTCCCGAGACGTAGACGGTCTCTCCATCGATGATTCCCTGCGAGAACGGGCCGATGCTCGGCGGCGCATCATCCGTAGATATCTCCTTCATAATCAGTTATTTCATCTCACGCACCCGCCAAGTACGTTTCGATTCACCGTAAAACCGCTCTCGAGAGACTGTAAGTGGGGATTCGCCGCTCTTAGCTCGTCGCGTGGGCCCGGATTCGATCGAGGAAGTACTCGACCTCGTCGCCCTCGAGACACATCGGGTTGATCGTGATAGTGTCTTCGTCGAGCCTGTCCGCTCCGACGAAAACGCGTGGAGTTTCCGACCGGAGCGCGCCCGTGAGTTCGGTCGCCGATAACGCCGCGGCGGCCGGATCGATCCGAACGGTAACCTCCGGTGAGACCGAGACGTCGTTTCCGGGTGTGATCTCGGACACGAAACCGTCCAGGTTCTCGAGCGTGTCGGCGATGTACTCGGCCGTTTGACGCCATTCCCGGCGCTTTTCCGTATAATCCTCCGCGATGAACTCATCCAGCGCAACGAGGAGCCCGACGAGTTCCTCCTTTCCGACTTTCATCGATCGTCCGATCCCCTGTCGCGGAACGCGATTGACACGGTTGGGATCGATGAGATTCGATGGCGGATCCCAGACCTCGCTGGCGGCGTGCATATCCAGATGTTGGAGGGCAACGGACTCGATCAGATCCTGGCGCCCCGCCAAAATTCCCGTCGTCTGGGGACCACGAATCGCCTTACCACCGCTGAACACGACGAGATCAGCCCCTGCATCGACGAACCTCGAGAAATTTTCCTTCGGCGGTAGTTCGGCCGCCGCGTCGACGATGACTGGGACGTCGTGTTCGTGGGCAATCTCGGTGACGACCTCGAGGGGCGGCTCAGTGTAGGACTTTTCGACGTACCCGATCGCGGCCGTCTCCTCGGTGATCGCCGATTCGATTTCCCAGGGCTCGGTGTTCGTCGAACCGGTCCCCAGATGTTTATCGTTGGTCCCGACGTCAACGATGGTCGCCCCGGCCGTTCGAAATGCGTGATCGTATCCGGTGCGGTGGGTCCGAGGCATAATGATTTCGTCCGGGAACCCGTCCGTGTTCGGGAGTGAATTCATTCGAGAGACGTCGTCGCCTGCGAGGGCAGCTGCCGCGCCGAGAACGAGACACGCCGAAGCACCGCTTGCGACGTATCCGGCCTCTGAACCGGTTATTTCTGTAATATGCTCACTTGCTGTGGCCTGGAGATCGGAGATACTAACGAACGAGTCCGCGGCCCGGTTCATCGCTTCGACCGCTTCGGGTCGGATTCGGCTTCCGCCGATTCGGGTCTTGGTCCCTGTCGCGTTGATAACCGTTGGAATGTCTAGCTCGTCATAGATGGAGTCGCTTCCGAGTACCTTTCCCATGGGCCTAGTCAGCAGATAATGAATAAAAAAGTTAGGTTCCAACACGGCCCTCGCCGCTGTTTCTCTGTGAGAAATACCGTCGGTGACGAGAGAGGAATTCTCCCGGACATCCACATCGGCAAACCCACGGTCCGTCCGCGATTGTACCGGAAATCGGAACAGCGGACCAGACAACACGACGTGTGCTCGCCGACTCCGCCGACGCGAGAGGACCGAACTCGATCTCACACCAGAACGTCATCGTACACCCACTCGAGCCGACCGCGGTCGAACCGGCTCGATCCGTCCTCCCATGAAGCTGATTCCGGCGTTTCGACCGGGAACACACGCTCGATCCCCGACGTTCGGTTCTCACGGTTCGCTCAGATATTCCGAGTGTTTCGGAGAGAGAAAATACACGGACCGTAGCCACGATCCCCCACCGTATTCTCCGGCATTTTTCCACAACTAGGCGAGACTCCACAGAGGGACGATAACTGCGCCCCGGTGTTACACCAGTACAGTTGTAAACGGTACGGGAAGCGAGTTCGGGAGCGAGCAAGCATGTGTTTCGGAGAGAGAAATGATGGTGATTTGGTCACACTTCCACGGAGCACAGAGACAGTACACCGATACACATCGAAGGGCGAAAGTGTCCGGTACGTCATATAAAATCGCCAACTCACTGCGAGTTTTTACCACGACACGCGGTAAGAGCGGAGTCGCCTCCCGTTGGAACGGGACGTGTTTCGCCTACCGAAATCAGAACGGGTCGCTTGTATTTTAGTCGTTGAAATTCGATATGCTTTCCCTCAAAGCGGCCAGCACGATCAGTACCGGCCTCCAGAGTGCGATCGGGTGTGCAAACGGTTCCAGTTGGACGATACGTGGAGAGCGACGTCGAAGAAGCGGTTGTTTGTACACCGTTTCGAGAGCGATTGAGAAACAACACGTGTGGACACGTCGTTTACGATGGGGCTCGCGTGAACCGATCTACTAACGATCACGCGACAGGCCTCCCGCTTTTCCACGATCAAGAACTCGACAGAGCCGAGTGCCGGGTGACTCCGTCGGCAGACGTAGCGCCAACAGCTCATCATCGCTCGATGAAAACCCACAGCTCGTACCGACGCCGCGTCGTGGCCGACAAAAGACACAACAGTTATATGGGTTGAACAGACACTGTTGTGTGTATGTCAAGGTATGACAGCGTCGTATCTCGGCGGAATATGCTCGCCGTCGCAGGGATGGCAGGTGCAACGGCCCTCGCAGGGTGCATCGATGGTGACGCTAGTAACGGTGACGGAAACGGTGGTGACGACGGGTCTGTGCCAGACCCGGACGACGAGGTGGTAGATCACGCCGACACCTACTTTCTGACAGCGAACTCCATAAGCCAGATTTCGGACTTCCAGTACAACCCGAACCAGTGGGCCGGTTACACCCACATTTCGTTCGGACTGTTCGCGGAGTGGGCACAGTACATCTTCGATCAAGACGAGTACCATCCACATGCCGTCGAAGACTGGGAGTTAGAGCCTGGTCAAATGACGCTTCACCTCAGCGACGAGTTCACGTGGGGGAACGGAGACGACATCACTGCCGACGACTTCATAATGCAACTCGAGCTCGGGGACCCGCTCGAGGACAAACTGTACGACTTCGTCGACGAGTTCGAAGCCGTCGACGACCACACGATCGAACTGTACTTCGACGAAGACACCAACCAGGACCTCGTCCGACACGTCGTCTTGGACCGCTCCCTCGACCATCCCCCCGCAGACTGGGGGGAGGTCCACGAAGCGTATCTCGACGGCGAAGACGTTCAAGGAGACATCTTCGGACACGACGTCCAAGAGCCGACGCCGTCCGGGCCGGTCGAACTGACGGAAACGGACGAACAGCGGGCCCGGTTCGATATCCGTGACGACCACCATTTGGCAGATAACTACAACTGGAACGGCTACCAGATGGAGTACCGAACCGGGAACGAAGCCTACCACCAGTCGTTCGCGGCCGGGGAACTCGACGGCGTCCACAGCCTGTTCGCTGGGCCCGGCGCCCTCCAGCAGTTCCCCGACACCCTCGAGCAAATCCAGATCCCCGGCGGCTTCGGGCTCGGAATCGTGTTCAATCACGACGACGACCACTTCGGCGAGCGTTCGGTCCGGCAAGCGTTCTGCTACGCCGTCGATACCGAATCCGCAATCGCCGCGGCCGGGGCGGACACGAAAATGGAGTTCCCCGTACAAGCCGGGCTGACGGTGCCGTCGACCAGCGACTGGGTCAATCCTGGGGAGTACAAGAGCTACGATCAGGATCACCAACGGGTCGAAGCGCTCCTTCAGGACGCCGGCTACGAACGAAACGACGACGACCTCTGGGAACGTGATGGCTCCACTATCGACACGTCGATCGTCGTTCCCGCGGGCTGGAGCGACTGGGTCACCCCTGTCAGCACGATGGTCGACCAGCTTTCGCAAGCCGGCTTCGACGCCGAGTTGGCGTCCGAAGACCAGGGTGTCTGGGAACAGGCCCTCTCGAGTGGCGACTTCAGCGTCGCGGCATACAACCACATCGGCGGTGGCGACGCCGCGGTGAATCACCCGTACTACTCGTTCAGTTGGAAGTTCGAGAACGACGAACACGGTCGACCGAACTTCTTCAATTACCCCGAAGACGAGGTGATCACGATTCCGGACGGCAACGGCGGCGAGATCAGCGTCAACCCGCGCGAGGAACTGTCGACGATCGCAAACACCAACGACGAT
>NZ_JBGFCC010000014.1:0-106149 GCF_041205745.1 Natrarchaeobius versutus | reverse complement strand
TGAAGACGTATCTCACAAGCAAACTCCCTACGCTGAACTCACCGAGAATCTATGAGTATCTCTGCTGATCCCTATGAGCAGTGCGGCGGTCGGTGAAAAAGCGGTTTCAACTTGGAGAAAACATATGCGCATATTTCCATTTATCTCACATATGCAACGACGAATGGTCCTCGCTGGCACTGGAATCGCGCTCTCGACGTTTCTTGGCGGTTGTCTTTCCAATAACTCCATTCTGACCGACGATGAGGGTAGCGACAATGAGTCATCAACCAACGAATCGGAATTTGAATACGACACCTTTCAAGCGGGGGCGCTTCGTGCCACACACAATCCCTTGAATGGTGCAACAGCCTCTCTTGACGTGTTTACGACATCAAATGATGCATCCGAGGAACTACCATTGGACGACATTGATACTGAGCTACGATTTGACGACCTTGCTGAGGGACAAGAAGGGGGAGTTGAAGATTTTATTGAAAAGACGGATTATAACAATAATTACCTAGTATCGGTTGTTACACAATGGCCAAAATCAAACCCATCGGGAATAGAGATTCTGGAACTCGATAGGTATGATGACAAAATCACTGGAGCAGCAGAGGCAACGGGTGAAGACCCAGATGTGGGCGATGATGCACCTACTTTTCCAATAACTCTCATCCGAGTTACCGCTGGTGATGACCGACCCAGTTCGGTTGAAATGACTATCTCTGATGGGTCTGGAAACGAAGCCACAATCGATACATAAACTCCCTGTACTGACCGTTTGTCGGACAGTGCAGAGAGTGTGAGAGCCGTTGTATGACGCCCTCGTTAGTAGTGTAAACCGACTCGAGTAGCGACAGGTCGTCTTCGACGACCGAACTGCCGCTTTGCTTGCCTGGTTTCGGTACTTCTTATCGCCACAACTGAAACTGTTTACACACCAACCACACTGTCCGCGATTCTCACTCACAGTGCCCACTATCGTCGACCGCGCGAGGAGGTTGCTTCGTCCGCAACGGTTTAGTCCGCTCGTAGCCGTGACTTTCGCGCCACGGAACAGTCGATGCCAGTGACGAGTGTCCGTTTCGCGTCACCTTATCCCCCTCGTAGGAATATGGCGACAGGTCGACCAACCGGGTATGTCACTTCGGAACCGATCCATCAAGCCGTCTGCCAACGAGGCGGGATTGCTCCCGTCCGGGTTCGCTTCTACGTTTTCGAAGTACGCTCCTCTCGTCGGGTTACTCTTGACGATCGCTATTCTCGGCGTCGAGTTCAGGTACCGGCTCGATTTCGCACAACAACCGCTCGAGCCGTACCGCCTCTTCTTCGAGTTGCTCGTCGCTGGCCTCATCGTCGCGGTGCTTCGGAGTAAGGTCGGCCTCGTCACCTACGGGATGTTCGGACCGATCATCCTCTCGTTCATTCTGGTCGAGAGCGGCATCTTCTGGGGACTCGTGTTGTTCACCAACGTCTTCCTGGTCGCACTCGGGACGTACCTCGTCCTCGAGCCGTTCCGGCTCGGCACCGCTCATCGGATCGGCGGCCTCGTCATGGTCGTCTCCATCGCGGTTACGGCGTTTCACGTCATGAGCGACACTGGCGTGCTTCCGGAGCAGGTGGACGCGTTGCAGGTGTTCTTCCCGGCGATCGTCACCGCCTGGTACGCGGATCGCTTCGCCCGGGAGCTCTCCGAACGCGGCTGGCGCGCACCCGCGGTCCGGTTTTCCTGGACGGTTGTCGCCATCGTCCTCGCCGCGCTGATCATCGGCAACGAGACGCTCATCACCTGGTTCATGCAGACCCCGGAGACGTGGGCGATCTTGCTCGCGGCGAACGTCTACTTCGGTGCTCAGTCGAACATGCGCATAAAGGAGTTCTTCCGATTCTCGAACGTCTACAGCGGATCGCGCCTCAACGCCGTCTGGAGTACGATTCGTGCAGGACTCCACAACACGACGGCACGCATTCGCGGACTCTTCGGCGGCGACACCTCCCGTATCGAACCGTCGACGGTCATGTCGATGAACCGCAGAAACAGACTCATCAAGGAGTACAACCCGCCACACCTCAACCCGGAACTCGACAAGGCGTCGATGAAACGTGCGTTCCACGGCACCGGCGTCCCGACCCCGGAGACGTACGCGCTCGTGGGTTCGCCGAGCGAACTCGAGAAAGCCGAGGCGATCGTCGACGCGCGAGACGAGTTCGTCATCAAACCTGATAGCGGCTACGGCGGCGAGGGGATCGTCGTCGTTACCGGCCGAACTGAGGACGGCAACTTCGAGACGTCGAAGGGCGTCAAGTCGCCCGAACAACTGCTCGCCCACACCCGGTCGATCGTGGAGGGACAGTACGATCCGATGGGGCTCGAAGGCGTCGCGGTGATCGAGGGGTTGATCCACCCCGACGACCACCTGCTCTCGATCGCCGGACAGGGCGTCCCCGACATTCGGGTGATCATTTTCAAGGGGTTCCCGATCATGGCGATGACCCGCCTGCCGACCGAGGAGTCCGACGGCGCGGCCAACCTCCACATGGGCGCGGTCGGCGTCGGCCTCGACATCGCGAACGGGCAGGCACGCGGCGGCTACCAGAGCACGAACAAGTGGTTCGACGAACACCCCGACACGGGCGTCGACCTCGAGTCGTTCGCCATCCCGAACTGGAAACAGGTGCTCTCGACGGCGGTCAAGGCGGCCGAGGTCTCCCGGCTCGGCTACACCGGCGTCGACATCGTCGTCGACGAGGACGAGGGGCCGATGGTCTTAGAGATCAACGCCCGACCCGGCCTCGGGATCCAGAACTCGACGTTCCACGGCCTGCTCGAGCGGACCGAGTTCGTCGAGAAACTGCCCGACTCGTTCGAGTTGAAATCGTCCGACGAGAAGATCGACCTCGCGAGACAGTGGGACGGAGCCGGTTGGAGCGACGACGCCCTCGAGTTGAGCAAGCGATGGGATACTCCGGACTGGGCCCCCGGTGACGGCGGAGGCGACGGATCGGATGCATCCAGCCGATCGAGCGGGATCGACGATTCCGACGCCGCCGGTGAGGGTGGTCTCGAGCGATCCGACGAGGACGTGACGTTCGACACGACCGACGAGTTCGAGACCAAAGACCCGATCACCGTGGATCGCGGCGACGGCGACGGTGGCGCCAGCGATGACGACACCAGCGACGCGAGGATGGGGGTGAGAAACCGATGAACCGCAAGTACGCCGCGGCCGTGATGCTCGCGCTCCTGATGCCGGGCGTGTGGCTCTCGGAGGGCCAGACGATCCCGATGTCCGTCCTCGCGGACACGCCGCTGGCCGATACGCCGATTCCCATCGACGAGACGCTCACGGTCGACGTCCCGACGCTTCTGTTCGCCGGGATTCCGGCCCTGTTCGTCATCTTCATGCTCGTCAGCGCAACCGGCCACATCTGGGAACGGAGACCGCCGAGCTAGGCAAGGGCGGTGTTGTCGGTTTTCGAGACAGGTGGCGCTCGAGGTTGTCGCGTTTTCTCGGGGATCGCCGACCTCGTCCGTGCGATCGCCCGCATCGACGGTTCGTTTTAGAGTGTTTCGTCGAAATCGCCGCTCGAATCACCGAATCCGTCTCGTGAGACGTCCTCGTCGCCGGTCTCCTGTTTTTCGCCCTCGTCGACGTCCTCGTCGCCGGAACCGGTACCGACAGCACCGCCGTCAGTATCCTCGGCGCTCGAGTCGTCCGGTTCGTCCGCTTTGTTTTCGTCGTCTCCACCCCCTTCGTCATCGAAGTCGTCGTCGATACTGTCGCCTGACTCCGTCTCGTTGCCTCCCTCGCCGTCGTCGGTTTTGCTGTCCGCTTCACCGTCGTCTACCTTCTCGTCGTCCGTCTCGTTACCTACCTCCTCGTCGTCCGTCTCGTTACCCACCTCCTCGTCGTCCGTCTCGTGGTCCGCTTCACCATCGGCGGTTTCGTTGGCCGCCTCATCGTCGTCGGTTTCGAGGTCGGCTTCGGTCGGCGGATCGGTCTCATCCCGGTCCGTACTGGCGTTCTCCGATGGCGTCTTCGTCCCGTTCTCGGCGGTTTCGTTTCCGGATTCCGAACCGTCGATCGTCGGCGTGTCGTCGGGTCCGAACACGTCCGTGCCGTTTTCTGCCCACTGTTCGAGGGCGGGATCTGCCTCGGAGAACGCCTCCGACGTCGAGAACGTTCCCTCGATCGATCCCGTATCGGAGAAGACCGCGACCGTCCCCACACCGCCCGCGAAGCTACTCACCCCCACGAGGAGACAGATCGCTCCGACGACGAGCGCTCGGTTCATCGGCTCCCCTCCTCGGCTTCCCCGCCGTCGGTCGTGGCGGTTGGCTCCGCCGTCGCCGGCACGAACGTTTCGAACGTCGCTTCGGCGCCTGCGTTCGCGTCACCGTCTCCGTGATCTCTCTCGTCCGACCGCCTCGAGTCTGCTTCCGGGCCGAACCGATGTGTGGAATCCACCGCGTCTCGACGCGTGCCGAACCACAACCCGCCGACGGCGAGCAACGAGAGCGTGGCGGCGACGGCCACCGCGATCGACAGCGCCGTCCGGAGTTCGAACGCGACGTAGGCGACGTACGGCACGACGAGGAGCAAAATCCCACCCGAGAGCGTCAGATCCGACGCCGACAGCGCGATCGTCTCGTCGTCGCCGGCGCCCGAATCGGTCGCGGGAGATGTTTTCTGCCCGTCTTTCCGAGCCGATCGGAACAGTGCCCACAGCTCCGAGGCGACAAAGAGCACGATCGGAACGACGACCAGCAAGAGGAAACCGGCGGTCGAGTTCGTCATCTGGATCACGTAGCCGAGGTACGGTATCGTGAGGACGACGACGCCGAGGACGTTCCCCGCCGGAACCAGACCGGCGTCGACCTCGCTGTTGGCGTCGCCTTTCGTCTCGAAGGCCAGTTCACCGCCGACGGAGGCCACCCCAACGACCCGATGGGTCACCGGCGCATCGGCCCCCTCTCGTGCGAAGGTGATGACGTCACCCGACTCGATCGTCGCCGGATCCGTCTCACCGACGACGACGACGTCGCCGGGATCGATCGCCGGCGCCATGCTCCCGGTGAGGACGACGAAGCTGTACTCCGCCCCGATCACGCCGGGAACGGCGTAGATCACGAACGGAAGGACGATGGCGATCAGGGCGAGCAATCCGAGAACGTTCGCGGTTTTTCTGTAGTTCATTGTCGGCCCACCTCCTCCGCACAAACGTCGACTTCGACGTTACTGATCGCCGGTCGCTGTCCGCCCGGGTTCTCGAGCGTCGAGAGCACCGCTCCCGTCGAAGTGCTCGGCGGCTCGATCTCGATTTCGTTCGTGTTCGGACCGCCTTTGATTCGAACCCCACAGAGCGGCGGTCCCGGATTGCCGTCGCCGTCGACGAGTTCGAACTGAATCGCCGTCGTCTCCGCGCCGTCTTTGATCTCGGCGTCCTGGACGAACAGGAAGTACTCCCCGCTTCCGGGTCCCTCGTCGATCGGAAGCCAGGTCGCGCGGTCGGCCGTGCTCGGTTCGATCGGCATCCGCTCGTCTAAGTCGTCGGCTTTCCCGAGGCTGACACACGCCGGACAACCGGACGCGTCTTCACACGACTCCAGTCCCGTAAACGGGTTCGTTAGGTCTCCCTCGTCGACGTGTCGACACTGCTCGGCGACGAGTTCGGCCGTGAACGTGGCGGTCTCTCCCGCCAGCTGTTCCGGTGCGGTCTTCGAGAGACTCCACGTCAGTTCGGTCTCGAGCGACGCTCCCGGCTCGAGACAGCCGTCGTCGAGTCGGATGCCGGCCGCGAGCGATCGCGACACTGACGAGAGGCTCCCGTCGGCGACCGTCTCGCCGTCGACGTCGAACTCGACGGCGAGTGCATCACCGAGCGGATCGAACGCGGGCGGACAGTCGGTCCGAAGCCACAGCCGCGCGGGATTCGTCTCGACGGTGAGGTCGATGACGATCGAGTCAGTCGTTCCGCGGTCGAGCCCGTCGAACGCGAACGTCAACCGATCGTCGACGACCGTACAGGAATCACAGTCGTAGCCGATCTCGACCGTTCCCGCGGTGATCGCGTTCGTGAACCGCTCTCGGTCGGTGAAGTAGGCCCCAGTTCCGACGCCCGCCGTCGCGCCGATGGCTCCGATCCCGCCGACGGTCGCCAGCAGCCGCCTTCGACTCAGCTGGAGCGAATCGCGGCTCATAGGCCCCCTCCACAGCTCTCGGCGGCGAACGTGAGTCCGAACTCGAGGGACTCTCCCTGCCACTCGTTGCCGACCGATTCGTCGAGTCGCCAGCCGAATCCCAGGCAGAGGCGCTCTCCCTCCGGGAGACAGCTCCGGACGCCGTTTCGGAGCGCGAACCCGTCGGCGATCGTTCCGTCGATACTCTGGCCGTACGTTTCGCCGAATTCTGCGAGCGTCGACTCGAGGGCGGGATCGCCCGGGGCGGTCCCGCTTCCGCTACAGCCGCCGATCCCGAACAGACCGGTATCGTACCAAAGTGCGACGTCGACGACCTCGCTCAGTCGGCCGGAGACGGTCGGAATCAGCCGGACTCGAGCGTCCATCCGCTCTGCGAACAGCCCGATGGCGATCGTTCCGGAGTCGCCCGGCAAGACGTTCGCCGCCGAAACCAGCGGTCCGTACGTGTCCGCGTCGTAACCGCCGACGAAGCCGTCTGATAGTTCTGAGGTGGGTTCGGTCGCTTCGATGCTTTCCGTAGCCGATCCGCCGTCGCTCGAGTGGGGGCTTTCGGAGACTGTCCGATCGTTGTACGTACTGTGCCAGGCGACCCGCAGTGACAGCCCATCGTCGTCCGTCAGGGCGTACGTGGTGTCGGTATACGGCGGCGAGTCGCCGGAGACGGTCGCCGGCCTGTAACTCATGCCGACGATTCCCGCGATTCCGGCAGTGCCAGCGCTCGCGAGCAGTCGTCGTCGGCTGATGTCGGGAATTCGCTGTGTCACGTTCGTTCCTCCGTGTCGAGTCGCACGACCGCGGACTTCCCGGCGAAGCCGCCGCGGCGTTCGTAGCCTGTCTGCCCTCGGAATCCAGTGAGGATATGAATGATCGCCATACCGTCGGTGACCGGGTGCGGTAGGGCGACACTGCCGCCCGAACCGTGTCGGCGGGCCGACGTTACCGACGTCCGGTGCCAGAAGCCACCGATCCGGAACCGTCCGAACCGGACGAATGCTTTCGTCAACGGATCACTGTCTCAGGCGCCGTTTTGGTCGTTGTGGCGGCACTGTTCGGCGTAGAAGCCCAGATCGAACGAGACGCTTTCACCCTGTGCGTCGTTGACGTCCTCCTGTCCGATCGGGAACCACCACTCGAAGGCGACACACGTCGAGTCGGCGACCGGGTCGAAACAGGCGTCGCCGTCCTCTGTCGCGAGCGCCACGCCCTGGTAGGAGGCGTCGGCGAGCGCGGCCAGGACCTCGTTGAGGGTTCCTTCCACGACGACGTCTCCCTCGTAGCCGTCGATATCGTCGAACCCGTCGACGTCGTTCAGACAGCCGGGGACGAGGCGAGCCCTCGCGTGGACGAACTCCCCGAGGACGCTCTCGGCATCGAAGCCGGTCGCCCCCATCCAGATGTACGCCGGATTGTCACAGACGTGAAGCGAGAACGTCACCTCGCCGCTGTCTCCGGGTTTAACGTCGTCGAGTTCGATTAGGCTCTCGGCGTTCGGTCCGAACGCGGCCGTCTCCTCGCCCATCTCGAGCCCGCACTCGCTGTGGATGACGATGTCGCCGAGGTCGTCGTCGGCCATCGGCCCGCCGAGGTCGTCCTCGAGGACGATCTCGGTCTCCGGATCGCCGCTCAGGACGACCAGGTTGGTGATGCCGACGTCGACGGTCGGATCGAACGTCGGCGCACCGCCGCTCAGGGCGGCCGCGCCGTTCAGGTCGGGGTCGATACGGAGAGCGAACTCCTCGGTGAGCGAGCCGAGCACGCCGCCGTCGGTCCGGTTGTCCCCCCAGATCCAGCTGGCCGTCGCCTCGGTCGAACTGATCGAGTACTCGTCCGCGCTCGTCGCGCCGGGGTCGTCTTCGATCTCCCACTCGAGGTCCTCCCAGACGACGTCCGTGAGATCGCCTTCGACGGTGAACGTGGCGTAGCCGCCGCCGTCGTCGTTGCCGAACTTGTCGAGGACGAAGAACAGGCGGGGTTCGCCGAGTTCGCCGCCGCCGAGGTCCTGACGGTAGAGAAAGATCACCGCGCCGTTCTCCCGCTGAATGTCGAGAAACAGCGAGGAGACGTCGTTTCGACTGTCGTCGTAGAACTCCTCGGCCGTCCGTTCGTCGACGATTGGTTCGATACAGTGAGAGTCTCCCCCGTAGGTGACGTAGTACTCGCCGTCGGCACAGTCACAGCACGCCGGAATCTCGGCGGCGCTGAACACCGCGTTCTCGCCGGCGTAGACGACGCCGCCGAGATCCTGTTCGCCGTCCCCGGAGTCGTCCGGGAACGCGTTGACGTGTGGGTAGTTCGACACCGTCTCGCCCGCTTCGTTCGTCGTCGTCGCGTAATCCTGTGGCCGCACCGCCGGTGGCGCGCCCCAGTAGCGCTGTTGCCAGTCGACTTTGATCGCGAGCGTGCCCGCCGTGAGCGTGTTGCCCGCGAACTCTTCCTGGTCGCTGAAGTACGCCGTCGTCCCCAGACCCGCGCCGACGGAGGCGACGCCGATCGCCCCGATACCGCCGAGGATCTTCCGTCGTGAGAGGCCGAACGATTCGTTGTTGTCTGTCATGATGTGTTCCCCCCTCCGGGGATTCCCACCGGCGGCGTCGAACCGCCGAGCCGGCCGCCACGCTGGCTCCGGATGGAACTGGACACCCCTGATATGTCCACCGCACGAGACGGAGAACGCGAGTTCGACGTCCCCGGCCCATCGCCTCAGTCTGTGTCCTATGCCGGCCCGGCCCCGTCGGGAGGGACTACGCTCACGTTGCCGAACTGCTCGACGTCGTTGTGGCGACACTGCTCGGCGTAGACCGAGAGGTCGAAGGTCGATTCCGCTCCCTGTAACTCGTTGCCGACGGTCGTCGGAATCTCGATCTCGAGACAGAGCGTAACCGGACACCCGATGTCGTGACAGAACTCCCCATCACCTTCGACGGCCTCGCTCGAGGGGACGACCAGGCCCTCCGAGAGCGCGCCCAGCAGATCGTCGAGACCTCCTTCGAAGACTTCGACCTCCGCGCCGGGCTCTTCGTCCTCCCCGCGACACAGCGTCAGCGTCGCGACGGCCGTCGCCGCCTCGCCGATCGTCACCATCTCCGCGTCGGTGTCGACGTCGTAGAGATCGTCGGCAGAGACGGTCCCAGCCTCGGCGCCGGTCTGCTCCGAGACGTTGCCGACGGAGACCATCGCGAAGCCGGGATTCCCCTCGAGTTCGACCTCCCAGCAGAACTCGTACTCGTCGCCGGGTTTTGCGTCCTCGATGACGATCGGGTCGGTCGTGACGCCGGCCTCGCCGTCGCCGGCGTCGGTCCACGCCAGCTCGTCGGGACCGATGCCGTCCTGGTCGATGTGTGTGATCTGCTGGGTGACGTTCACCGCGAGCGTGCCCGCGGTAAGGGAGTTACCCTCGAAGCTCTCCTGATCGCTGAAGTACGCCGTCGTCCCAAGGCCTGCACCCGCGGAGGCGATCCCGATCGCGCCGAGTCCCCCGAGGATGCGTCGACGCGACAGTCCGATGTTCGTGTTGTCGTCAGTCATGTTATGTCTCCTGAACGATCGATCCAGACTACGGCGTGGTGTCGATCACTCAGTTATCTCCCTCGGGGCTGGCGACCCACGTAGTTACGAACGAACACGTCAGCGCCGAACGAGACCATCGGCGACAGGGTCGGCCATCAAACCGATCGTTCGGCGGTTGTACGGCCACCACACCGGTGTTCTCGAGTCGAGTCCGCACAATTCCAGCCGGTCGAACGACCCGTTTGGACGCCGGTTGGCTCGACGTACCGCCCGAACCCTCACCGGATCGCCGAGCGTGCCGTCCGGCACGGTGGGTCAACCGGTGGCGGTACGCCCACCATGCTGACGTGTCCACGAACCGAACCGTCAGTCGACGTTCGAACGGTTGACGTCACCTCACCAGCAATGTCCCGATCGAATCCACTCTCCGAGGGGGAGATTTTCGAGATTCTCGCGAACGGCCGACGCCGCGAGACGCTTCGCCACCTGACGGAGACCCGTGACGGTGCTGTAACGCTCAGTAGCCTCGCGATCGCCATCGCGACCGCTGAAAGTGGACAATCACCGCCGCCATCGCCGGTCCGCGAGAGCGTCTGGAGTTCGCTCCACCAGACCCATCTGCCCAAACTCGACGAACTCGGTATCGTCCGGTACGACAGCGACTCGGGGACCGTCACGCTGTGTGACCAGGCCCGGGAGATCGACAACCACATGGCGATCTTTGCCTGGAACGGCCTCTCCTGGAGCGAACTCTACCGCGGTCTCGGCATCGGCTCGCTGCTGGCCGTCCTCGCAGTGTTGCTCGAGGTTCCGTTCGTTGGTTCGGCCGATCCGATACTCGTTGTCAGCGTTTCGCTCGCGATGTTCGCCGCCACAGCCATCGCACAGCTCTGGCCGAACCGTCTGGATATGCTCCGGGCGCTTCGCGGCTCGTGAGCCTCCATTGCGACACTAATTGTGAACGTACTCTCTCGTCGTCGCTAAAACGATTCTTCCCCACGCACTCGAGTCCCGCGTACAACCACCACTGCCTACCCGATCGCACAGCGGTTGCGCCATCGGGGTGCAGTTACCACTACCCCATCGCGGGATCGACGTCCATCTCGAACAGTCTCGCGTCACAGTCCCGGCAGGTCGCCGCGGCGACGTCTCGGCGCCGACAGCACGATTCGACGACGTCCTGGGAGAGCGATACGTGCCCGTCGCAGGTCGGACAGCGCTCGAGAAAGAGCCGAAGTACGCCGAGCAGATCCGCCCGCACCGCGACCGGCCGCCGATCCCAGTCCGAATCCCACTCCGGGAGGACGACCGCACCCGCGGCGTCCGCGATGCAGGCGGCCTGGGAGGGCCAGTTCGCGAGATGTGCATCGCTCGTCTCTAGGGCGAACACGTGCGGCCCGTCCCGGAACTCGAGATCTCTCGGCCCCGTTCCGGACAGTCGGGCGAGCGAACGGCGGAGCTCGGACTCTTCCGTCCGGTGGACCTCGATCGAGCGATTCCAGGCGTCGACGAACGCCGGATCGAGAACCAGATCGTCCATCGCTGGATCGTCGACGACGACGCCGAGGGAAAAGAGCAGTTCTCGAGGGTCGGTCTCCACCCACTCGGTGCGTTCGGGGGCTTTATCGAACGCCGCGAGAACCCTCTCGGGAACGTAGCGTTTCGTAAGCGTCGGCGTGCCGGGGACCAGGTAGCCACGAAAGTAGATCAGTGCGGTGGCCGCGACGAACGTCGCGACGCCGGCGGGGGCCCCGAGTGCGGTACCGGTCCCGCTGAGGACGGCCACCACCGTAACCGAGAGGACGACTGCGAGGACGAGGTTGAGCAACGTACAGGGAACGCATCTGTTCTCTCCGGTGTACGTCGGGTTCTTCATCACCGCCAGAGACGACCGAAGTCTCGGTACCAGGTGCATACGACCGCTCGGCCGTTGGGTTGGGTAGTTGTACACACCCTACCATTTCCGCCCCGGCACCTCGTTTGCACTTGCGCGGACGAGCCGATTCCGCTCGTTCGTTTGTCCCCGGAGAAGGTATCCCGCGGGCAGTTTGTCTCCGCCGAGGTTCGGACTCCCGTCGCTCACGCGTTCGTCTGACAAGCAGGATGGAGCAGGCGGGAAAGCAAGCAGGGGAGAGCAAGCGAGAACGTAACAGTCCATCCCATCAAACTACCAGTCAGCTCCCCCTACCACCGACGCCAGCGAGAGAGACCACCGTCAACGGCGGCTATCCGTGAACAGGACGCCCTCGAGTCGAGGTAATTATCCATGACTATCTCGGATAACGACGAATATTTCCACAGCCGGTCGGAATCTGGTCGATGAACTGCTGGTAATGAAAAGATTTATGATATTATTGTCCGTGTATACGTCTCTATGGGGGGGCCGCAGTCAGCGATTGAGCAGGGTACCGACCGGGGGGTCGACGCCGAATCGCTCGAACGAGACGAACTGTCGAGAGACACCGTCTTTCAGACGCTCTCGAACCGGCGGCGGCGACTCGTACTGACGTATCTGGGCCGCCACCCCGAGCGCACGGTCAGGTTACGTGATCTTTCGGAGTGGATCGCCGCCAAGGAAAACGAGGTCCCGATCGCCGAGGTGAGCTACAAACAACGAAAGCGAGTCTATACCTCCCTCTACCAGTCACACTTGCCGACGTTACACCGCGACGGGATCGTCGAGTACAATCAGAGCCGCGGAACCATCAGACTCACGACCACCGCGAGCGCCTTCGACGTCTACCTCGAGCCGTCCTCCGAGACGGCACTCCCTTGGAAGCGTTACTGGTTCGGCTTCGGACTCGTCGCGACGACGGTTAGTATCGCGGCCTGGCTCGAGGTCTCTTCGTTTCTCTCCAGTCTCGGTCACCAGCTTTCGCTCGCGCTCGCGGTCGCGGCGCTTGCGCTTGCCATCGCCTTTTCGATCACCAGCGACGACGGCGAGTGAGACGTCGTCACTGTCGACAGCCGTCGGTCACGCCGCTACACGGAACGCTGTACCGATCGACAGTGTGAGCGTATTCCGCCTCGCGGTCGCACCGAAATGACGGACAGTGGATATTTCGGTGGTCGGTCCAGGGGTGGAGGTGAGCCGAGATCGATGGCTTCGTTCCTGGATCGAAGTCGTCCGCGTTTCCTCGAGCGATCGTGGGCGCGATGGGATTCGAACGAGACGAATCCCGACGCGCGAACGGAGAGCGTGAGCGTCTCGTTTAAATCCTCTGTCGTCGTCATTCAGGCCTCACGCCCGTTCGTCGTAGAACAGCAGGCACGATGGGATTTGAACTACGCCCGAGAACCTGCTCGCTGTGCTCGCAGAATCTCGGTCTAATTCAAATCCCATCTCTTCCGATCGCGGTCGCTCACGGATGTGAGCGACACGCGATAACGGGCACGATGGGTTTCGGAATTTCGGGAATTTGAGGCCCTGATATTGGCGATCATGAATATCACAGGTCAGGGAGGAATCCGCTACGCTGTTCAGCCTGTTCACGGTCAGACCGACGGTCATAGTGCCGGTCGAGAATATCCTCGCTCGCGTTGAGTCGGTCTTTGACGATCCGACGGGGAACGTCTTCGCGCCGATAGAACGTCACCCGCCCACTACGGACATCGTGAGGTGACCGGGACGACGGGCACTTACTCGCGTGGTCGAGGTGGGTCGCGTCACACTCGTCTACGTCTCTGTCGTGAGGGCATGACTCACCCCGCCAACAGGGCCGTGTGACTCGATATAGCGTCGTACGGAACGTATTCCCGGCTGGACGGCCGTACTGAGTCGTAATGAGGGGGTTGCGCCCATGTTCGTCGGTAACGTCGGGCCGATGGTACTCAATATAATCCTCGATGTATCGGGCCGCTTTCTCGCTAATTCGGTTCCACCGAGTTCCCTTCTCCTGATTCTTTAGCGGTGTTCCTGTCTCCGGCCGGTGAACGAAACGAATCGCTGGCCCGGACACTCGCGGGTGGCTCCCGTCGAGGTCGAGATCGCGAAGGTCGAGGCCACGAATCGCACCGGTTCGGGCACCGGTTCGCCACAGCATCATAACGATAATGTGGTCTCGAGAGCCGGGCTGTGCGCGTTCTAAGTAATCGAGGATCGCAATCGCCCTGTTCGGATCGAGGGTCGTCTCCGATACGTCTTCCCCGTTTTTCATCGTCGGGAGCGTGACCTGTTCGTACAACTCCGGGGGAACAGCGTCGATATTCGCAGCGAATCGCAGGAACCGACGAAGCGTTGCGAGTTGCCCTTTGAGAGTGACCAGTTTGATCGGTTCCCGGTCGTCGCCGTGACCTTCCCGTCGCCACGAGCGGTATTTGTACAGGTCGCGGCCCGAGAGATCGTTCAGGTCCTCTATTTCATTTTCATCACAGAATTGGATGAACGCACGCAACCGATGTTTTGCACTCCGTCGGGTGGACTCCGCGTGTTCGTCACGCATCGCGTCGTGATACATCTCCACGGCTTCGAGCGGGGAGATGGGCTCGAGGCCGCCGCTCATCGTTCACCTCGTGCTTCCGTGTCGCGCTCGCGCGCCTGTTCGTAGTCGACGGCAATTTCGGAAGCGCAGGTCTCGCAGACGTAGCCTTCCGGGGTGATCGTCTCGGCGTTGCCGGAACAAGTCGGCGTATCACACGCACCGACGCGGGCGGGTTCGGAACTCATTGACCCACCTCGGGCGTGTCAACGATTCGGCTAATAGCGGTACTCTTACCGTGCTGAAGCGTGCATTCGTGCATGGTCTCAGTGATTTGGGACCGCGGACGAACCGTGCACGCCGCTTGGTGGAACTGGGGGCGTGCCCGGTCGCTGTCCGTCGGTGCTTCGTATCGGTTGCTCCGGGGGGTAATAGTCTTGAGGGACCCGTTTCCGAAACTTCCGATAACAGTGACAAGTGCTCGCGCGGCCCACCGCGAAGGAACGATTCGACTCGATCGAACGGGAGTTTTATCCCGCGTGTCTGTGTTAGCAAACATGCTTCTGTACCGTGATTACGGGAGCGTTTCGCGGACCCGGTGACTCCAACACCGGCCCGCTTTTCGTCAGGACCTACGACAGTCAGTTCTTCGTGAGGCTCCCACACGGCTCATCATACCGAATTAACTTATAGCTATGGCAATGTACGTTATCATTCTTGACCCGTACGTTATTGATTCCTCGAGATACGATATTACTAAACGATGAACGAGAGATACGATGGTCAATGCGACCGAGGGTACAGTGGATGACTGGTAGCGACGATACCATTCTCGAGTTTCTACAGGAGTATGATCTTGCGCTGTCACCCCGCTCAATTGAATATAATCTATCCTCCAGACACGAAGCGGACATATCTTACTCTACTATCAACCGACGGCTGAAGCTACTCAGCGAGGTAGACCTTGTTGAGAAGGAATATCCAGATGGCGGATTTTATTCAATCACTAATAAAGGAATCTCATATCTCGAGGGAGAGTTAAAGGCAGAGGACCTCGAGCGGGAGTAAATCATCACTGACTTGTCACTGCTCGCCACCCTTTTTTAGCACATCCTAGAGGTGTTGCCTGGGTAATTCCCATGGCACTAAGCTTACCAACGAACTGGGTCCCGAACGGACTCAGACGAGAAGACGGTGTAGACCTCACAGACAGCTTTCTCGCCCCGGTGTTCGTCGCCGCGACGATCGCCATGTCCCAGTTGTTCGTCTTCGAGACGGGCACCCTTCCGTGGGACTGGTCGTTCAACGACGTTCTCTGGGCGGCACACGGCACTGAAATCACCTGGGCGTTCGTCGTTTCGATGGTCGTTATTTTCACGGCCTGGGTCACCAACGGCCAGACGACCCGCGAGGATCTGACCGACCTCGAGTTCGTGATCGTCCTGCTGATGGTGATTTTGAACATCCTCTCGGCGCTCGTTCCGGCGGTTCAGGAGACGATGATCTCGCTGTGGTACGTCGGGCTGTTCATGGTGTTGCTGAACGGGGCCGGCTTCTGGATTATCGCCTACAAGTAACATGATCGAAACATCGATATTCGACGGGAAGACGGCCGAGTGGTACAGTTCTGTGATTTCCGGATACATCGTCACCGCGTCGGCCGTCTCGGTCGGCCTGACTGCTGTGATGGCCGCGGGGGTGGTCTGAATGCTGGTTGACCGACTCTCGCGGGATACCTACGATATGCTCGCGGGTCTCGGCGCGGTGACGGCGATCGTCGGTGGCGGGTACGTCGCGCTGATCCTCGCGACGGCGTGGGGGGTGATCTGAGTGGGGCCCACGCCCATCGCCCACCGCGTCGGGACAGTCCTGCTGGCCGTTCTGTTGGTCGGCTCGCTCGTCGCCCCGGCGGCGATGGCTCCGGTGGCAGCCGACGACGATCTTGGCGACGAGTTCGAGGGGACTTGTGACTCTCCGGCTCGGTTTGTCCTGCCGATCTCGTGCGGCCACGCCGATCCGCGAACGGTCGACGACTCGCTCGGTGACGATCGGATCGAGGCGGACATCTGGCTAAACGCCCGTCAGACAGGCGAATCCTGGGAATCGAGCGAGGTGTTGCTGAACAACTACATGGAGGACACCTCGGCGATCGCCTCGCTCGAAGCGCGCGACGCGATCGCGACCTCCTGGGAAGACGGTGACACGGTTTCAGAGGCCGATATCGAGGCCAAACAGTCGATCAACGACTATTACAGCCGTCTCCAGATACAGATCACCGAGGAAGCGGCCGCACACCAGGCCGAAATCGCCTATCAGCAAAATCAGTCCCACGAACTCGAGGGTGTCGAAGATGACATAATCCACCATCACATTCACTCCCCAAACAACGATTTCTCGGGGACTGACGCCTACTACAACGGCAACGAGTTCGAGGCGTCCTACGAACTCCGCAACGGAACGGTCCACAACTACACGATGCAGGAGATGGACGTCAAGATCTCCCGTGACGACTTCGGTTCCGACTGGGGAACGATGCAACCGGAGTTCGGCGAGGACTGGGAGAACAGCCACTGGCCCGACGAAGGGTACAGTGCGACCGTCGTCTGGGACGGCCAGATTATGGCGCTGAATCAGCCCGAGTACGACCTCGACTCGCGAGAGATGTACGATCTCTCTGATCCCGACGACAAGCTCGACGAACTCGACGAGCAGGCACAGATGGCCGTCAACAACTACGAAGAGGAATTCGTCGAAGAACTCTACACCGCGCTCGATGAGGGAGAGATCACCCCCGAAGACGTCCGCGGTGCTGAGGGAACCGTCCGCTACATGTCCGGTGATTCGGAGGTCACTGACGAACGGTTCCGCATCGCACTGTCGTCGGTTCTCGGCCTCGAACACGCCGAGTTCAACAGTACAATGGTCGTCTCCTACGACGGCTACACCGACATCGAGTACGAGTGGAACGAATCTGGCGAAACTCGAGAGGCGAACTACTCCGGGCACGTTTCCGAGACGTACGAAGGGCTGTTGTTCGCCGGTGACGTCCCCGAAGACGGCTTCGAAACGAACGAAACCTACCATACCGACGACCTCAACGGCACCGTCATGATGGCGACCGCGAACGAATCGGTCTACTTCGAACGCGGTGAGTTTGTCATCGATGAGATGGTCGATGCCGACGGCGAGCCGGTCACTAACGTCACGTGGGAACGCCCAGACTACGAGACCTACAACGCCAGCGAGTACGTCGAACTGCTCGAAGAAATTCAGGAACTGCACGACGAACTCGAGGACCGCGACGACGGAAGCGGGAGCGACGTAACGCTTCCCGGCATCGGTGACGTTGAGGACGCGATCGGCGAGTACAGCGGTGTGCTGGTTGGTGTCGTCATTATCGTCGCTGTCGTGTTCCTCGTCGTCGGATTCGTGACTGACATCCTTCCCTGGACCTAACTCATGAATCGGATTTTTCACGTTACGATGGTCGTAGCCGTCGCGCTCGCGATGGGCATGGGCGGTATGGGCACGGCGGCGGCGATCGCCGACGACAGCACCGAGACGAACGAAACCGACGCCGGAGTCATCGATGAGATCCGCGGCCTGCTCGAGGACGACCAGGCGGACAGCGACGAACACGACGAGGACGAGACGGATGCGGACGACTCGAGCAACCTGCATTCAATTCTCGAGCGAACGGATGCCGAGAATGCGTCGTACCAACAGGTCGAGACGGTCGACAACTGGGCGACTGACGAGAAACGCGAGGAACTCTCCGACGACGAACGAGAAGAACTCGAGGCGTGGTTAGCGGCCGCTCCCGATCCAGATGACCGGATTCCCGAGTACGTTCGAGAGATCGACTCCGAGACGTACATCACCGGCTGGGAGTTTACCGACGGCCAGTTCGTCGTCCACATCTTCGCGCTCGAACCGACGACGGTGACGATGGCCGAGAGCGCAGACTGGGAGGAAGGCAGTGGCGAGTATCGAACGATCGTCGAGGAGATCGACGATGGAGAGAACACAGTCTACGTCGACACGTTCGCCGGTGAGAACGACGGCGTGGCGCTGTCGTTCGCGACCCAGTTGAGTATGGAAGAACAGCGCGGGCCGTACATCAGCACGGGCACGCAGGGCGAACAAGACCCGTTCCGGCACTTCGGCGGAACGAGCGGGCTGTTCTCCGGCGTTGCGATGACGACCGGACTAGCCGCGCTGGGCGCGGTGATCGTCGTCCGGAGTGAGGAAAGCGGAGTGGTCAAGGCATGAACGACCGACTGAGCGGTACGTTCAGTTCGTGGTCGGATCGCCTGACGTACATCGCCGCCGAGGGCCAGCTCGTCGTACTCGGAGTGATGGTTTCGCTCGGAGCGGCGCTGGTCTTGATTCGTCCCTCGGTTCCTGGCATTCCGCCGATCGTCTACGGCTGGCTGGCGGCGCTCTTGCTCCTGGGGCCGCCACTGCTCGCGCTGTTCGTCACCGGCGCTCGCTGGCTCCGAAACCGGGACATGGTGCCCGTTCACCACATCAACGGCGTCACCGACGTTCGCGAGAAGTACTACGTCGAGCCGGAAGTGTGGGAAAACAAGACCGTCGAAGGACCGTCGCCGTACTGGTGTGACGAGAGCGAGGTGTGGGAAGTTCGTGAATTCGACTGGCACGAAGACACCGAGACGTTGATCGTCACGGGCTGTTACTTCAGCCAACTCGCGGACTCGAAACTCGTCACGGTCAAAACCATGCTCGAGGATATCCACGGCGACCTCATTCGGACGGCGATCGCCTACAACCGGCTTCGAGCGCGAATCTCGAAGATGGGTGTCGAAATCGAACGGGATTCGATCAACGCCCAGACCGAAGCCGACGAGCGCGGACTGATGACGAAGAAAACCAGCGTGAAGGAACGCTTCGAAGCGGCCGAAGACGACGCCGACGAGTGGAATACGGACGAAATGAAGGACCTCGGAGACTACGAACACGACTTCGATCCGACCGACCCGACGGCACCGATCACGATGGACGAAAGCGGCCAGCAAGCCGCGGTGACCGATGGAGGTGAACGATGACCGACTTCTCCGAGCGTGAGAAGGCGATCGTCGCCTGCACGCTGGCCGCCGGGTTCGTGATGGGCATGTGGGCTGGGCTCTGGATGCTTCCAGTCGAGGCACTGGACGTCCCGGTTCACGAGAGCCAGCAGAACGGCCACACGACGACGAGCCCGGCGTTCTACCCGGTTCCAAGCGTGTTCTTCGGCGTCACAATCGGCCTGCCACTCGTCGCAGTCGGATACGGCTATCTGAAGACTCGAGACGTTCCGGAGGAAGCGACCGACGAGGACGTTCGCCACGCAGTCGCCGACGGAGGCCTCGATGAGTGAGCACAGCAACCGCTCAGCTACGGACGGCCCTGCGCTTAGTCGGCGTTCACTGCTCTCGAGCATCGTCGCATCGGCGGCGCTCGCAGGCTGTGTCGAGGGTGAAGACAGCGAGTTCGTCATCCCGGCACCGCCGCCACCGGAAGACGGCAACGGTGACGACACGGACAGCGAGGAAAACAGCGACAGCGACCCAAATATGACAGAATACGAGGTAGACATCACGGCAGGAATCGGCGACCAAGAACAGCTACTCGAGTTCCCCGGCGATTCATCGACGAATCAGATCGCGGAGCCAACTGGTGTGTTCGCTACCGAACTCGAGGTCGATCACAGCGGCGACCAGGACATGGAGGTCTCCCTGACGCTCGCGGACGGCCAGGAGATTGAACACGACGAGTTCGATTCGGGAAGCTACTCCTACGAGTTCGATCCCGGCCGAATCGTCGAAATCGACTGGTCCGCATCGTTCCCCGGTGGTGGACTCGACGCCTGGATCACGCCCGTCGGCCTTCGCCTCGAGCTTGGTGATGAGATATGAGCGAGGATTCCACAGCCGACCAGCAGGCGCTATTCACGACCGCACAAGCGCGCGAGCACCAAGAGGGGTACAGCGACCGACCGAATCGGGAAATCCACGATCACGGCGGTATCGTCCGAGACGAACACGTCTCTCGAGCGATGTCGATCCGGTCGATTCACTACGATCCGCTCGAGGCCGACCGGCCCGACAAGATGCCGGGGCAGGCGAAAGACCTCGAGAAACACCGCCAAATCCGGATGGTCGAAGGGACTGAAACCTTCCGGAGCGCACTCGAGAGCGGCGATATACCCACAATCAAGCACATGGTGGGAGACTCGTCACAGCGGGCGGACGTGAGCGGCCTGAAGGCGATCGGGAAGGTAGATGAACTGATCGACGGCCCGGCACCTGTTGTGGTCGTCCTCGGCGAAATGGGGGCCGGAAAGACCGATTTCGCCTGTCTGCTCGCCCAGCGGTGGCGCGCACTCCACCCCGAGAGTTCCCTTCTCGGGACGAACATCCAGAGTCTCGAGGAAAAGAACCGGTGGGTAGACGACGACGGCGACGTGCAAGACGGCTGGGTTCCCGACTACGGCACCCTGATGGAGTGGGTCGAACAGGACGGCGATCCCCTCGAGCACGCCCAACGCCCCAAACTGTTCATCGGTGACGAGTTCTCGTCGGCCGCGAGCGGCACCGGGAAGCAGGGCTACGAAACCCGGCAGAAGATGGCTCCGCTGGTCTACAAGATCCGCAAGTACGGCGGGGCGCTGATCTACATCGCTCACGGCGAACGGTCGATTCACCCGATGCTGTGGCGCGTCGGCACGATCGTCAAGAAGGTCTCGAAAAAGAAAGCCGTCATCGCCGACTCGATTCGGAACGCCGAACTGGCCGACATTCACGGGCAGATCGAAGGTGTTCCGCCGACGGACTTCCGGTACAACACGAAAGAGGCGTCGGACTGGTCGTGGTCGGCCTACGGCGACGAAACCGACGATCTTGCGGCCGACGAGGCGGCCAAGATGACGGCCATTTGGACCGTCATCCGGTGCAAAGAGGAAGGCATGACGGACCGTGAAACCGCTCGATTCGTGCCGTACAGCCACGGCTGGGTCAATACTCGGTGGAACGAGTACCGAAACGACGGTCTGCACACTGAGACGCTTGGCAAGGTCGAGGAGGTAATCGGATGACAGCGCCGGGGTGGTTAGCTGGTTACGGTTACACACCCCCCGTTACAGTACAGGCTACTGGCCCATGCCCATCGCTCGCTCCCGTCGGTCGCGACGCGTCCGATGGGCCGACGGCGATCTCACCGGAGGAGTTGATATATATCGGCGCGCGTAGCGCGTGGTCCGCGTGAATCGATCGAAGCGAGCCAACCACTTCGGCACGATCTGCGAGAAGCGCATGGCGAAGAAACGTCGGTTCTCCCTCGAGCGATCGTCGTGGCACGATGCTCGCTTTCAGAACGGAACGCCCGTCGAAATCAAGAGCACCATGCTCGAGCACAGCGACGGCCAGCCGGGAAACTTCAAAATCTATCGGGCGTACCACGATCGGCTCCGACAGGCCGACGGCTGGTACTGTTTCGTCGTCTATCGGCCACACGGACGGTCAGGCTGTACGATTCTGAAAGATCGAATGTGCAAGGCTGAGAATCTGCCGTTACTCCGATGGCACGGTGGCGGGAAACATCGTGAGACTGAACAAGCGAAGGTATCGATTTCAGACATTTTCTAATTGTATTTGTCGCCTGTGGTTTACGATACGATTCTTCAGAATTATGGCTCAGGTAATTCACTGTATGTTATTGTCGAAATTACGCTTTCGGCGATTTCCTTCAACCTGAAAATACTGAATTGCTAATTGTGTAATCTGAGTTATGGTAAATGTAACTTGAATTATCTCATACTCTGTCCATTCCTGGTTATGTTTATACGCTGGAATACCATTGACTGGTCGATATAGTGCCGAAAGATGACTATGAAGCATCTTGAGGTCATCAAACGTGACTAATATTGCATGATCTCCATTATCCATTTCCTCAGGAAACTCCTCATGTGGCTCCCAATCAAGTACATCACGCAAGCACTCAATATCACCTTCTCCAACATGAACGAGTAAATTCGATGGGTTAAATTCGTGTGCTAGATCATTGAGCAATTCCGGTGGTAGCTTCGGCACCTGCGGTGGTTGCTCTTCATGTTCCTGTTTCCATCTCTCAAGAACCTTCGCAGGAAATTCATCAGGAGAATCATCTACGAGTTTGTGGTGATTTCGACATAGCAGAATCCTATTTGAATATGATTCTCTCTCATCTGTACCCATATCTGCGTCATATCGTGATCCACCGGGCTTCTGCGCATGGATGTGACACATCTCTCCAATGACACTATTTCGGTCAAAATCAATCAATTGTTGATCACAATCAGGGAAAGCACATTGATTTCCTGATGCCGTCCATAATTTCTTAATATCTTTTCTTGAGAGAGTCATGGTCTACCACAGAGTTAGCCCGAATTGGAGTGAGTATTATTAAAATTGTTTCTTTGTCGACTAGGCGGAGAATCTATTTTTGCGCTGTCGCCAAGGCGACAGTGCGGAGGCGTGGCGGTTGATTTGTGATCTTGGCCTTAGCCACACCCCCTAACCCGGAATTCGACCCGCAGGGTCGGATTCCGGAATGGGTGCGGCCGGGGCCGACCGGAGCGAAAGCGAGGATCGGGCCCGGCCGCACGCGCCGCGACCGGCCCAAACCGGGGTGATACACGCTGAAACGACCGAAAAGAAGTGTGTTCGGTAGTGTTGCCACTCACGAGGACCGCGCTACCGGGTGGTCCCGACCCGGTTTTTCTTCCAGCGCGGCAGGTTCTCGCGTTCGGCCTCGAGTCGCGATCGCGTCGGGCAACGGGAATGCTCTGCGTCTTTGTCGTACGTCGATCCGCTGAACGGCTGATCTTTCAGGTCTCGCCACCGGATCATGGTGCCGTCGGCGAGTTCGACCCGGATGTGAACGCCGTGATGGGTCCCGAAACGGTCGCAGACCGCGGTGTACGCCTCGCGAGCGATTTCCTTCGCGTGGTCGCGAGTGCGGGCCGTCACGCGCGGTTTCAACAGAGCGCGACAGTCGTCACGGCTTCTATCGATCCCGGCGTCGTACCGACGCACGAACGCATCCAGCGCGTCGCTCGTGACGCCCTGGGACGCTTCGGCGACTTCCATCACCGTTGATCCAACTTCCCGCCGAAACTGTTCCTCGGCCGACCTGACGCGTTTCAGCATCTCCTGGGCCGCGTAGTCGCTCGTGATCGACAACTGTCCGTAGCTGTGCTCGACGAATCCCTCGAGTCGGTCGACGGCGCGAAGCACGGTATCGTAACAGTATCCCGTCTCGTCGGCTGTCTCCTGGGGCGAGACCTCGCCGCCGTCGGTGAGCAACATATCGACAACGGCTCCGTCCGACGGGTTCATGTCGCCCCACAAGCGCATCACGGCCGCTTCCTGCTCGCTCTCGATTTTCGGAAGCGGACAGTCGACGATCTTCAACGACCGCCGCTCGCGGTCGTCTGGATCGAAATACGCATCCTCGTGGTACTGTTCGCCGCCGATCACATCCAGCCCAGCCCATTCGAGCAGGTTCGCCAGCAGTTCCTCGAGCTCGCGTCGGAGATCGTGGCGGTCGAGTTCGTCGTCGTCGCGTTCCCAGTAGACGGTTCGATCCGTTGCACTCGTCTGGTAGCCAACCTCGAGTTTCGGGTGCCAGCCGTACTGGTCCGGATCGTACGTATCAGGGTCTCTCATGTAGTAGTGCTTCGCCTCTTTCCCGATCTCGTGGCCGCGAATGATCTTGCGCGCTCGCCCATCGTCGACGACGGTCGTCACGTAGTCACCCGGGCGGTCGCGGTTGTCTTCGACGTGTTTCCGATACCCCGAGCGGTCCGACTCGAGAAGCGAGTGCATCCTGGCGAGCGGGCCGTCCGCGGCGTACACCGGGCCGGACAGTGAGCGGAGTATTCGCACGTAGAGCGCGGCGTCTCCGATGTTGCTCGTGTGGTGGAACGTATCGAAGTATCGTCGAGGAATGCCGAACGCGGCGGCCGCTTCGGCGAGCAGGTCGGGGTATCGCTCGAAGTCGATGTTCGACGCCTGTACCTGCGCGTCGATGTACGGTACTCCGAGGTCCATGTAGCCGTTCACGTCCGAGATTTGCCCCGTCTCGTCATCCTGTTTCTTCATATCGGGCCACCGCGGTCGGAAGGTGATCGTTCCACCCTTCACCCGCTGGTTCCGATCGGCGCGCTTCCCGTCGTCGGTCCCGTCTTCGCATACGAAATAGATCCGGTACAGATACGCCGTCTCGAGGCGGTAGGACGGGTCAGACCACGGAAGTATGGGCTGTTCGTCGTAGTCGAGACACACCCGCCAGGTTTCGCCGCCGCTCTCGTACGTTGCGGTCGGCTTTCCGTCGTTCGCCCAGTCGTGATTCTTCCGAACGTCCGTGAGCGCGTAGTACGGCTTCAGCGCCTCTCGCACGAGGTGAAAGTGGGCGTCGAACTCGTGGCACTGGAACCGGAGGAATTTCCGAGCGCTCACAGCAACCCCTCCCGTTCGGCGAAACACGCGGTACACAGCGGTACCGAATGCTGGAGTCGGGCCTTCACCTCGTAGCCGACGTAGCCGCAGTCGACGCACTCCGACCACGTTTCCGAAACCGTTTCCGATACTTCGTCATCGTCGTCTTCTTCCGGGGGGTCCCGCGGCTCGAGGCCGAAGGCAGTCAGGTCCGACATCGGTCATCGCCCCCGATCTTCAGCGAGATCCGACCGCCGGACAAGATCGGCCCCGCACTCCGTACAGCGGTAGCACTTCTCGCTCCAGGCACCGCAAACCGGACACAGCGTCACGGCCGCTCACCCCCTGACGGATCGACGGTCGTGGGATTGATTACGTGCGACCACGCGAGTTTCGCGACCTCATTCTCTGACCGTGGGCCGCCGACCTCGTACCACCGCCCGGCGAGCAGTTCGTCCACGATCGTCGCCGGGACGATCGCACGAGCAACCTGGGGAAGCCCCGGCCGCGGCAGGTAGACGACGAACAGGTACATCCCGCCCGCCTCGAGCAGTCGGGAATGGGCTTCGCGCTTGACGTAGAACCGTCCGCGCGTCGATCCGCTCCCGTTGCTCGTCCGTATCTGACAGCCCTTGATTTCGACCGGAACGCCCGGCTCAACGACCACAACTCCGTAGAACGGCAGACTCTCGGCCGGTTCGAGAAGCGTCGTCGTTCGGGCATCATGCCACGTTGCGGTCCGATCACCGACGAACTCGAGAGCGTCGATGCACTGAATCAGGTCCGCCTCGAGCGCGTCCCCGCTCGCTTTCGGACTCTCGAGGGCGGAGGCTCGGGAACTCACTCGCGCTCACCTCCGTCCGTGAGCATGGGCGGGAGTCGAACCGAATCCGTCCGCCGGAGCCGTTGGGAACAGCCTTTCGCGTGGCCCGCTTCGCCGTCTTTGTTGAGCAGACGAGTACACCGGGCCTTGCACTCGGGGCAGACGAACTCCCGAGAGGTGCGCGGTCGCGGGTGCGATCTGATTCGCCGATCGAGTTCGTCCCGGTCGATCTCTTCGAGAAGGTTCTCGAGCGACTTCACGCGGACCACCTCGGTGAAATAGTGGCGTCTCGACGCTGTAATCCGAGAATGAAAATCGCCCGCAAGCGAAGGGGGGCGTTCACCTGTTGAACGGAATCCCGATTCTCAGGACGAATAATGAATCGCGAATCGGCCGATTCTCGACAGTAGCGGAACTGATGCGGACTTCCCGAGAGAAGTCCTAAAACGACGGTTTTGTAACGGGCACGATGGGATTTGAACCCACGACCGTCGGATTAGAAGTCCGACGCTCTTTCCGGACTGAGCTACGTGCCCTCGAGTACGATTGAACGACGGATCGGCATAAGCAGTGTGGATTTCCGTCCGCTCGAGACGCCGAAACGACGATGGGCGGGCCGAAATCCGTCCTTAGTGTCCCTTGTCGTGGGGGTTCAGCGCCGTCCCGTAGTTCTCGGCGTGGTCCGTGTAATCGATAAACCGCGGCGCGTCGGGGTCGAACGGCCGCTCTAAGCTCTCGAAGGCCTTCTTCTTGTCCCAGCCCTGGAGCTTGCCGACCGCCGAGCGGTCCTCTAAGTCGTGGTAGTCGAGTTTCGGCTCGGTGAGCTCCCACGCCTTCATCCCCTGGTCGGTGCGGATGATGACGCTCGAGTACTCGTCGGACGAGCCGACGGAGCCGACGGTGACGTCCGAACAGAAGCCGGTGAAGTCGGCACACTCGTCACAGCCTTTGAGCGCGGCGTCGTGGAAGTTCTCGACGTCTTCCTCGACGATCATCTCGCCGTCGTGGTCGTAGACCATCATCTTGCCGTGGAGGACGTCCATCTTGCCGATCTCCTCGGGCGAGATGTCGCGTTTTTCCTCCAACTGCTCGCCGATGAGGCTGTAGTAGTTGAAGTTCTTCGTACACATCAGCGAGATCGTGTAATCGACCGCGCGGATGCCCTCGTTCTGTTTCTGGTAGTCCCAGTCGAAGTCCTGCAGGGCGCGAATACCCTCGATCTCACACGGCGTGCCGACGAGCGCGAGCGAAAGGTCGTCCCAGTCTTTCTCGGGGAGTTTGTGCTCCCACTGCTTCAGGTCGAGGTTGCCGAGTGCGAGCGTCTGGTTGTAGACCGTGCCCGCGTTCTCGATGAGTTCTTCTTCCGTGGTCGCGAGGAAGCTCTCGGCCTTCCAGGGTTCGTCCTCGGACTCCGTCGCGATCAGCGCGCCGTCGATCTCGCCTTCCTCCAGCAGGGTGGCGAGGATGCCAGTGACGACGCCGCCGTCCTGGGCGCCGTCGGTCCAGTCGTCGTCGACCTTCGCGGAGAACTCCGTGATCGGGTCGCCCGCGCCTTTGACGTTGTCCTCGCCACCGGTGATCTTCCACTGGCGCTCGTAGCGGAGGCCGCCACGGGGACAGAAGTCCCAACAGAGCGAACAGCCGGTACACATCTTGACCAGCTTAGGCAGGTCGTCCTCGCCGACGCCGATCGAGTCCGAGGGACAGGCGGCGACACAGGTTCCACACTGGATACAGCGGTCGGCGCCGATGACTGCCTCGTCGAGTTCCATGAACCAGGTCTTCTCGTCCGGCGTCTCGATGTCGTTCATCTGTGAACGGATCGAGTACTCGGGGGTGTCGAGGTCGACGCCTTCCGGAATCCCGACGCGGACGTCCGGCGCGTCGTCGTAGACGTCCTGGCTCACACCCTCGGCCGGTTCGGTGAACTCGAGGTCGCCGAGGTTGCCCTCGCTGTCGACGTTGCTCACGCCCGCGCCATCGGTTGCGACGCGTTTGCCGTCGGCCGACGGGGTGTGGTCGGCGGTCTTCTCGCCGCACGTACAGGTCGACGGGGAGCAGGCCTCGCCAGCATCGCCGCCGTCCGTCGCGATGGCACCCTCTCGAGCGTGATCCGTTCCGTCTCGAGACCGCGGTGCGGCGCTCCCGCTTTCGGGGACCATCACAGCTTCGTCGTCGTCCGTGCTCGATTCGGGGACGCCCGGGAAGACCGGGTCGTCGTCCTTGCTGCTCGCTCGCTTTTTCGAGGACTCACTGCGTTCGTCCTCGCGGCTCGCGGCGTCGCCGTCTTCTCGCGGGCTTCGCCCGCTCGAATGGTCCGCGGAGCGAAGCTCCGCGCTACTCGCTCGGTCCGAGGCCTCCCGTCGGTCGGCCTCGCGGCTCGCGTGTCGCTTCTCGCTCGCGGTTCCACCGCTCGCGTTCTCGGGATCCTCACGTCGTTCGGATCCCGCCGCTCCCGCTCGCTTTTTCGAGGACTCACTGCGTTCGTCCTCGCCCTCAATCCCCATGGGCAACACCTCGAGCGACCGGGGCGTCGGCCCCTTGCATGATCTGGCGCAGTCGCGTGTTGTCGACGCGGCGACACCAGGCGTAGAACGTCTCGCCGTCCTCGCGGTCGGCGTTGTAGGCCTCGAACTCGTCGGCTTCGATCTGCGCCCTCGGTTCGTAGCCATCCTCGCGGTCGGCGTTGTAGGCCTCGAACAGTTGCTCGAGCGCCGGGATGACGGCCTCGGCCGGTACGGCGCTTTCGATCCAATCCAGGAACTCGTTGTCGGTGCCGAGCGATCCGCCGAGGCCGAAGTCCATCCCTTCGACGATGTCGGAGCCGTCTTCGTCGTCGATTTTTACGGTCTCGCCGCGGAAGCCGATATCGGCGATCTGTGGCTGAGCGCAGGATGCCGAACAGCCGGACATGTGCATCCGAATCGCCTCGATGTCGTCGGGGACGTCGATACGCTCGTCGAGTTCGCGCGCCCAGCGTTTGGTGCGCTTTTTCGTCTCGATGATCGCGTAGTTACAGAACTCGTTGCCCGTACAGCCGACGGCGCCCCGCGAGAACGGCCCCGGATCGGGCTGGTACTCCTGGGCGAAGGGCTCGGCCAGCAGGTCGTCGACGTTCTCCTCGGGGATGTGGCTGATGAGGAAGTTCTGGTCGGTTGCGAGGCGAACCGAGGCGTCCTCGGTGCCGTATTTCTCCGCGGCGCGGGCGGCCGCGGCGAACTCGTCGCCGCCCATGCGGCCGGCGATGACGTTGAAACCGACGTATTTCAGGCCGTCCTGTTTCTGGTCGTGGACGCCGACGTGGTCGCCCCGATAGCCTTCGGTCAGTCCGTCGCCCGCCGTTGGCAGGGAAACGGTACAGCGGTCGCGGACCGCTTCCTCGAACTTTTCGGGACCCATCTGCTCGACGAGGTAGCGCATCCGGCAGACGCCGCGGTTGTTTCGGTCGCCGAGTTCCTTGAACGTCTGGGCGACCGCACGACAGAATTCGACGGCGTCTTCAGGCTCGATGAAGACGTCGAGTTCCGAACCCATCCGCGGCCCGTCGGAGAGGCCGCCGCCGACGCGGGCGTGGAAGCCATAGAGGTACTCCCCGTCGAGTTCCTTCTTCGCCGGCACGAGCCCGATGTCGTTGATCTGGGACTGAGCACAGTCGTGTTTACAGCCGGTGATCGTCAGCTTGAACTTCCGCGGCAGGTTCGCGTACTCGCGGTTGCCGGTGAAGTACTCGGAGACGGCGTCGATAACCGGCTGGGCGTTGAAACACTCGTGGTCGTCCAGCCCGGCCGCCGGACAGCCGAGTACGTTCCGGGCGGAGTCGCCACAGCCTTGGACCGTCGTCAGGCCCACCTCGTCGTAGCGATCCCACATCTCGGGGACGTCCTCGACCCGAATCCAGTGTTTCTGGATGTCCTGGCGGGTCGTGATGTCGACGTAGGCGTCACCCCAGAGTTCGTTCTGGTTCTCGCCGCCGTACTCCGCCGGTGCGACGGCGTAGTCCTCGGCGCACTCGCCGATGACCTCGGCCTGTTCGGGCGTCAGTTTCCCGCCAGGCACCTTGGTCCGAATCATGAAGAAGCCTTCCTGCTTCTGGGCGTACATGCCGGCCCACTTCAGGCGCTCCCACTCGCCGCCGCCGCCGCGGTTTTCGATCTCCTCGAACGTGAGCCCCTCCTCGGCGTACTCGTAGACGTCGTCGATGACGTCGAGGGGGTGTTTGTTCTGTTTGTACTGTTCGGTCGTGTTCACGCGAGACCACCTCCGTGGCCGAGTGTGAACACGAGTGAACTCGTTCGCTCGTTGTTCATTCGTCCCACCGCCTCCCGGCGCGGGGATTTCGGCCGTCAGTCGTACCGATTTCTTCGTAGCCCATCGTTTAGCGGGTAAAAACACTATAACGGTATACCTTCCCGTAATGGGGCGAAACCTGACGTCGGTCCTCCTATACGGAGAATATTGCCTCAAAACGCACCTGGTCCCGATCGCGGACGCTGTGGAATCGCCGCCGAGCGTGTTTTACGCGACGGTTTCTCTCACACCCGGCTCGAGAGCGTCACCGGAAGCGGCAAACTTCTCCGACGGGGCTCCCTGTGGGACGCTCCCATTCGATAGGCGGCCTCGGTCGCACATCGGCAACGAACTCGTCGTGACCGCATTCCCGAGACGCGCCTTTTTCGACGCTACCACTCCCGCTCGAGGTAGGTCTCGAGGCGGTTGAACGAGACGTCGTGATCGGCCCGGAGTTCGTCGATCGGCGACTCGTAGCCGGCCTCGTTGAACCACTCGAACATGACCGCGTACGCCTCGCCCTGGCTCTCCTCGATGTCGTCGATCGAGAGGTGATTGGCCCGGACGGGCGCGTCGAGGTGGTCCCCGAATCGAGCGGCCATCGCCCGGAGCGTGAGTTCGTCGCTCGCGAGTTCGTAGGCCTCGCCGACGTATCGGTCGGGATCGGCGAACGCCGCGGCGACGAACGCCCCCAGGTCTTCGATGTCGAGCACCTGCAACGAAACTCCCCACTCGAGGCCCATCCCGAGCGTTCCGTCCTCGATCGACTCGCGAAAGCCCTCGAAATTTTGCGCGAAAAAGACCGGCCGAACGACCGTCGTCGGCACCTCGAGTTCCGCGAAGCGCTCTTCGATCTCGTACTTCGAGTCGAAGTGGGAGATGCCGGTGTCGCGCTCGGCGCCACCAACCGAGGAGAAGACGACGTGTTCGACGCCCTCCGCGGCGGCGAGGTCGGCGACGTTCGTCCCCTGTTCGACCTCGTCGTCGTAGCCGTGTTCCCAGAAGTTCGTCACGCAGAAGACGCCGTCCGCGTCCTCGACGAGCGCCTCGATGCTGTTTTTCTCGCCGATGTCGCCCTCGACGACCTCCGCGCCTGCTTCGGCCAGTTCGTGGGCCGCCGGCTTGTTGTGGTCTCGAGTCAGCGCCACCACGTCGACGTCCCGCGCTAACAGGTGTCTCGCGACCGCGCCGCCTTGCGTGCCGGTCGAGCCGATGACGAGAATAGTGTCTCGGTCCATGCGGTCGTCCACACCACGACCACACGAAAGAATCTGTCACCCACACTCGCAACGACGTCGTCGTGATCGTCGGCGAGAGAGCTCCTCGGCGGTTCAGCGTAGGGAGAACGTCGAGGGCTCCCTCGAGATGGATCACGTTCGATAGCCGGCGGCGGCGGGGTCGGATCCGTGGCGACTACTCGTCGCCCTCGAGGAGTCGGTCGACCATCTCGTCGGGATCGAACCGTTCGATGTGGTCGTAGCCCTGGCCGACGCCGAGAAACAGGATGGGTTTCCCGGTGACGTGGGCGACCGAGATCGCCGCACCGCCGTTCGAGTCGGCGTCCGCCTTCGTGAGGATCGCGCCGTCGATCTCGGCCGCGTCGTCGAACTCGCGGGCGCGATTCACGGCGTCCTGACCGGCGACCGCCTCGTCGACGAAGATCGTCATGTCGGGGTCGACGACGCGGTCGATCTTCTCGAGTTGGTCCATCAGCCCCTCGTTGGTGTGAAGCCGTCCCGCGGTGTCGCCCAGCACGACGTCGACGTCGTTGGCCTCGGCGTACTCGACGGCGTCGTAGAGTACCGCGGCGGGATCGCCGCCTTGCTCGTGGCTGATGAGCTTCGTCTCGAGTGTGTCGGCGTGTTCCTGGATCTGTTCGTTGGCGCCGGCGCGGTAGGTGTCGCCGTTGGCCATCACGGTCGAGTACCCCCGCTGTTCGAAGTAGCGGCTCAGTTTCGCGATCGACGTCGTCTTTCCGACGCCGTTGACGCCGGTGAAGACGATGGTGACGGGTTTGTCCTCGACGGCAACGTGCTCGTCGAAGTCGAACTGGCCGACGCTGATGACGTCGTAGATCGCATCTCGAAGCGCCTCTTCGACGACGGCGCCCGTCGACGTCGTGAACGTCCGGGTTTCGCCGACCAGTTCGTCGCGGATGTTGTCGAGGATTTCCTCGGCGACGCCCATCTCGACGTCCGAAGAGAGCAAGGCGAGTTCGAGTTCCTGCAACGGCCCTTCGAGGTCCTCGGCCTCGATGACGAACTTCCCCTTGACGAGCGACTTCGCCTTCCGGCCGAAGCCGGTCGAGCCGTTTCCGCCGTCGTCGTCTTCCGTCCCGCTCGAGTCGTCTTCCGCGTCCGGTTCGTCCACCTCGGCGGTGTCGGCCGCGTCCGGTTCGTCAGCCTCGGTGGTGCTGGCCGCATCCCGCTCTCCGACGGCGTCGTCGGATGCCTCTGCCTCGAGGGCCGAATCGGACTCGAGGTCGGTTGTGCCGGCCTCGAGATCTGCAGTGTCCGACTGGCGTCCGTCGTCCGCCCCGAGGACTGCGTTGGCCTCGGTCTCGGCCGCGGAATCCGGTTCCGTCGGCGACGCGTCCGCGGTCGGCGCTGTGTCGGCGTTCGACTCGCCGCCGGGTGCTCCGTTCTCGGGTGCCTCGGGATCGGGCGCTTCCTCGAGTTCGTCCTCGGGTTCGGCGAGATCGGGCGCTTCCTCGAGTTCCTCGTCGTCGACCTCCTCGACGTTCTCTTCGGCGGCTTCCTCGGCGTCCTTCCGGAAGCTCCCGAGTTTCTCCTTCAGGTTGTCGAACATGGGGGTCGCCTCACTCGTCGAGGCCCTGTTCTTGACCCAGTTGCTGCATCTGCTGTTGCATCGCCTGTTGCTGGAGCTGTTGTGCCTGCTGTTCGAGTTCGGCGCTCTCGGACTCGAGTTCGGCGATCTGTTCGTTGACCTCGTCGATGTGTTCGTCGACGTTCTCCTTTTTGCTCTCGAGGGCGTCGACCGCGCCGTCCTGTTCGAATTCGGCCGCGTAGTCGGCGCCGAGTTCGACGATCGCCTCGTCGATGTCCTCGATCGTCGCGCGGAGGTAGGCACCGCCGCCGATCGGCACCTGGACGGTCGAGCCGGTCTCGAGCGTCTCGAGGGCGTCGACCGCTTCGTCGATCTCGGATTTCTCGTTCTGGAGGCCTTCGACGTTGTTCTGGAGGGCCCCGATCTGTTCTTGAATCTCTTGGAGCTCCTGGGAGAGCTGCTGGAGTTGCTGTTGGCTCATCGCTGTTCGACCTCCTCGAGGTCGATCTGGGTTCGTTTGAGTCCGTGGCGACTGCCGAGCTGTGAGAGGACGTGCTCGCGGGCGACGTCCTCGTTTTCGGCGTCGATCGTCGTCTCGAACTCGGCGAAGTCGTCGCGGTTCTTGAACCGACCGGTGACCGTAAATTGACTCATGGCTCTCACTCCGGCAGGCAGTCGGAAGAATCTTCCCTTCCGTCGGAGCGCTGGTCGGCGCCCCCCGTTCCCGCCGAACGGGTGGTCCGCTCGTTCTCGCCGACGGTTCCACCGTTCCAATCGCCGGTTGTAGTAGCCACTGCAACGATTTACACACAGACTCCGGCCAAACGATTTTGTTCGCCGGCGACGACGTCCGGATATGGGCGAGATCGATCCCGACGACTTGCTACCGAGTCCGCGGATGCGTGAGGGCGTCCACGAGGGCGAGGTGTCACAGATCCACCGCGGCCACCGGTACGCCGAGGAGGGCGACACGTTTTCGATCGACGGCGAGACGTTCGCGGTGACCGACGTGACCGAGCGCACGCTCGGGGATCTGACCGACGAGGACGCACGGGCGGAGGGAATGGCGGACCTCGAGGCCTACGAGCGCTTGCTCGAGCGCGCCCACGAGAACTTCGAGTGGGACGACGACAGCGAGGTCGTCCGTCACCGATTCGAACGCCGGTAGCGTCCGAGGCGGTCAGTTGCTCGCCGGTGTGGGAATCAACCGCGTGTAGTACGCCGTGTGAACGGTGTAGAGATACGAGTAGAGGAGGCCGGTGATGAGGACCCCCGCGAGGAGCGTGACCGCGTAGCCAACCGACTCGCCGATCCCGCCGACGAGGCCGGGTTCGACCAGCGCGAACTCGAGGCCGACGATCGGCACGAACGCGGCCATGCCGATTCCGACCCAGAGGATCGAGTAGCCGACGACGCTCAGCAGGTTCGACCGGACGAGGCTGGCGCTTCGCGAGAACGAGGAGAGCGCTCGTTCGCCCTCGACGACGATCGCCGTGTTGTAAAACTGTACGAACAGGAATACGACGAAGACGAGCAAGAAGAGCGCGAGCATCAGGAGAACTGCGAGGCCGGCTACCACCAGCCCCGCCGCTCCGGCGTCCGCTCCCGCGAACCCGATTCCGAGGGCGACTCCGAACACGGCGACGATCATACTGGCGAACATCGCGGCGAACAGTATCGTTCCGAACAGAAGCGACGCGCCGAGCAAGGAGAGGTAGTACGCCTTCCCCGATTCGGTGAGCTGAGTCAGCGTCGCCGTCGACCCCTCGAGCGCCTCGAGGGCCATCCCGATGATACCACCGAGGAGAAACGGCGAGAGGAGGAGCGCGATGACGAAGCCGACTGCCATCAGGATCCACGAGTCGACGAGTCCGCCTGCGGACGCCAGCTGACCGGCGACCGCGAGGAACAGACCGCCCAGTAGTATGACGGGGTTCTCGCGGAGAGCTGTCCAACCATCTCGAAATGCGGGGATTACTGCCATTGCACTCGAGAGTACGCAACCTGCCTACATAGCCGCGACGAAGACTCAAACGCCGTTTTGAGTCACGGTCGGGCCGTTACAATCGGAGTGATACCACCGATAAACGGCCGTGCCCGTCAGCTATCGATCGCGTCGACGCCGCGGAACGCAAACGCCGTCCCGTCTTCGTCCTCGGCGACGCCGAGATCCCAGCCGTGGGCGTCGGCGATGCGTTCGACGGTCTCGAGTTGGACCCCGGTGCCGTCGGCGTCGACCAGCAGTTCGGCGTCGGGGTCGGTACGACCGTGCTCGTCGTCGGACGCGGGTCGGTGTCCGGCGACGTAGAAGCCGTCGTCCGTTGCGCCGACGGTGACCGTGACGGGGCCGGCGGCGTCCGCGTTCACCCACGACGGCGTGTTCGCGTGTTCGATCTCGATCGCCGCCTGCAGGACGCACTCGAACAGCTCTCGCATCCGCTCGCGGTCGGCCGCGACGAGGAGGTCGTCCTCGGTGACGAGTTTCGCGTCTGCGGTGTCCGCGCCGATCCAGGCGCGGTGTGCCATCTCCCGGATACCGACCGGTTCCGTCTCGAGGTCGGTTCCGGCGACGTCGGTCAGCGCCTCGAGGAACTCCGAGAGTCGGTCGTGGGCGTCCTCGACCATCTCGAAGTGCTCGCGACTCCCGGTCTTCTCGGCCAGTTCGAGGTAGCCCCTGGCCGCGTTCAGCGGCGTCCGGCTCTCGTCTTCGACCAGTTCGGCGATCGTCTCGAGTCGGTCCGAGACCGCCGCCAACTCCCGTTTTCGACGCCGCGATTCGGTGACGTCCTCGTAGACCAACAGCCCGTCGCTCGGCTCGTCCGCGTCGTCCGTCTCCAGCGGGACGACGGTCAGGACGAAATCGCGAACGCCGTCGACGGTCCCGCGACGACACGGGAGCCTGTACTGTTCGTTCGAGTGGATCGCCTCGAGCAACGACGTTCGTTCCTCGACGAGACCGCTCGGGATCGCGTACTCGGCGACCGGAACGTTCGCGACCGCTTCGGCGGCATCGCCGAAGACCGCCTCGTGTGGGTCGTTGATGTCGGCGACGACCGGCAGTCCGTCCTCGAGTTCGTACCGGATCGTCGGCTCGGAGAGGCTCGCGACCACCGAGACGAGGTCGTTGCGGTCGGCCTCGAGCCGGTTTCGGTCGTTGACGAGCCGGTTGTACTGGGCGACGATCCGATCGCGTTCGCGCTGTAGCCGGTCGCGGTCGTTGCTGATTCCCGTCTCCGTCCAGTTGCGCTCGAGGATCGACGCGGCGGTTTCACACAGCCCCTCGAGCACCTCGAGATCCGTCGCGTCGAAGGCGCCGGGAAGCTCCGAGGCGACGTAGAGGACGCCGACGTCGCCGACCGGAACGCAACACAGCGATCGGACGTGCTCGAACGGTGGTTCGACCACCTCGAGATCCGCCAGGTCTGCGATCCGGATGGACTGTCGGGCTCGAAACGCCGCGCTGAGCGGGTCGTCGAGCGGCGTCGATCCGAGCTGTTCGTCGGGGACGGCCGACGAGACCGCCCGCGGCTGGAGTTCGCCGAAGTTGATCGTCGCGACCCAACAACACTCGAAGCCGAGTACGTCGACCGTACCGTCGACGAGCCGATCGAAGAGCCGGTCGCGTTCTCGACACGTCGCGATCGCGGCCGCCGTCTCGAGGATGGCGGTCCCCGTATCTCCTCCGCGGTCGCCAAGCGGCGGCTCCGTCGGCCGATCGGTGTCGCCGCCACAGCGCCAGGAAATCTCGTCGGCCAGGTGCAGTGGTCCATCCGCCGTTTCCCGCCGAACGTAGCCGTCGATGCCGGCGCTCGAGCGAGAGGCCGACGGTCCATCGCCGTAGAGGACGAGCGGCGTCGATCCGCACGCCTCGACGACCTCGAGCAGACTGGAGTCGTCGGGCTCGTTCGGTTCCGCGTAGACGACGCAGTCGACTTCGGGAGTCCACTCGCGAACTCGGTCGACCGACGCCGTCGGGTGAACCGTCCGCTCCGGTCCCTCGCGAACCGCCTCGAGTGCGTTCGCTCCGTCGCGGGCGTCGGTTTCCGTCGCGGCCACGTAGAGTATCAGAAGCGGCCGCGACCCCGGTGTCGGGTGTGCCATCGATGTCATCGAATCCACTTGTTCGTTCGTACCTACTGTCCGGATGACCACGATAAAATTCTGCTGGGCGTTTCGAGTCGTGAGGGTGGACGTTTGCCGGAAAAGTTCGGCTATCGTCGAACTGCTCATTGGCGATCGTCGTTACAATCGCGTCTGGACGAACGCCGTGTGTCGGCTCCCGTCGCCGTTGCCGTCCGTTCCGAACACCTTCGTCCGATCCTCGCGGGATGAACGTTACGGAACTGTTTTAGGCGCTGGCTGGTCAATAGACGTACAATGAGCGAACTGGCGGACGAATACCGCCTCGAGTACTTCGAGGAGGAAGGATTCGTGCGAAAGGAGTGTCCCGAGTGTGGGGCCTTCTTCTGGACGCGCGACGAGGACCGGGTAACCTGTGGCGAGCCCCCGTGTGAGGAGTACGACTTCATCGACAACCCGGGCTTCGACGAGGAGTACAGTCTCGAGGAGATGCGCGAGGTGTTTCTCTCTTTTTTCGAGGAACACGGCCACGAGCGCATCGATCCCTACCCCGTCGCGGCGAATCGCTGGCGAGACGACGTCCTGTTGACGCAGGCGTCGATCTACGACTTCCAACCGCTGGTCACGAGCGGCGAGACGCCGCCGCCGGCGAACCCGCTTACGGTCTCCCAGCCGTGCATCCGGATGCAGGATATCGACAACGTCGGCAAGACGGGCCGACACACGATGGCCTTCGAGATGATGGCCCACCACGCGTTCAACGCGAGCGAGGAGGCGGGCGACGCCTACGCCTACGAGGGTGAAGTCTACTGGAAGAGCCGGACCGTCGAACTCTGTGACGAACTGCTCGAGTCGCTGGGTGCGGACATCACCGACGTTACCTACATCGAGGATCCGTGGGTCGGCGGCGGCAACGCCGGTCCCGCCATCGAGGTCATCTACCGCGGGCTGGAGTTGGCGACCCTCGTCTTCATGTGCATGGAGCAAGATCCCGACGGCGAGTACGAACTCAAAGACGGGAACACCTACTCGTTCATGGACACGTACATCGTCGACACCGGCTACGGGTTAGAGCGCTGGACCTGGATGAGCCAGGGAACGCCGACGGTGTACGAGGCGATCTACCCCGAGATGACCGAGTTTTTGCGGGACAACGCGGGAATCGAACACACCGAGGAGGAGTCCGAACTGGTCGGCCGGGCCGCCCGGCTCTCGGGCAATCTGGACATCGACGACGTCGACGACGTCGAGGCCGCTCGCGGCGACATCGCCGACCGACTGGGCGTCTCCGTCGACGAACTGCGCGACCTCGTCGAGCCCTTAGAGGACGTTTACGCGATCGCCGACCACTGTCGCACGCTCGCGTATATGCTCGGCGACGGCATCGTCCCCTCGAACGTCGGGACGGGCTATCTCGCCCGGATGGTTCTGCGCCGAACGAAACGCCTCTGTGACAACGTCGGCGTCGACGCCCCACTGGACGAACTCGTCGACATGCAGGCCGAACGGCTGGGCTACGAGAACCGCGATACGATCCGCGACATCGTCCGTACCGAGGTCGAGAAGTACCGCGAGACCTTAGAACGGGGCGGCCGCCGCGTCGAACAGCTCGCCGTGGAGTACGCCGAGAGAGGCGAGCCGATCCCGACCGACGAACTCATCGAACTCTACGACTCCCACGGCATCCAGCCGGACATGGTCGAGGAGATCGCCGAGGACGCCGGCGCCGACGTGGCCGTTCCCGACGACTTCTACAGCCTCGTCGCCCAGCGCCACGACACCCCCGAGGCGGTAGCAGAGGCGGCCGACGAGGCCGACGAACGGTTCGAGGACCTCCCCGAGACGGAGAAACTCTACTACGACGATCAGCAACGCACCCAGTTCGAAGCGGTCGTTCTGGACGTCTTCGAGCGCGAGGAGGGGTACGACGTCGTCCTCGATCAGACGATGTTCTACCCCGAAGGCGGCGGTCAACCCGCGGACGCGGGAACGCTCTCGACTGACGATACGACCGTCGAGGTGACGGACGTCCAGATCGAAGACGGCGTCGTCCTCCACCGAACCGACGAGGACCCTGGCAAGGGCGACTTCGTCAACGGGCAGGTCGACACCACCCGCCGCAGACAGCTGATGCGCCACCACACGGCGACCCACATCGTCATCCACGCCGCCCGCGAGGTGCTCGGCGATCACGTCCGCCAGGCCGGCGCACAGAAGGGCGTCGACTCCTCGCGGATCGACCTGCGCCACTACGACCGGATCGACCGCGAGGCGATCAAAGCGATCGAACGCGTCGCTAACGACGTCGTGATGGAGAACACGGCGGTCACCCAGGAGTGGCCCGACCGCCACGAAGCCGAGGCCGAACACGGCTTCGGGCTCTACCAGGGCGGGATTCCGCCGGGCGAACAGATCCGACTCGTCCACGTCGCCGAGGACGTCCAGGCCTGCGGTGGTACCCACGTCGCTCGCACCGGCGATATCGGCGCGATCAAGATCCTCTCGACCGAGCGCGTCCAGGACGGCGTCGAGCGCATCACGTTCGCCGCCGGCGAGGCCGCAATCGAGTCCTCTCAGCGCAAGGAAGACGCCCTCTACGAGGCCGCCGAGATCCTCGACGTCTCCCCCGAGGACCTTCCCGCGACGGCCGACCGGTTCTTCGAGGAGTGGAAGGATCGGGGCAAACAGATCGAGGACCTGAAAGAACAACTCGCCGAAGCCCGTGCCGGTGGCGGTGGCGACGCCGAAGCGGTCGACGTCGGCGACTCGACGGCGGTCGTCGATCGGATCGACGCCGACATGGACGAACTGCGCGCGACCGCGAACGCCATCAGCGAGGAAGGGAGTATCGCCGTCCTTGGAAGTGGGGCGAGTGGCGCCCAGTTCGTCGTCTCGGTGCCCGACGACGTCGGCGTCAACGCCGGCGAGGTCGTCGGCGAACTCGCCTCGAGGGTCGGTGGCGGCGGCGGCGGCCCGCCCGACTTCGCACAGGGCGGTGGCCCCAACGTCGACGCCTTAGACGACGCACTCGAGGACGCCCCCGACGTGTTGCGTCAGGTGCAGGACGCCTGATCGATCCGAGAGAGAAACGCATCGACCTCTTTTACCGTATTTTTCGGTTTGAGCCGCTCGAGCGTCTCGGCTCTGACCGCACAGAGTGCTTTGAATCCGGCGAAACGCTTGTATTCAATGCAAACATTGCATACGCCATGGGAACGATCTCGACGCGGGTGCCGGACGACCTCGAGGCCGAACTCGAGGAGTATCTCGAGACGGAGCGTCTCGACCGCAGTACGGCCGTTCGAAAATTGCTCGCTGAAGGCCTCGAAGAGTGGCGTCGCGAACAGGCTCTCGCCCGTCTCGAAGAGGGGGAGGTGACGTTCACGCGAGCAGCCGAAATTGCAGGGATGTCAACGTGGGAACTGGCTTCCCTTGCTGAACGACGAGATGTTACCTGGGTATCGAGCGACCATCTAAAATCCGATCTCGACGAGTTGTAAATGTGGGTTTTCGATGCAACGCCGCTCATCTATCTCGCGACGGTCGAACGGCTTCGCCTGGTCTCTCGTCTGGATGGCCCCTGTCGAATTCCGGAGCCCGTACACAGCGAAGTCGTGACGGCTGGCCTCGAAGAGGGATATCCCGATGCACGTCGCATCGAGCAGTGTATCGATGACGGAATCTTCGAAGTGGTTTCGGTCGACGAGTCGTCACTCGTGGACCGTCTCCAACGAAATCCGAACGTGAGCGACGCCGACGTCGCGGTTCTCGCTTGTGCAGCGTCGTTCGACGCGACCGCCGTGATGGACGAAGCGACCGGACGACTGGTCGCAGACGTCGAGGGGATCGAGACTCGAGGAACGGCGTATCTCGTGTTACGGTGTACGAAACGTGGTGCTATTCCCGTCTCCGAGGCACGCGAGACGATCGATGCGATGATCGAGGCCGGCTGGTACTGTTCTCCCGATCTCTACTCCAAACTCGTCCGAAAGCTCGAATCGTTCGAGAACTGATCGGGATTGGCGTACCGATTTCCGGGTGCGACTGCGGGACGGGTCGTAGTGGCGACGGAACCGATGGAATGCGCCCCGTCTGATTCGGTGAACAATCGCGCGGAACCGAAACCATCGCCTTGCTCCCCGTACTCGGGTTCTGTATGCCGACCGCCACGAACGGCTCCGTCTCGTTGTACTACGACCGCGAGGGTGACGGCGACCCCGTCGTCTTCGTCCCCGAGGCCGGCCTCGGCGGCTGGTCGTGGGGCTGGCAACACGCCGGCCTCGTCGGCCCCTACGAGGCCGTCGTCTGGGACCTCCGCGGAACCGGTCGCTCCGACGCGCCGCCCGGCCCTTACCGTCTCGAGGACCTCGTCGCCGACCTCGAGGCGGTGCTCGCCGACTGTGAATTCCGAAACGCCCACCTCGTCGGCTGCGGCCTCGGCGGTGCGGTCGCCTTGCGGACCGCCCGGACTTCGAGCCGGGTCGCGACGCTCTCGCTTGTTGGCACCGCGGCCGAGGGCTCGGCGTTCGACCTCGAGGCGCTGTTCGCGCCGCCGGACGACCGAGAAGCGATTCGGGAGTCGCTCTCGGTGGGGTTCTCCGCTGACTTCCGTGACTCCCATCCCGACGTCTGTGAAGGAATCGTCGACTGGCGATCCGACGGCGACGCCGACCGCGCGGGCTGGGAGGCACAAGTCGGCGCCCTCGAGGGATTCGACGCAACCGACTGGCTGGTCGAGGTGACCCAGCCGACCCGGGTTTTCTCTGGCACCGACGACGCGCTCGTCCCTGCCTCGGCCGGCGAGGACCTCGCGCGCGGACTCCCCCGGGGCGAGTTCATTCCGCTCGAGGGGGCAGGTCATCTCTGTTTCGTCGAGCGCTCGCGCGAGGTCAACGATCGGTTGCTCGGGTTTCTCGAGGAGCACGCCGCGAGCGAATGAGATTGTTGTGTTGGGATTGATGGCCTTGGCGCGGCCTGTTTTGCCCGTTCGCCTTCGTTCTCGAGTGAATTCGGTCGATTGACTGTCGCTCCGTCGATTGACTGTCGCTCCGTCGATTGACTGTCGCTCCGTCGATTGACTGTCACTCCGTCGGTTGACTGTCGCCCCCGTCGAGTAGCTGGCGTTCCTGTGGATTTTGCCGCTGGTTGCCGGTCGTCCATCTGTCGGAGGTCGACCGTGGTCCCGAGCATTCTGCGATCCTGGCACCGAGGAGTTGCCACGTCCTCCCCAGCCGATTCGCTCGCGGCGCTCGCTCATCCCTCGCAGTTCGGGCCGCGGTTCGCGTCTCGAGGTGTTCCCAACGCTCACACCTCGATTTCGCTCACCGCGGCCCAGCGCGCCATCAGTGTCCGGTGACGGAATCGTCGGACGGTCTGAGTATAGTCGAAACTCGCGGTCGGTGCTTGCGATCGACTCCCCACCTACTACGGATGCCGGCGACGAAACGAAATCCGTGACGCTCTCGCTAGCGCGCCGGGCCGACCGCTTCCCGGATCGCACCGCCATCGTCGACATCTCCGAGGAGCGACTGTACGCGCCCGCGGAGACGATCCACGAGGAGCGTGTCTCCTACGGCGAGCTATCCGAGATGGCGGACGCGCTCGCTGATCGCCTCTCGGCGCTCGGAATCGGCGCTGGCGACACGGTCTGTCTCGTGACGCGAAACCGGGTCGCCTCGCTCGCGCTGTTGTTTGCCTGTCGACGCCTCGAGGCGACGCTCGCTCCGATCTCTCACCTGCTGACGCCGGTGACGGTCGAGCGCCCGTTCGAGGCGCTCGAGCCCGCGATCGTCGTTGCCGAAGCCGCCCAGCGCGACCTCGTGCGCTCGATTCCGTTCGATCGATCCGTGACGCTCGAGGAACTGGCGGAGACCGACACCGACGACGGGATCCAGTCCTCGAGCGAGAGCGATCTGCGAACCGGTGGCGATCGACACCCGCGGTCTGACCACCCGCTCTTGTTGGTTCACGGCGAGGGCGGTCGCCCGGTCGTCGCACACTCCGCACGCACGCTCGAGTGGAACTGCATCTCGGCGCTCGTCGCGTGGGGAATCTCGCGGAGCGACGTGGTCCCCCTCGTGACACCGCTTTCGACCTACGACGGGCTCGTCCGGGTCACACTTCCGATCCTGTACGCTGGCGGCCGACTGTTGCTCGACCGAGCGTTCGATCCCGGCGATACGCTGACCGCGATCGTCGACGAGAGCGCGACCTTGATCGCGGGCCGAGCGACCGCATTTCGAAACCTCGCCGCCGAACCGTCGTTCGCCGAGGCCGTCGCCTCGCTCGAGCTGGCGATCCCCGATCGATCGGTCCCGGCGGACGTCCTCGAGTCCTATCGCGACCACGACGTCTCGGTGTCGCGGGCCTACGGCCGACTCGAGTGTTCGACGGCATTCTGCCAGCCCGTCGACGTCGACGATCACGCTCGAGGGGGCGACGCCGACGGTGCGATCGGACTCCCGGTTCCCGACTGTCGCGTTCGGCTGTTCGACGACCGCGGCGACGTCCTCGAGGGTCCGGGAGCGGGACGTCTTCGCGTGGGGGGTGCGGTCGTCGCCGACGGCTACGTAACACCTGCCGGTTCCGCCGACGGGAGCGATGGCGGCGATGGCGAGGGGATCGCCGATCGCACGAACGAGCGGGACGTGGACCCGGACGGGACGCCGGACGACGACGGCCCCGGTCGGTTCGTCGACGGCTGGTTCGACACCGGCGAGATGGTCCGCCGTGACGAGGACGGTTTCTACGTCCTCGAGTAATCGACGAGCCTCGATCTGTGGCCGGTTATCCGGGGCGTCGGCGCTCGCGGCAACGTCCGCGACGTGCGGAAAGGCTATCCGTCCGCGGCCGTCAGTAGCCGACGATGAGTCAACTGCGTATCGCCGTCCTGAACGCGACCCAGCGGGACGACAACACGACGCGGAACTTCCGACGCGAACTCGACGCATCGCTCTCGGAGTTCGACGTTACCGAGGGGTCGTTGCCGGACAGTTTCGAGTTCGATGGCGCCGTCGTCACCGGTTCGCGGACGTCCGTCTACTGGGCGGAGCCGTGGATCGAGGCGACGAAGGAGTGGGTTACAGAGGCGATCGACCGCGGAATTCCGTTTTTCGGCGTCTGTTGGGGTCACCAGCTTCTCGCGGACGTCCTCGGCGGCACCGTCGAGGATATGGGGGTCTACGAGGTCGGGTACAGCGGAATCGAACGAACGACAACCGAGTCGCGTCTGCTCGAGGACGTCTCCGCGGAGTTTACGGCGTTCACCAGCCACTCCGATGCGGTGACGGAACTACCTCCCGGTGCGACGGCGCTCGCACGAAACGAGTACTCGAACCACGGATTCCGCAAGGATCGCGTCTTCGGCGTCCAGTTCCACCCCGAGTACGACCGCAAGACCGCCCGCGAACTCGTCCACAGAAAGAATCTCACCGACGAGCGTCGCGACTCGGTACTCGCCGAGATCACCGCGGAGAACTACCGTTCGGCCTGCGAGGCGAAACTCGTCTTCGAGAACTTCCTCGAGTTCGTCCGCGAGGTGAACGCGACGAGCGCGGACGCGGCCGCGACGAGCGCGGGGGCGAACGCAACCGAAAACTCGCGAGCGAGCGCCGGCGGCTCGGACTAACTCTATCGCCAGCCGTCGAGTAGTCGTCCGAGCGGACCGGACGACTCGGAACTCGCGTCCGAACGGTTCGTCTCCGCCCGCCAGCTCTCGAGGATTCGCTCGTACTGGTCGATGAGGTCCTGTCGTCGTCGTTCGCTCGCCTCGAGTTCGGACTCGAGTGCGGCGACTCTGGTACGGAGATACGTTCGTTCGATCCGGACGGGAAGCGACTCGCTCGAGTCGGCGGCCTGGCCCGCCGCCGCCGGTTCGGCGTTCGAGTTCGCCGTGTCGGATTCGAAAGCGAGTTCGACGCCCGACCGCGGATCGAGTGTCTGTTCGGTCCTGGAGGGTGTATCGTCAGCGGGCTGTTGCTCGGCGGACATGAGCCGAAAACTGGTACGACGTGGACGGGCAAAAAGCTCAGTCAGTCGGGCGTCAGACTGTCTGACGGGGGTCGTGCGTCCGTCTTTCGGATTCGGATTCGATTTTCAAGATTGCAGGTGCTCGAGCACTCCCTCGGTCTCCGCGGGGACCGGCTCCGGATCGTGGCCCGCGGCCGCCGCCGCGTCGGGATCTTTGAGCAGGTGGCCCGTCGTCAGGCAGGCGACGCGCTCGTCGTCGTCGACGACGCCCTCGGCGCGCAGTTTCCGGAGGCCGGCGACCGACGCCGCGGAGGCCGGTTCGACGCCGATTCCTTCTCGTGCGAGATCGCGCTGTGCGTCCGTGATCTCCTCGTCCGAGACGGCGATGGCGGTCCCGCCGGTCTCGCGGATTCCGGGAAGCGCCTTCGGCGCGTTGACCGGGTTGCCGATCCGGATCGCCGTCGCGCGCGTTTCGACCTCGTCCCACCGACGGACCTCGTCCGCGCCGTTCTCGATCGCTTCGACCATCGGTGCCGCGCCTTCGGCCTGGACGCCGGTCAGTTTGGGTACCTCGCTCTCCTCGAGTTCGCCCGCCTGGACGAGTTCGCGAAACGCCTTGTACAGCGCTGAGGTGTTGCCCGCGTTCCCGACGGGGAGGACGATCCGATCCGGAACGGCGTCGTAATCCGCGAGAAAACCCTCGAGAATTTCGAGGCCGATCGTCTTCTGGCCCTCGAGCCGGAAGGGGTTCAGTGAGTTCAGTAGGTACGCTTCCCCACCCGCGGCGAGCTCCTGGACGATGTCGAGACAGGCGTCGAAGTTGCCGTCGACCTCGAGGATTCGGGCGCCATGCAAACTGGCCTGGGCGATCTTGCCCGCCGCGACCTTCCCCGCTGGCAACAGGACGAGCGTCTCCATGCCGCCGCGGGAGCCGTAAGCCGCCAGCGCGGCGCTGGTGTTTCCGGTCGATGCACAGGCGAGTCGGTCGACGCCCAACTCCTTCGCAACGGCGACGCCGACGGTCATGCCCCGATCCTTGAACGAGCCCGTCGGGTTCATCCCCTCGTGTTTGATCCGCAGGGCCTCGACGCCGACCGACTCCTCGAGTCGTGGCACCTCGTACAGCGGCGTTGCACCCTCCTGGGTCGTGACGCCCGCTTCAAGTGGCAGGGCGGCGGCGTAGCGCCAGACGCCCTGGCCGTCGAAGTCCTCGAACGTCGGCAGGTCGGCGTAGCGAACCTCGAGCAGTCCGCCGCACTCGTCGCAGGTGTACCGGACGTCTTCGAACGGCGGGAAGGTTTCGCCGCACTCGATACACTCGAGCCAGACGCCGTCGTCGGCGTCGTCGGGTACCGCCGGTTTCTCGGCGGAGAGACTGAGACTCATCGTGCCTCGAGAGGGAGGCGAGGGAGAAAAAGTACGTGGATTGGGCGTCGAAAGCCGTCCCGTCCGATCCGCCCTGCCACGACTGTGTCTCACTTGACCCGCCTTACTATGACTGTATCCCACTTGGTCGGCCTTATCACGACTGCGTCCCGCGTGGACGGGATCGGCCGACTCGCGTGGCGCCCGCTCACGTAATCGTTACCGTCGGTTTCAATCGATCGATACCCCCGTTTCGCTCGCTCACGCGACGATCAGCGCGATCATTGCCACTGGCCCCGCCAACAGCAAGATTGCGGCGACGACGATTCTAACCCACATGCACTCGCCCCTACCCGAACGGGTCATATAACCGCAAACGACTGTTCTATTCGCTGAACAAAATTCGTCGAAACGAAACTCCGGATTTATGGATGAAATATGCCGTTAGGCCGCGGTAGACATCGTTTACCGTCGATATCAGTCCGTCGAATGGTCGGCAAACTTTTCGAGTGAGGGTTACAGGAAGTACAGGCGAAAGCCCACGGCTTTAGCCGTGTGGAAGATGTCAATCGAGGAGCCAGCTCAGAAGCGCCTTCTGTGCGTGTAATCTGTTTTCGGCCTGGTCGAAGACGATCGAACGATCGCTCTCGACGACGGCGTCGGTGATCTCCTCGCCACGGTGGGCCGGAAGGCAGTGCATAACCGACGCGTCGGGGGCGTACGAGAGCAGTTCCTCGTTGACCTGAAAGCCCTCGAAGTCGTCCATCCGGACGTCGCGTTCGTCCTCCTGGCCCATACTGATCCAGACGTCGGTGTAGATGACGTCAGCATCCTCGATCGCCTCGACGGGGTCGGTCGTCGTCTCCGGTTCGCCGCCGAGTTCTCGAGCGCGCTCTCTGACGTCGTCGTCGATCTCGTAGCCCGGCGGCGTCGCGACGGTCAGGTCGATGCCGGCGAGGGCGGCGCCGATCGCGAACGACTGGGCGACGTTGTTGCCGTCGCCGACCCAGGCGACCGAGACGCCGTCGAACGTGTCGTTCGACGCGCCTCCGGTCGATTCACTCCCGGAGACGTCCCCGAATCCGCCTGCGTGCTCGCGGATCGTCAGCAAGTCCGCGAGCGTTTGGCAGGGGTGGGCATCGTCGGTGAGCCCGTTGACGACCGGCACCGAGGCGTACTCGGCGAGCACCTCGATGTTGTGGTGTTTGAACACGCGGGCCATCACCGCGTCGACGTACCGCGAGAGGGTTCTCGAGGTGTCTTTCAGCGGCTCGCCGTGGCCGAGCTGGATGTCGTCCTCGCCGAGAAAGACCGCGTGTCCCCCCAGCTGAGTCATCCCCGTCTCGAAGGAGACTCGCGTTCTCGTACTCGGCTTCTGGAAGATCATCCCGAGCGTCTGGCCGTCCAGATCCTCGTGATCCTCACCGTTTTCCTGTGCGTGCTTGTACTCCTCGGCGCGGTCTAAGACCGCGAACAGTTCGTCTCTCGAGAGGTCGTCGATCTCGAGGAAGTGGCGTGGCTGTGTCATGAATCGTCACCTCGTAGCGTCCTTGCCACTCGCTCGAGGATCTCGACCGATCGGTCGAACTCCGAAAGCGAGAGGCGTTCGTCGGGGGCGTGGTCGAGCTCGGAGTTGCCCGGCCCGTAGGTCACCATCGGACAGTCCCAGGCCCCGGCGTAGATGTTCATGTCGCTGGTGCCGGTCTTTCGGACCAGACGCGGCTCTTCGCCTTCCGCTCGGATCGCGACGCGGAAGGCCCGTGCGACCTCCGTTCGCGGGCTCATCATCACGGGCGGGACCTTGTCCTTCCAGGTAACGGTGCCGACCTCGAGTTCGGCCTCCGCGGCCTCGCGGACGGTCTCGACGTCGAGGGCGGGCGGGACCCGAAGCTGGACGTCCATCGTCGCCTCGACGGAGAGGCCGTCCTCGCTGACGCCGCCTTCGATGTCGACCGGCTTCGTCGTCACCTGCTCGAAGACGGGTTCGTACTCGCCGCCTTCGAAGTGGTCCTCGACGGAAGACCACCAGTTGACGGCGTGTTGAATCGCGTTCGGGTCCGGCCGGGAGGTGTGACCGGACTCGCTCGTCGCGACGTAGGTGCCGGCGATCAGCCCGCGATACCCCAGCGTGATCCCGTCGGCTCCGGAGGGCTCGCCGTTGACGACGGCCGCCGGAGCGCGATCTCGGTCGTCGACGAAGTAACGCGAGCCACGGGAGTCGATCTCCTCGCCGACGACGCCGGCGAAGGAGACGCCCGTGCGGACGGCGGCCGCCGCCATCGCGACGAGTGGCCCCGTCGCGTCGACGCTGCCGCGGCCCCAGAGGATCTCGTCGTCGCCCGTCTCCTCGACCTCGACGGGAATCTCACCGGGGACGGTGTCGACGTGTGAGGTGAGCAGGACCGAGTCGTCGGCCGGCGCGCGGACGTTGCCGACGGCGTCGATCCAGACCTCGCGGTCGTGGGCCTCGAAGAAGTCGACCAGCCGCGTTGCCGCCTCGCGTTCCTCGCCCGTCGGCGAGGGGATCGAGACGAGGTCGACGAGCAACTCGCGGGCGTCTTCCGCCGAAACGTCGGTGGTGGTCGTGTTCGCGGTCATCTCTCTCACTCCGATTCGGAGACGACGACCGCCGTCATCGCGTCGACGAGACGATCGGCCACCGCTTCGTCGATCACGAGCGGCGGGAGCAATCGCAGGACGGTCCGCCCCGCAGGGAGTGCGAGCACCTGCTGCTCGAGCGCCAGGTCGCGGGCGACGCGGTTCGCGCCGCGTTTCAACTCGACGCCCACGAGCAGGCCCTCGCCGCGGACCTCGCGGATCTCGTCGCCGAGTGCTGCCTCGAGTTCCGTCGTGAGGTAGTCGCCGATTCCGGCGGCGTTTTCGGGGACGTCCTCCTCGACCAGCGTCGAGATGGTCGCGTGAACGGCCGCGGTGACGACGGGGCCGCCGCTGAACGTGGCGTTGTGCGAGGCCGCGCCCTCGGCGATCCAGTCTCGGACCGCGACCGCGCCGACTGGGAGGCCGTTGCCCAGCCCCTTCGCCATCGTGAGGATATCGGGCGTGACGCCGGCGTTTTCGCAGGCCCACATCGAACCCGTCCGTCCCATGCCGGTCTGGACCTCGTCCAAGACGAGCGCCGCGCCGGCCTCGTCAGTGAGTTCGCGGGCGGTCTCGAGGTAGCCCGCCGGCGGGACGTTGATCCCGCCTTCGCCCTGGATTGGCTCGAGGATGACGGCCGCGGTCTCCTCGTCCACCGCGTCGGCGAGTTCGTCGCCGTCGCCGTAGGGGACGAACTCGACGTCCCCCGCGAGGGGTTCGAACGGTTTCTTGTACGTGTTCTTCCAGGTGGCCGCGAGCGACCCCATCGTCCGTCCGTGGAACGAGCGGGTCGCGGCGACGATCGTCGACTCGCCGGTCGCAGACCGTGCGAACTTCAAGGCGGCCTCGTTGGCCTCGGTGCCGGAGTTACAGAACCAGGCGGACTCGAGTTCGTCGGGCGTCGCTGCGACGAGGGAGGCGTAGGCGTTCTCGCGCGCTTCGACGGGATAAGACGAGTCGACGAACGTCAGCTTCCCGACCTGTTCTTGGACGGCCTCGACGACCGCGGGATGGGAGTGTCCCAGCGGCGTACAGGCGAAACTCGCTCCGGCGTCGACGTACTCGGTGCCGTCGCCGGTGTAGAGAGACGCCCCGTCGCCGCGTTCGATGGGGATGGGCTTGCCGCCGGAGACGAAATCGTGATCGCTCATTGGGTGGCCTCCGTTTCCGCTTCGTCGTCCGCGAGCACACCGGGCTCGAGCGTCGTTCCTTCGCCGGAGAGTGCACTCGTGATCGGGTCGTCGGCGTTCGCCGTCGCGACGATGACGGACGCGCCGCCGCCTTCCAGTGCTTCCTCGGCGGCCATGACCTTCTTCGTCATGAAGCCTTCCGCGGCCTCCTTGACGCCCTCGAACTCCTCGGGTGTCGCCGCCGAGTCGATCTTCGTCGACTCGTCGTCGGGATCCTCGTAGATTCCCGAAACGTCCGTGAGGAGAACGAGATCTGCCTCGAGTGCCCCTGCAATCGCGGCGGCGGCGCGGTCGGCATCGGCGTTGACTGCCGTATAGCCGCCCGACTTCTCCTTGCCGAGCATCGGGACGGAGACGACCGGCGTGTAGCCGCCCTCGAGGATCGTCTCGAGCAGATCCGCGTTGACGGATTCGATCTTTCCCGAGTGGTCGCCGCGTTTGATCTTCTTCTTGCCGTCCTCTTTCACGCGGACGGCGGACTTGCGCTTGCCACAGAGCAGTTTGCCGTCCGTGCCCGAGAGGCCGACGGCGTCGACGCCCTCGTTGTGCAGACTCTCGACCAGGTCGGTATTGAGCTTGCCGGGCATGACCATCTTGAAGACGTCCATCGTCTCCTCGTCGGTGAATCGGCCGACGACGCCGCCGGGCGTCTCGACGTAGGTCGGATCCTGGCCGAGCGCTTCCAGGGTCTCGTCGACGGCAGTGGAGCCGCCGTGGGTGAGAACGACGTCTTCGCCGTCCTCCACGAGGGAGGCGACGTCCGCGAGCGCCCCTTCGGGGTCGACGGCGCGGGCGCCGCCGATTTTGACTACTGTCGTCATTTTATGGTGCCCCCACGGGGTGTAACCCCGCGAACTCGAGTCCGGCGGTCTCCTCGAAGCCGAGTGCGATGTTCGCGGCGTGGACGGCCTGGCCGGCCGACCCCTTCATCATGTTGTCGATCGCCGAGAAGACGACGACGCGCTTGTTACTCGGGTCGAGTTCGAAGCCGACTTCCGCGAGGTTCGTCCCCGCGACGGCTTTCGGCTCGGGGTAGCGATAGACGCCGGAGCCGCCGGCGGCCATGCGGACGAACGGCTCGTCCTCGTAGCTCCCTCTGTACGCTTTCCAGAGGTCGCCCTTCGAGACCGGTCCCGAGGGGAAGACGTGACTCGTCGCGCTCGCGCCGCGGATCATGTCCACGGCGTGGCACGTGAAGGCGACCGAGGTGCCGAGGAACTGCTCGATCTCGGCCTCGTGGCGGTGGCCCGTCGGCGCGTATGGCCGGACGACGCCCGAGCGTTCGGGATGGCTCGAGGCCTCGCCGCCGCCGGCGCCCCCTTCGGAGGAGCCGACTTTCACGTCGACGACGATCTGCTGGTCGCCGTCGACGATACCGGCCTCCACGAGCGGGTAGAGCCCGAGAATCGTCGCGGTGGCGTTACAGCCGCCGCCGGCGATCAGTTCGGCACCCTCGAGGTTCTCGCGGTTGATCTCGGGGAGTGCGTACTCCGCTTTCTCGAGGTACTCCGGCGCGTCGTGGCCGTCGTACCACTCCTCGTATTGCTCCTCGGTGTTCAGCCGGAAGTCGGCTGAGAGGTCGACGACCGTCTCCGCAATGTCGAAGAAGTCGTCGATCTGGCTCATCGAGACGCCGTGGGGCGTCGCGGCGAACAGGACGTCGACGGACTCGAGGTCGTCGGGTTCGGTAAACCGGAGGTCCGTCCCGCGAAGCGGCGGGTGGACGGAGCCGACGCTCTTTCCGGCCTTAGATCGGCTCGTCACCTCGGAAATCTCGACGTTCGGGTGGCCGGCAAGCAGGCGAAGCAGTTCGCCGCCCGTAAAGCCCGAGCCGCCGATCACGCTCGCGGTGACGGTCTCTCCACCCGCGGCCTCGGACGCGTCGGAATCGGCGTCGACGGCCATCAGGCGGTCACCTCGAGCTGTCCGTCGGCCTCGACTTTCGCCTCGAGCCAGTCGACGACGGCGCCTGCAACGTCGGTCTCGACGGCGCTATCGAGCGCCTTGAACTCGACGGTGTGGTTGACCTCGTGGACGGTGTAATCGTCGCCCGTCTCCATGAGGTCGATGCCGAGCAATCCACCCCCGACGGCGTCGCTCGCCGTTTCGACGAGTTCCTCGGCTCGGTCGTCGAGTTCGAAGACGTCCGTCTCGGCGCCTTTCGCGGCGTTGGTGATCCAGTGATCCGAGGATCGGACCATCGCGGCGACCGGCTCGCCGTCGGTCGCGACCACGCGGATGTCTCGTCCGGGCTTCTCGACGAACTCCTGGACGTAAAACACCTTGTGCTCGTAGTGGCCGAGCGTCGCCTTGTGCTCTAAGATCGCTTCCGCGGCGTCGCGCGAGTCGATCTTGGCCATCAGGCGCCCCCACGATCCCACGACGGGTTTGAGCACGCACGGGTAGCCGAAGGATTCGATCGCGGAGAGCGCGCTCTCTTTGGTGAACGCGACTTTCGTCGCGGGCGTCGGCACGCCCGCCTGCTCGAGTGCGAGGCTGTTTTTCACCTTATCGGCACAGATATCCGCGGTCTCGTGGCTGTTGACCACGGGGATTCCGTACGCCTCGAGGAACTGCGTGGCGTAGAGACTCCGGCTCGTGGCGAGACAGCGGTCGACGACGACGTCGAGATCGACGAACTCCTCGGGGGTGTCGCCGATGTCGAAGTCGTGTTTGCGGACGTCGATCTTCTCGACCTCGTGGTCGCGCTCGCGAAGCTCGTTCAGGAGGAGCTTCTCGTCCTTGCGGATCCGGGAGTAGAGTATTCCTACGTTCACTCGAACCACCCCTGCTGTCGGGGTTGAATGGGGGGGATGTGCGTTGCGGCCGTCTGCAAGGTCACTCACCCCAGTCCTCTTCGAGCTCGGGGGCTCGATCGAGGACTGGCGGCTCGGTATCGACGACTTCTAGTTCGGCACCACAGGTGGTGCAGTCAACGATCTCTCCAATCTCCAGATCGTCGTGCAGGGACACCTCGGCCCCACACTCGACGCATTCGGTCATTGTACTCGCAACTGGGAGCCGGGTATCCTTAAAGGCTTCGAACTTAACAGCAATATTATACTATCCGCACTCCACTCTAACGGGCCGCTGGCGCCATTTCACCGAATTTCTACTTTGACATATCATTTAGCATGTGTATCGTCCCCTCGCGGGGGTCGTCGTCGCCGCGGTCGCGGACCGACGACCTCACACATAGTCGTTCACCTCGGTCCTGAGCGCCGCGTGTGCCGCCTCGAGCGCCTCGGTTCGCGTCTCGAGTGTGGTTTCGTCCTTCGCGAGGATCTCGCGGGCGTCGGCGAGTTGTGGGTCGATCGCCTCCGGTGCCGGTCCGCCACGCGAATCGCGGCTCGCGACGCTCTCGGCGGGATCGAGGGCGGCCTCGACCGCCTCGAGATCGACGACCGACTCGAGGGGCGCTTCGAGGACTGCTCTTGCGGCCGCCGCGATGGCGTCGAGATCCGACCCGTCGGCGTCCTCGAGGCGTTCGGCCGCGCTCGCGACGATCTCGTGGGCCGTCCGGAACGGCAGTCCGTTCGCGGCGAGCAGGTCGGCGACGCCGGTCGCCGTCGAGAACCCCTCGCCGGCCTCGGCCGCGAGCGCCTCGTCGTTCCACTCGGCCGTGGCGACCGCGCCGGCCGCGACGGAACTCGCTTCCGTCACCGCGTCGGCAGTCTCCCAGGCGTGGGGCGTCGCCCGCTGGAGGTCGCGGTTGTACGCACGCGGCAGGCCCTTGAGCGTCGTCGTCAGCCCCTGGACCTCCCCCGCCGCGTCGCCCGCGACCGCGCGGACGAGCTCGAGCGTGTCCGGGTTCTTCTTCTGGGGCATGATCGACGACGTCGAGGAGTAGTCGTCCGAGAGGGAAACGAAGCCGCGGTTCGCGAAGACGATCACGTCCTCGGCGAGCCCCGACAGCGTCGTCGCGTGCGTCGACAGCGCTTGTGTCGTCTCGAGCAGGAAATCCCGGCTCGAGGAGGCATCCATCGAGTTCTCGACGACCCCGTCGAAGCCGAGCAACTCGGCCGTGCGTTCACGGTCGATATCGAACGTCGTCCCCGCGAACGCGGCCGCGCCCAGCGGCGACTCGTTGATGCGTCCGTAGGCATCGAGCAACCGGGCCGTATCGCGTCGGACCGCCGATTCGTACGAACAGGCCCAGTGGGCGACCGTCGTCGGCTGAGCCGGCTGGAGGTGGGTGTAGCCCGGCATGATCGTCTCGGTGTGCGCTGTGGCGGCCTCGAGCAACGCTCCGCGGAGTGCGATCGTCGCCTCGATCGCCGCCAGGACGTCCTCGCGGAGGCGATAGCGGATGCACGCCGCGACCTCGTCGTTTCTCGAGCGCGCGGTGTGCATCTTCCCGCCGTTGGCACCGATGCGTTCGATGACGCTGGTCTCGATCGCCTCGTGGACGTCCTCGCCATCGGGCAACGAGTCGTGACCGTCGACCTCGATCGCATCGAGGGCGGTCAGGACCTCGCCGGCGACGTCGCCGTCGACGATTCCTTGCTCGGCCAGCATGACGACGTGTGCGCGGTCGACCTCGAGGTCGGCCTCGAAAATTCGTTCGTCGGCTGCAAGCGAGGAGAGGAAGCTCCGGGCGGGGCCACCGCTGAACCGGTCCCGGCGGACGACGCTTTCGTCGTCTCCGCCGTCCGTCGCGATCCGCCGGTCCGACTCGGCGCCGCTCGCGATCGCTGGCTCGAGATCGCCTGCCCCGTCGTGAGCGCTCTCCTCGGTCATCTCACTCGTCCTCGTCGATCACGCTGTTCGCGAGACGGCGCTGGAAGCCGTGATACTTCGCGACGCCCGTGGCGTCTTCCTGGTCGATCTTGCCGACCGACTCGGTGTCGAAGGAGGCGTGTTCGGCCGAGTAGGCCGCGTACTCGCTGTCTCGGGCGACGGCACGGGCCTGTCCACCCTCGAACCGAATCGTGACGGTGCCGGTGACGCGTTTCTGGGTCTCGTCGATGAAGCCCTCGAGCGCGCTCACGAGCGGCGCGTCGACGAGTCCCTCGTAGCCCTTCTTCGACCACTTCTGGTCGATCAGCTGTTTGAACTCGCGTTCTTCCTGGGTGAGGACGAGCCCCTCGAGGGCCTCGTGGGCGTTGAGCAGGGTCGTCGCGGCGGGGTGTTCGTAGTTCTCACGAACTTTGAGTCCGAGCATGCGGTCTTCCATCGAGTCGGTACGACCGACGCCGTAGGCGCCGGCCACCTCGTTTAGGTACTCGATCAGCGCGACCGGTTCCATCGCCTCGCCGTCGACGGCGACCGGGTAGCCGTTCTCGAAGCTGATCTCGATCTCTTCGGTCTCACCGGTCGGATCCTGGGTCCACTCGTAGATGTCGGCCGGCGGGACGTAGTTCGGATCCTCGAGTTCGTCGCCCTCGACCGAGCGACTCCAGAGGTTGGTGTCGATCGACCAGTCGCCGCCGCTTCCTCCTTCGACGGGCAGGTCGCGCTCTGCGGCGTACTCCTGTTCCCACTCGCGGGTGAGCCCGAGTTCGCGCACGGGTGCGATGACTTCCAGATCCGAGTCGCGCCAGACGGCCTCGAACCGGAGCTGGTCGTTTCCTTTCCCTGTACAGCCGTGGGCGATGCCGGTACAGTCCTGTTCTTCGGCGACCTCGAGGATCGCCTTGGCGATCACGGGACGGGCGAGCGCCGTGCCGAGCGGGTACCCCTGGTACTCCGCGTTCGCGCGAACGCCGTCGAGACAGAGGTCGGCGAACTCCTCGGTCGCGTCGACGACGTAGTGTTCCAGATCGAGCGCCGTCGCGGTCTCTTCGGCCTCGTCGAACTCTTCGGCCGGCTGTCCGACGTCTACCGTGACGCCGATCACCTCGTCGTATCCGTACTCCTCCTCGAGCAACGGGACACAGACCGTCGTGTCCAATCCACCCGAGAACGCAAGTGCCACGCGTGTCATGTCGTACTCGAGTAAAACGCCAGGATGGACTTAAATTCGTTGATTTAGATTTAGAAAATTAAGTCCAGAGCGGTCGCTAACCGAAAATCGGTCACTTTCCGGTGGTAGTGATGAAACGTTCGGACGAAGACGATGGATGAAGTAGTGTAGTGTGGGCTCAACGAGCCCGCCGCCGGGGTCGCCGCGGGCGCTCCGGGGAGACGGTCCCGTCGGTACCGAAATCGGTGAACTCGATTCCGACGGAACGGATCATTGCCGACGGCTTGTAAACGGGGCGTATTAAATCCTGCTATCCGTATCAACCCTCGTCTCCGACGCCTCGAGTTCCGTGAAATTACGATGGCTCCTCGTCGTCGGGAAGCGACAGCACGTTCTCCCGGCCGATTCGGAAGACTTCGACCTCCTCGTCCTCTCGAAGCCCGCTGACGACCTGGCTCGTTTTGGCTTCGGTCCACTCGAGTTCGGCGACGATCTCCTGTTGTTTGACCCGTCCGCCGCGTCGCTCGAGTAGCCGCAACACGCGCTCTTCGTTGCTCAGGAGTTCGTCGGGCGGTCCGTTTGTCTGGCCGACCGCCCCGTTGGGCTCGATCGGAGCTCCTGTCTGGTCGGTTGGACCGTTGCCGGGTGGCTGTCTGACTCCGTCAGCCCGGTGTCTGATCACCCAGCCGATCGCGGCGGCGGCCACCAACAGCCCGAGCGCACCCGCAACGGCGAGCCACGGTGTCGCCGGACTCTCCTCGGGTTCGGCCGGATCCTCCGTTCCTTCCGCGTTCTCGATGAGAACGATCAGCGGCTGTTCGTCGGTGAACTCGGTCCCGTCGCCGTCCCAGAAGATCGATCCCTCCGGCGGATCGTCCGGCGATGGATCGGCTTCCCGAACGATGTATCCGTCGGGCCAGAAAAACTGCAACGTCGTGTCGTCGACGAGCGTAAAGCCGGCGAGTGCGTCTCCGGCTTCGATTCGGTTGATCTCGACGTGGGAGAACGACGACCACTCGAACGTAAACTCGACGTGGCCGAGGTTCCGCGGCGCCGAGCTGGTGTCGGTCTCGACCTCGACGTTCGAGATCTCCATCTCTCGATCCGTCCGGTTCTGTCCTTCCTCGAGGATGTCGTTCCAATCGGAGTGTTCTTTCGCCGCGTACTCCTCCGGATTCTCCTCGACGTCGTCACGGAGACGCTCCCAGTTTTGCGTCGAGTCGTTTTCGAACCGGTAGTCGACGACGAACGTTGCCGAGGTGTTCTCGTGGAGGAACACGTCTATGTGGACCTCGTCTGCATTGTCGAGCTGGGCGCTTTCGTTGAGACCGTCGTCTTCGCTCTCGTTGAGGTCGTCTCCGGTTTCGTTGTCCGGTCCAGTCTCGGCATCGGATTCGTTGGTCGGCCCGTCCCCGTTTTCGGTTTCGTTCCCGTCGACGAGTTCGCCGTCGGCGTCGTCTGCGGTCTGTTGTTCGTCGTCCGCAGTCTCCTGAAACGCGGCGCTCTCCACGCCGGAATCGGCCACCACAGCGGACGACGCCGACGGAACGGCCGCGACCAAGCACCCGACTACCACGAGCACGCAAACAAGGGCCCGTAGCCCCCTCACGTCCATTATGGGTGTATGTCGTAGCCGACTAAATAGGTCTTTCCGACGCCGGCGACTGCTGGTTTTTAACACCTCGCTTTCTTGTGAATGTTTAACACTGGTGGGTGGAACGTTTTCCCCGAAGACGTTCGCTTCGACTGAACGACGTCGGCGAACAGTCGCCCCGACGGTGAGTGACATCGGGTCGTCGACTCCCCGACCGTCGAGGTGGAACGCAGGACTGATATCCACGGCAACGCTATCTCGATCGAGTGTACAGCGTCAACGTACCGGTTCCCGGGCGCGTCAGAACTCTGGCGAACGAACTCTATCCCGAACTCGTCGGTTTCGACAGCGTCCGCGAGGAGCACTCCTGTCTCCTCAAACGGCTCGGCGAGGCCGACCACGTCGCTCAGTTACAACATCGCGCCCACCGCGCACTCGAGGGGACGCCCGCCGTCGAGGCGCGCATCACGGGCATCGACTACTTCACGGACCCGCCGCTCGGATCGGCACCGGTCGTCTACCTCGCCGTCGAGAGCCCGGGTCTCGAGGCGATCCACGCCGACCTCGCCGACGCGTTCGAGGCGATCGACGGCCTCGAGGGTCCCGAGTACGTTCCTCACGTCACGCTCGCCCGGGGCGGCGAGGAGACAGCCGCAAAACGGCTCGCCGACCGCGAGATCGAACCGGTCACCTGGACGGTCACCGAACTCGAGTTCTGGGATGGAACGTACAAACTGCCGGTGAGTCGGGTCTCGCTTCCCTCCTGATCGGCCGCCGATCGTCGCTCGCCGCCGACTCTCGCGAAAATAAATGTCGCTTCAGATATATTCTCCCGAGCGACGCTGGTGTATCGGCCGGAAGTTATTCCCAGCCGGTTTCGCTATCACCGGTCATGCGCCGACGTGCTTTCATCACACTCGCCACAGTCGTTCCACTGGCCGGCTGTAGCGGCCTCCTCGGCGGGGGCGGTGTCGATACGACTCTCGACGAGGACGAAGTCGTCGAGTTCAGCGCCGACGAGGGTGCCGAACTGTCGATCACTGTCGACGTTAACGAAGTGTTTCAGCCCGAGGACACGGATACCGACCTCGAGCGAGATGCGGTCACGCTCCGGATCGACCACGCTAACGAGGGAGTCGTCGACACGTGGATGGTCGAGGAGTCCGAGTCGTTCGAGCTGACGATCGATACCGGCGGAACCCACACCGCGATGGTGACCAACGGCGTCGCGGACGTGACGATCGAGTGATCGGGCATCGCCGGGAGCAGTCGGGAACCAGCGGGATTGTCCGCTCGAGTACGGATGTCGTGCGTTCGGCCGCCGACGATTACGGCGACGGCGGCTCTCCGCCGTAGCCGTCGTGGTCGGCGTAGAAGTTCAACATCGCGAACTTGAGCTTGGTCGGGTCGATATCGAGTAACTCCTCTCGTTCCTCGTGGGGAAAGCTCCCGTTGACGCTGTACTTGCCGAGGTTCGATTTCGCATCCCTCGAGTACCGGGCGTCTACGAGGGCGCGGACGCCGACGTCCTCGGGCGAACGGATCACGCGTCCCAGCGCCTGTCTCGTCTTTCGGACGGTCGGAATCTCGACGGCGTAGCGCCAGCCCGTCTCCGTCCCCTCGAAGGCCGCGTCGTAGGCCTCCTGGACCGCTTCCGCGCGATCGTCCAGATGCGGGTAGGGGACGCCGACGACGAGCACCGTGCGGGCGGCGTCGCCGTCGAAACTGACGCCCTCGGCGAGGGTCCCCCACAGCGACGTACAGAGAACGGCCCCGTCGTCGTCGACGAACTCCTGGCGCATCTCCTCGGCGGGCGTACCCGGCTCGTCCAGATAGACGGTCACGCCGTCGGCGCGCCGCTCGAGTCGCTCTGCGTACCGACTCGCCTCGCCGTAGTTAGGGAAGAAGACGAGGGTGTTTCCGGGCGTCATTCGAACGGCGTCGTGGATCGTCCCGGTGACCTCCTCCTGGACTGCTGGATCGTCCCGATCCGAGGAGAAAAGCGGCGGCGTCTCGACGGCGTACGTCCGCCGGTTCTCCGGCGGGAACTGGAGCCCGTAGGCCATCGTCACCGCCTCCTCGAGTCCCAGGACGTCCTCGGTGACGTCGAACGGCTGGAGCGTTGCGCTCATCAGGATCGTCGCGGCCACCTCCTCGAAGAGTTGTCCCGTCACCTGCCGCGGCAGGCAGGTGTAGAGCTCTGCACGGCCGTAGATTTCGTCGGTGCCGGCATCTCGAGTTACCGAGACGACCGGGTACAGTCCCTCTTTCGACCCCTCGTTCATCCAGGCGCTGACGAACGCGGCGGCCTGGAGGGTCTGACACTCCGTCCGCGTCGCCGTCTCGCCCTCGCGGTAGGCTTCCTCGTACTCCTCGTCTAGGTCCTGGCCGAGGGTAATCGCGGCCTCGAGATCCGCGTCGATCCCCCGCCCCGAGTATCGCTGGAGGAACTCGAGGGTGAGATCGTCCTTCCGGTCCTCGTTGGCGATGGGAACGTCCTCCCACCCCTCGCCGATTCGCTCTCGCTGGCCAAACCCGAAGGACGCTTCGTACGTCTCGACGACCGCACGGTGAAACGCCGAGAGGACGTTCGCGGCGTCCTCCGAGCGCGGATCCGAGGTATCCGTGAGTTCGTCCAGCGCCGACTCGAACGTCCGCTCGGAACAGGTTCGCGTCGCGTGTTCGCGGGCGGCGTCTTCGACGTTGTGAGCCTCGTCGAAGACGGCGATGACGTCCTCGGGATCGCGGCCGAGCCAGCGGAAGAACTGCTCGCGGATGGTCGAATCGAGCAGGTGGTGGTAGTTACAGACGACCAGATCGACGCCCTCGATCCCCTCTTTCAGGAGTTCGTAGCCACAGAACTCGCTTCGTTCGGCCCGCTCGAAGATCTCCTCGGGCGTGCGGACGTCGTCGTAGAGCCAGGCGAAGAAGTCGTCCGTATCCTCGGTCAAGTTGTTCCGGTAGTACTCACAAACGTTCTGTTCCTCGAGGTCCCCGAGGCGTTCTTCGATCGACTCGAGTTCGTCCATCACCGCCGAGCGAGCGTCGGCCGCACCGCCGTCGCCCTCCTGGCTCTCCGCTAAGAGTTCACGCTGTCGGCGCTCGAGCTGGTCGCGATCGCGTTCGGCGTCGACGACCGCACGGGTGTTGTCCCGAAGCGCCTGACACTCCTCGTAGCCGACGTCGATGTGACACATCGAGGACTTTCCCTTGAAGACGATCGCACGGATCGACTCCTCGGCGGTGATCGCCCGCGCTTCCGCGACGAACTGGCGCATCTGCTGGTGGACGTCCGTCGTGATGACGACCGTCTTGTCCTGCTCGCGGGCCACCTCGAGTGCGGGGGCGAGCGACGAGAGGGTCTTTCCCGTCCCGCAGGCGCCCTCGAAGAGGACGTCCTGTCCCCGAACCAGCGTGTTGTAGATTCGGTCCATCGCCTCGCGCTGGTTCTCGTAGGGCTGATCGTAGGGGAAAAACCGCATGTAGCCGCTCGTCTCGGACACGGTGGGTGATTGGTTCCCGCTACGATAAAAGCGTTCGTCTCACTCGAACCCTCGAGAAGCCGGCGTCGTCGGCCTCCCCGTCGTCGTGGCGATGACCGGATCGACGGGTGGGATGCTCGAGACGACGGTCGTCCAACTGGGCGGAACCTGTCTGCTCATCCTCGTCTGGGCACGGCTTGTGGCGGGCGGCGGAGAGGTCGCTGAACGGGTATACGAGCCCGAATCATAACTGCCTGCGGAGTGAACAACGAACGAAACCGAGGCGAACGACGATGGACGGGAAACGACTCTCAGATCCGACCCGGTTCGCGCCAGAGCCAGCCGTCGAACCGCTCGAGACTCTACCGTGGTGGATCGTCCTAGTTCCGCTGGTTCCGGTGGCGTCGTCGTATCTCGTGATCGCCGGCGGGTTCGTCGCCCACCAGGGAGCCGACCCCGGCTTCCCGGAGAACGTCGAATTTCTCGTGATGGGTGTGGCAAGCGTCCTGGTCCTCGCGGCGCTGTTCGTTTGGTGGGACCGCGAGACGTGGCGGGCCGCCGTTCCCGTGCGACGACCCTCGATTCGTGAACTGGGCGCGGGCGTCGTCGGGTCCGGGGTCGCCGTCGGCCTCCTCTGGCCGGCAACCAACGTCGCCGTCGCGGCGATCGGATTCTCACCGCGAACGCCCGCCGGTGCCAGCACGACCGTCGGGCTCGTTGCCGTCGTGTTCGGCGTGGTTATCGTGGCGCCGCTCGCGGAGGAGATGCTCTTTCGCGGGATTCTCTTTGGTTACCTCCTCTCCAGGTGGGGGCGCATCTCCGCCGCCGTCGGCGGATCGGTGCTCCTCTTCGGCATCGTCCATCCGGGTGCGGCAGGGGTGTTGTTCGCGGTCCTCTCGGGACTGCTCTTGGCGCTCCTTCGGATCCGGTACGACAACCTGGTCGGCGCCTGGCTGATGCACGCCCTCGTGAATGTCTCGGCGTTTGTCATGGCGATCGGACTCCTCCCAGCGACGTATTGATGCGGTCTGCTGTCCGTCAGTACCGGTGGGACCGCAGGCGTGTCGCCGTCACACTGGTAGATCGGTACAGCGATCCGTCTGACTCGAGGCTCGAGGTCGCGGGCGGCGCGAGAGATCGATTCTACCCTCATCGGCGGAGTCTCCGTCCCCGTCGCGCTGACTGCTACCGAATATCACTGCCAGCACCTGCGCGGTCTACCGACTTATACGTCCAGTCCCTCGCCCCGACTATGCCCATCCCCGGCTACGATTCCGGTACCGTCGCGGAGTTCACACTCGAGCGCGCGGGCGCACGACTGGACGTCGTCGCGGGCGTCGTCCCGGAGCACGTCGGCCTCGAGCCGGCCGCCACGGACCCCCCGGCGGGCGCGTTGTCGACCCCCGTCGACCTCGTCGGTGTCGAGGATTTGCGGGCGATCGAGGCGATCCGCGTCGAACTCGTCTACGACCCATCAGAATTGCCGCCGGGAGCCAGTCCGACCGACGTCGCGGTGGGCGTCGAGATCGAGGAGGGCTGGTCCCCGCTTCGATCGGCCGTCGACCTCGAGGAAACCACGGTGACCGCAGTTTCGAACGACCGGCCGCCGGGATCGACGGTCGTCGCGATCCACGACGAGACCGCGGGTGAGCCAGCGTAATCGCCGGCTCAGTTTCCGTTCCGGGTAAACGGACCCCTTCGTTTCCGCTCGAGACGCCGACGTCGTAATCCACGCCTGTAATTGGCGCAAGTACGGATAGGTATCCTCGAAGGATACTGGCTGTGTGAGCTTAAAAACTGATTTTAGCTTTGTGAGTGCCTGCTACACGGGTACGAATCTTCGCGTAATCCGTAACCAGTGACGGCCTCATTGTTTGGCCGACTCTGGAGTGCGGTTCAGTAGTCTGGTGTTCCCTTCTCCCCCATCACAGGAGTTAACTTCCAGATCGTTTTTGGACCAAAGGTTTTGATAAATTTTGACCCTCAATGAAAAATGAGATGTTAAATTCGGTCGGTCAACATGAAACGTCGATCTGACGAATGATACGTGGACTGCTCGAAATGTTTAAATGCGAAGAGAGGGGGAATATAATGTAAAATGGATACGACTGAGTGGATGCTTACTATCATCGCTTATACTTTCATAGTATACACTTTAGCTACAACGGATATAAGAGAATCAATCATCGTTCTTCCCCTCCATTTTCTGATGATAGCCCTCCCAATATTCATGATAATAGACGTAGCCACAGAAATAACTGGCTTCGGAACTTGGAAAGACTGACGGAAACACTCAAACAAAAAACGGAAGAGGTGGCTGGTCTAACTGACGACGTCAACCGCTTCAGTTGGATCCGCGACGTCCCAGTCCGTAGTTGCAGATGGATCCATGACGATATCCAAAGGATTCGTTGAGAGGGATCCCTCAATCGAATTGATGTTCGCAGTTGGGGAAGTTGCGATATTGTGCTGATAGTATCCGTGGACGGACCCAGGATCCGATCCTGCGCTTAACGTAGCTGCCAACAAGAAGTCATCGTCAGAATCAATCCAAGGCAGGACAGAGTCCTCACTCAGATCGACAAGGGCAGCAACTCCACCCTCTAGACTCTCGGACCAGAACGAGATATCGTGATTGTCATCTGGAGTTCTTATGCTCTCGTCTGTGGGAGTCCAGTCTCCAGCCCAACTGATACCGATGACGTCTTCAACATACGTGGTATCTCTGAACGACCCAGTCCAGCCATCAAGACTCATCATCACCTGAACGCGTGCTTCGTTATTCGACCCAGAGGTTTCGAATGCAACGGCATTAATTTCTGACTCGTCTTCGTCGAACCAGCGCTGAGGAGTGAGCTCTTCTTCGTCTGAAGGATCCTCACGAGAGGATGCCTCCCTACCCACTACCGTGGACGAATTTAGCCTATAATTTAACTCATGACTTTCCAGAACTTCATGAACACCATCAGATCCGTTCTCACTGAAAGCTTCCAAGACTTCACTATCAATATTATCATAGTAGTCGTCTTGGGAGGGCTCAGCCGCACCAGTCATCATTCCTACAACGCTAATTGATGCCAATCCAGTGGCGGTGCCAATGAACTATCTTCTATTTGGCATGCATTCTATTAATTGATATGGCCAATATAGATATTTTATGGAATTAACCAATACTAATAGCCTAACACCCTCGCCAATGGCGCAAGTGAATAGTTCACAAAGATGTTCTGGTGTGTACAACACCGTTCGTCGTCGGGTCGAACGGCGTCGCCGGCACCCCACGCTCGCGTAGGCATTCGAACACCGCGTTGACGTCAAGGGCCGTCCCTGAGCGTCGATTAGTACAATGTTTGTCTCCGGCGCATGCACGTCAAGTCTGGCGGCCAGCCGGAGGGTGTTCTCGTGGTTCGTCGCGAGGTTGTCAACGATCCGCCGGATGCAAGCCCACCGACGTCGCGGTCGGCGTCGAGACCGACGAGGGCTGGTCCTCGCTTCGATCGGCCGTCGACCTCGAGGAGACCACGATGACGGCGGTCTCGAACGACCGCCCCCCGGGATCGACGGTCGCGGCGATCCACGACGAAATCGCGGGTGAGCCGGCAGAATTCCCGGCTCAGTTTCTGTTCCGGGCAAAACTGACCCCTTCGTTTCCGCTCGAGACGGGATTCCTTTCTCCGTCGTTTTCGCGATGCGAGCGGCGTCTGCCCGGCGCGAACTCGGCGGTGTCCACGGACTCTGACGAGTCGAAACGAAAAGGAACGTCACTCCCGACTCCCAAACCAGGGCAATGATCGCTATCTTCTCGGATACGCACAGTCACCGCGGCCACGAACTCGAGGGAGCGGCGCTTTCCGCCGCTCGAGAGGCCGACGCCGTGATCCACGCCGGCGATTTCACCAGCGCCGCGGCGCTCGAGGCGTTCCAGGGCGAGTGCGACCGGCTGTTCGCCGTCCACGGCAACGCCGACAGCGCGGCCGTCCGCGACCGCCTGCCGACCGCCCGGACCGTCGAACGGGACGGAATCCGATTTGCCGTTACCCACCGACGCGATGGCGGGGCGACCGGGTTGTCAATGTTCGGCCGCTCGCGCGACGCCGACGTCGTCGTTTCCGGACACACGCACCGCCCGACGCTCGTCGAGACCGACGACGCGGTGCTCGTCAATCCCGGCAGTTACGCTCAACCTCGCGGAAACACGCCGGGATTTGCCGTCGTCGAGAGCCGAACGGACGGGTTCGAGATCGAACTCCGACAGCCGGACGGAACGCCGATCGACGCCGTCGAACGCTCTCGAGAGTAGGGCTTTGGAACCGTTCTCGAGGGACAGCGTCTACGAGGCGGGGAACTCGTCAGCAGTCCCCGAAGGAAAACACGTCGGCGGTCTACACGGGAGGGCGCGTCAGCGGGGGCAGACGGGCGGGTGGGACGTCGGCCGGAGCCGAACGAACCGGAGGGCGTTTCAGCGGGTGGTGGAAGGGACGAGCCTGGGATCGAGGCCAGGGGTCGCCGGGGACCGGGCGACACCCACCTTCGGCTACGCCGGCCGATTCAATATAAGCGACGTAAGCTCAAAAGCCGGTTTTACCTATCGGCATCGACACCCGAAGAGCGGGCGATATCTGTCTCGTCAGACCGCACGCCGACCGATACGGACCGATCACGTCCTGTCCGGCCGCTCGAATCGCGTCGAAACGATTTTGCCCGCAGGGGCGGTACCCATCTCCTATGTTCGAGTTCATCCCAGACGATCCGGTCATTATCGCGATCGTTCTGATCCTGCTCTCGCTGGTCTTTTTCTCGTATCTGTTGCTCCGCCGAACGATCCTCGAGTTCCGCGAGGGAATGGACGGTCGATAGCGTGACCGGTCTCCGTTCGCGCCCGATTTTCGGATTCGGTAGTCGGTAATATTCTGCAGGCGATGGCGGTCGTTCTACGCGCCGACTGTCCCGTCGTTGCCCGGCCTGAACGCGACACCGAGGAGGGTCATAGAGACGCTTACGGCCCCCAGTGCGACGAACGCGGGAACGTAACTCCCGGTGACGTCCCTGATTCCGCCGACGACTGATGGGCCGACCGCCGCGACCATATATCCGATCCCCAACCCCATCGTCGCCAGTCGATCGGTCGTCGGACCGTCGGCCGCGAGGTCGATAGGGAGCGTGAGCGCGATCGTGAACAGCCCGCCGCTTCCCGAGCCGAGAAGTGCCGCGAGGAGCCAGGGGTACGTCGAGGGTGTGAGCCCGATCGCGACGATGCTTGCGGCCGTCACGCCACCCATCGCGAGGATCCACGGCCGGCGGTCGGCGACCCGGTCCCCGAACAGCATGAACAGTCCCATTCCGACGACCTGCGTCAGCGTAAACGTCGTCAACAGAAAGCCCGCGGTGGTTTCGTCCCAGCCGATCGCGACGTACCGCGGCGCCAACCAGGTGAGTCCGGAGTAGAAGACCGTCGACGCGCCGACGAAAAAGAGCGTGACCGCCCACGCGATCGGACTCCGCCAGGGGAGTCGTCGTGGCGGTTCTGATACCCGTTCGGAATCCCCACTCCCGCCGCGTACCAGTACAACGAGAACGACGGCGGCGACGACGGCGAGCAACGCCCAGCTCGCGAGGGCCGCCGTCCACGAGTCGGCGATTTGGTAGACCGGGACGGTCAGTCCCGCCGCAAACGTCGCGCCGAGTGCCAGGCTGATCGAGTAGACGCCGGTCGCGAACGCCGCCCGCTCAGGGAAGTACTCGTCGACGAGCGCCGGCAACAGCGTCTGTCCGACGGCGATGGCGATCCCGACGACGACCGTCGTCACGAACAGGATCGCGACGCTGTTGCCGGCGACCCGCGCGGCGGTCGCGAGGCCGATGAGCACGATCGCCCAAAACAACCCTCGTTCGCGACCGTACCGTGCGACTCGAGGCGTCAGAAACGCGAACAGACCCATACAGAACATCGGGATCGTCGTCAGGAGGCTCACCGCGGTATACGACAGCGCCAGTTCGACCCGGATCACCTCGAGCACCGGTGGGACGGACGCGATCGCCGGTCGAAGGTTGACTGCGGCGAGGACGAACGCGGTCAACACGAAAAGCGTCGACGCGTTTCGGTCGACTGTCGGGCGATCGGTCATGAGACGGTATGACCAATCAGCCCACAAAAATGTCGCGTTCGTCCCGCTCGCGCCCGTGATCCGCGAGACCAGGAAGGCGCTCGCCGTCGTCGCGGCCGACACCTGGCTGGCTCATACGGCTTCCTGTCGGTCAGTTCCGGCGCAACCACCGTCCGGGTCGCGGTTGCAACGGTGGACTCGCTACACTCCTCCACCGAGACTCGTCTCACACGGTTCGACTCACTGCCGGTACATCGGGACAGCAATCCGTATCAGGGGGAGGTCGCCGCCTCGACGCGCGGTATCGCCCGTTCGATATCGTCCCGGGAGACGTTCCGGTGCGTACAGAAGCGGATCGTCGTCGGGCCGAACGGCGTCGCCAGCACGTTCCGTTCACGGAGGCGCTCGAGGACGGCGTCGGGCTCGAGTCCGCTTGCGGAAACCCCGACGAGGACGATGTTCGTCTCCGGCTCTTGGACGTCGAAGCCGTCGACGCCCGCCAGCCCGTCGGCGAGGACGCGTGCGTTCTCGTGGTCCGTCTCGAGGTCGTCGACGTTCTCGAGCGCCCGGAGGCCGGGAGCGGCGACGATACCAACCTGGCGCATTCCGCCGCCGAACAGCTTGCGGGCCCGACGCGCTCGCTCGACGAACGCCTCGCCTCCGGCGAGCATCGAGCCGACGGGCGCGCCGAGGCCCTTCGAGAGACAGAACATCACCGAGTTGACGTGTCGGGTGATCTCGGTGACGGGAACGTCGAGCGCGACGGCGGCGTTGAATACGCGTGCGCCATCGAGGTGGACTGGCACGTCACGTTCGCGGGCCGCTTCGGCCACGGCTTCGATCGCCTCGAGGGCAATCGCAACGCCGCCTTTCGCGTTGTGCGTGTTCTCGAGACAGAGCAATCCGGTTCCGGGCCGGTGGAGGTCCTCCTCGACGTATTCGGATTCGACCTGTTCGGGGGTTGGAACCCCTCGAGCGCCGCCGTCGAGGGGCCGAACCTGGAGGCCGGCGTGTCGGGCCAGGCCGCCGAGTTCGTACTTGTAGACGTGGCTCTCGCGTTCGACGAGCGCCTCCTGGCCGGGCTCGGTGTGGACGTGTGCCGCGATCTGATTGCCCATCGTGCCGGTGGGGACGAACAGCGCGGCCTCCGTTCCGACCGCCTCGGCGGCCCGACGCTCGAGGGCGTTGACGGTGGGGTCCTCGCCGTAGACGTCGTCGCCGACTTCGGCGTCTCGGGACGCCTCGCGCATCGCCTCGTCGGGTTTCGTCACCGTATCCGAACGCAGATCGATCATGGCCGTCGTACCGGCGCGACGAGCAAATAGCCGGCGGTCGTCGGAGAGCAGACGCCGGTTCCGGTTGCTCGAGGCGGTCGACGCTCGGCTCCAGTCCTATCTTATAAATACACGATAGGTTTCGCGAATAGCTCCACCGTGGTCTCGACTCGAGTATCGGTATGGACGGCGCGTCATCGACGGCGACGGACGACGACGGATCGATCGCTTCGACGGCAACAAGTCCCGACGGGTCGACCGCTTCGAGGGCGGACGACGACCACCTCGAGCGAAGTCGGGCGATGTGGGACCGCTGGAGCGACTACTACACGCTGAGCGAGCGGGACTTCGAACCGATGCGCGAGGCCGCGATCGACGAACTGGCACTCGAGTCGGGCGATCGCGTCCTCGACGTCGGCTGTGGGCCGGGGGTCAACTTCGAGCGGATTCGCCACGATATCGGAGACGATGGAACGCTCGTCGCCGTCGATTACAGCCCCGAGATGGTCGAAAAAGCTCGAGAGCGGATCGACCGCCACTGCTGGGAGAACGTCGAGGTCCACCGCGCGGACGCGACGACGGTCGAGTTCGACGAGCGATTCGACGCGGCGATCGCCACGCTCTCGATGAGCGTGATGCCGGACGTTCGCGAAGCGGTCGAGAACGTCCACCGCCACCTCGCCCCCGGCGCCCAATTTGCGGTTATCGACATCGGCCCCATCCCCGAGGGACCCGCGCGGATCGCGAACCCGTTTCTCCGGCGGTTTCTCCGCTGGTATGCCAACTGGAACCCCGACGGCGATGTCCCCGCTTCCGTAGCCGCGGTCTTCGCGGAGAGCGAACTCGTCGACAGGTTCTTCCTCGAGACGTGTTACACCATCCTCGCGCGAAAAGCGGACGTCGGTGGTGACTGACGGTATCCAGCCGAACCGACCCCAGCCGAACCGACCCCAGCCGAACCAATCCTACCCGAACCGACCCGAATCACAGCTGCGTCTCGAGCGTCCGCCCGACCACGTTAGCCTCGCCGCGACGGACGAGTTCCGAGGCGGTCGACACCGCACAGTCCAGTTTCTCGGCGACCGCCTCGATCCCGTTTCGCCGCGGAATCTCGTAGAATCCGACCTCCCGTGCGGCCTCGAGCGCCGCGAGTTGGCGATCGGAAACGGGCGTCTCGGCGACCGTCACGGAGTCGCTCACCCACAGGACGTCGGCCGTCACGCCCGTCGACAACTCCTCGAGAACGCCCGTGAGATCCGCCGGGTGGCCGACGATCGTGAGTCGGATCGTCCGATCGGAGCGAAGCTCGATCGGCGGCACGACGACGACCGTCTCCTGGGCGAGTGCGTTCAGCAACGACAGCCCCTCGGATTCGAGTCCCCGGCGGAGGTACACGAAAAAGCCGTCGTCCGTCGGCGTGAGGTCGTACTCCCGGACGCGCCCGAGTTGGGCGAGCGTCGACTCGTACGCCGACGGCTCGCCGGTGACGTACGAGGTGATCGTCTCGACGCCGTCGATCGACTGTCCGCCGAGGACGACCTCCCGCTCGAGGTCAGGAGAGTCACAGATCGCCGCGTGGATCGGTGAAAGCGTCTCCGCGTCGTGTGCGAGGGAGACGTGCATCGACTTCATCGTTCGGGAGTACGGATCGCCCACAAATAAAACACCGATAGGCTTCGGGAGAGAGTGGCTCCTCATCCGCCAACAGGGGGGATGCGGCTAGCCGTCCGCCAACAGGTACGAAAACGCCCGGAGCGCCTCTCGGCCCGAATCGGTGATCGACACCCGTCTCCTTCGGCCGACGTCCTCGACGATGACGTACTCGCGCTCGCACAGCGGTTCGAGGACGTGGCGCTCGAGCAGTCGATACTTTCCCTTCTCGCCGTCGCCGTCGTAGTCGGCGATGAACGGTAGTTCCCGCGCTTCGGCGAACGCGATGAGTCGTTTCTTGCTGACAGGGTCGCTCTCGGCGAGGTGTGCGAGCATGGCGACGTGTTCGCGACTGGGCCGGTCGATCGGGTACGTCGGGAGTTCGTAGATCGCTTCGACGCCCTCGCTGACGGAGTCGGCCTCCTCCCCGTAGCGCTCGGCGCGGACGTAGTACGGCGTCGCGTCGGTGACCATACAGGCGATCGCGGCGCCGATGGCGGTCACCTTGCTCCCGGAGGCGACGTTGACGAAGACGTCTTCGTCGTCGAACGCCGTCGCGAGTTCCGCGACCGTGCCGATCGAGTCGTAGAGGTCGAAGATATCGCAGGGGACCGTCTCGTGAGGAACGTCGGCGTCCTCGAGTCGCTCCCGGACCGCGTCGCCGTACTCCCGCGCCTCGTCGCGTTCGGGCTCGAGCAGGACGACCCGGTCGGCCCCGAGTTCGATCGCCGGAAGGACGAGTCGATCGCGCTCGTAGCCGACGGGCATCAGGTGAACTCGGTCGGGAACCGAAATTCGATCCATGCGGCCGACCACGGTGGCCGCCCGGAAAAAGTTTCGCTGGGGCGAAACTATTGTAACCGTTACGCGAGTATCGTGATAGAATATTCACCATTCCGGCCGGAGTGTTGGTGTATGCACGACGACGAGATCGACGCGACGCTAGTCGAGGCGGATTCCCGTACGGCGGCGATACTCGAGGCCGAACGGGACCGCCAGCGCTCGAGTCTGCAGATGATCGCGAGCGAGAACCACGCCAGTCCCGCCGTACTTCGAGCGCAGGGGAGCGTCTTCACCAACAAGTACGCAGAGGGCGTCCCCGGAGACCGGTACTACGGCGGCTGTGAGCACGTCGACGATCTCGAGCGCCTGGCGATTTTACGCGCGAAGGAGCTGTTCGGTGCCGAGCACGTCAACGTCCAGCCCCACAGCGGTAGCCAGGCGAACCAGGCCGCCATGCTCGCGGTTCTCGATCCTGGTGACACGATCCTCTCTGCCGATCTACGAAACGCGGGCCACCTCAGCCACGGCCACCGGGCGAACCTCGCGGGTCGGATCTACGAGGTCGAACGGTACGGTCTCGATCCCGACACCGGCCTCCTCGACTACGAGGAGTTGCGCGAGCGAGCCGAAGCCGTCCAGCCTGATCTCCTCGTGTCGGGCTTTTCGGCGTATCCGCGGGCGGTCGACTGGGAGCGGATCCAGGCCATCGCCGACGACGTCGGTGCGTATCACCTCGCGGATATCGCACACGTGACCGGCCTCGTCGCCGCCGACGTCTATCCCTCGCCCGTCGGCGTCGCGGACCTCGTCACCGGCAGTACCCACAAGACGATCCGGGCCGGCCGTGGTGGTCTCGTGATTTGCGACGCCGAACTGGCGGACGCAGTCGATCGCGCGGTTATGCCCGGCATCCAGGGCGGCCCCGCGATGCACAACGTCGCCGGCAAGGCCGTCGGCTTCGGCGAAGCGCTCGAGCCCGCGTTCGAGTCCTACGCCGAGCAGGTGGTCGAGAACGCCCGCGCGCTCTCTGACGGACTCGACGATCGCGGTTGTCGGATCGTCACCGGTGGCACCGACTCACACCTCGTGCTGGTCGACCTCCGCGAGACCCACGACCTCCTCGGGAAGACGGCCGAGCGCGCGCTCGAGGACTCCGCCATCGTGCTCAACGCCAACGCCGTCCCCGGCGATCCGCGCCCGCCGAAGGATCCCTCCGGCATCCGGGCCGGCACGCCCGCGCTCACCACCCGCGGCTTCGACGCGGACGCGATGGACGAGGTCGCCGACTGTATCGCCCGTGTGCTCGAGAATCCGGACGACGACGAGGTCCGACGGACCGTCGGTCGGCGAGTCGACGACCTGTGTGGCGCCCACCCGCTCTACGAATGAACCGGCGACGAACGCGCGCTCGCGAACGATCGGTCGCGGGGAACGTCGCGGACGAGCCGACGCAACCGATTTGCGGGTGGACTCTCGAGTGATCCTATGGACGCGCCCGACGATTCGACGGACGTGACCGTAGACTCCGACGCTCCGGGAACGGCGTCGACCCACGAGACCGGGACGGGACGCGTGACGATCCGGACCACCCATCCCGGCGGTAACGGCCGCGTCCTCGAGGTCGCGGGCGACGTAATCCGACTCGAGCCCGAAATCCGGGACTCGACGCGGCGGTGGTTCTACTGGAACGTCGACGTCGAGAGCGACGTCAGCCAGGTACTCGAGGTTCGATTCCCGACCGACGAAGTGGTCGGTCCCCGGGGGCCGGCCGTCCGTACCGGCGTCCCGTGTGGGAGTCCGACCGCCGACGGCGCGTGGTCCGAGTGGCGGTGGCTCGGTGCCGACCGCCGGCTCGACGCGAACGCGTTCCGGTACGCCTTCGACGCCGGCGAGCGGGCCCAGTTGTCCCTCTCATTCCCCTACCAGCGCGCCGACTTCGACGCGTTCGCCCTCGAGTTCGCGTCGGATCCACGCGTTTCCGTTGAGACGCTCACGACGACCCACGGGGGGCGGGAGGTCCCGGTCGTCCGTCTCGGGACCGAATCCGGAACCGAACTCGACGGATCCGCGGGCGATATCGTCCTCGCGGCCCGCCATCACGCCTGTGAGTCGATCGGCTCGTACGTCCTCGAGGGGACACTGCGGGAACTACTCGAGGGCGAGACGGGCCCGGCCCTGCTCGAACGCTACCGCGTCTACGTCTACCCGTTCGTCGACCTCGACGGCGTCGAGCGCGGTGATCCGGGCAAACATCGCGCGCCCCACGACCACAACCGCGACTACGTCGACTCGAACGCGATCGCCCATCTCTCGCCGATCTACCCGACCACAGCGGCCATCGCCGGCGACCTCGAGTCGCTCGAGAACCTCGTCGTGGCCCTCGACCTCCACAGTCCGTACAAGTGGGGTGGAGACGTCAACGACCGACCGTTCTTCGTGACCGATCCCGACGATCCGGGGGACCCGCTACGAACGCTGGCGAGCGCGCTCGAGTCGGCGACGACCCGACGAGCGAGCGACGGCCCGACGCTTTCGTTCGACGCCGCGCCGGGCACCGGACTGGCGTCGTTCGACGGCCAGTCCGGCCTCCTCCACACGTTCACGCGCTATTGCTGGCTCGAGGGTGCGACGCTGTCGTCTGCCCTCGAAATTCCCTACGTCGGGACCGAAGACGACCCCGTGACGCCGTCGAGCGCACGGCGACTCGGCCGCGATCTGGCTGTCGCGCTGCTCGAGTGGGTCGACTCCGGGAACTGAGCCGGCATTTCGAGTGGCGCTCGCTGAGATCCGTGACTGGCGACTCGAGCGAAGATTTCAATTAGATATCGTGTGTTCCGACGCGTATGGTCCCCGATCCCGATTCCGAACCCGGTCCCGACGACTCCTCCGACGTCGGATCGAACGCCGACGGTTCGAGCGAGACCAGATTCACGTTTCTGAGACACGTCTCCCGGATTCTCGATCGGCCCGGCGAGTTGCTGCCGTTCGCGCTGGTCCCGTTCGTCCTCTCGGTTGCCCACGTAGAGCGCACCCGCCGGGCTCTCGATCCGCCGTCGGGCTGGTTCTCGATCAACTTCGAGTTCGTGTTTCCGACGCCGTTGCTCGACCTCTGGTCGTTCGCCGACCCGCCCGATCCGCCGACGGACGATCCGTCCGAAATGCTCGTTGGCGGGTCGGATACGGCGTCCGGATCGCACAGCTTCGACGTCACGTTCGAAACGCCGTTCGACACCGTGGCACTGCCGCTCGAGGGAGTCGACGGCGAACTCGCGGCGTGGTTCGGTCTCGTGTTGCTGGCACACACGGTCATTGGCGCGGTGATCGCCGCGGGCTATCTCGGTGGCCTCGACAGACGTCTCCGTCGTCGGCCAGTGGCGATCCTCGATTCAGTCGTGCGTTTCGCCCCGCGGATCTTCCTCTACCACCTCGTCCTCTACGCCGCGTTCGCGTTGCTCGTCCCGTTGTTCGTGATCGCGCCCCCGCTGATCCTGATCGGCATGATCGGACTGCTCGTCTTCGGGTACCTCTTCTACGCCGTCCCGTTCCTGTTCGTCGTCGACGACGCGAACTTTCTCGAGGCATTTCGCCGCTCGGCCGGGTTCGCCACGGGGGAGGCGTCGTACTTCTGGTTCGCGCTCGGGCACGGTTTACTCGCCGTGATCGTCTCGCCGGTTGTATCGGGCGTCCTCAGCGCCGGCGGGATCGGGTTCGTCATCGCGGTCGCGATTGCGACCCCATTCGCGCTGGTCATGACGGCCGCGACGGTCTCGTTCGTCCAGGAACTCGTCGACGACGGATCGACGCGCGGCGAGCCGGATCGCGAAACCGGATTCGGGGACGACGGTGGCCGTGTCGACCGGCGGAGCGGAACCGACGGGATGGACGACGCCACGGAGTCGGCCGGTCGGGAGACCGACGATGCCAGGGAGCGATTCGGACAGGAGTCGACTCCGGACCGAAAACCGGACGACGATCGGGACGGATAGTGAACCCGTGACCGACGCCGAATCCACGGGCTCGAGCGCGAACACCCCTCGCCGGCTCGTTTCCGTCCTCCGTCTCGCGGCGATCGCCCTGGTGATCGCCGGCTTCACCGGCTGGGTGCTCGAGGACGACGCACTCGCCCTCGAGTCGCCGTACACGCTCGCGTTCGCCGCCGGCGTCGTCTGTGCGCTGGCGTCGATCTACCTCGGACTATTCCTGGCGAACCGCGACGAGAGCCGATAGCCACGGTCGGTGGGAGTCCCCTCGAGTCGCCGATTCGAAAACGGTATCCCGCCGCTTCGGGTACGTGTGGCACATGGACCCGCGCATTCGCGAACACGCCGAGGTCATCGTCAATCACTCGGTCGATCTCGAGGAGGGAGACAACGTCGTCGTCGACGCCCACCCCGTCGCCGAGGACCTGGTCGTCGCTCTCCACGAGGTGATCGGCGACCGGGGGGCGAACCCGGTGACGACGAGCCAGCGGACCGGCAAGCGACAACAGCGTGCGTACCTCCGCGCCGCGGGTGGCGAGGACGACGTACCCGATTTCGAGACGCCGGAACACGAACTCGCGCTCATCCAGAATACCGACGTCTACATCGCGATCCGCGCGAGCGACAACGTCACCCAGACGTCGGACGTCGATCCCCAGACCAGCGCGGCGTACAACCAGGCTCAGCGGCCGATCCTGGAAGAACGGCTCTCGAAGCGCTGGTGTCTGACCCAGTTCCCGGCACCCGCGAACGCCCAGCTCGCGGAGATGAGTACGGAGGGCTACGAGAACTTCGTCTGGGACGCCGTCAACAAAGACTGGGAGGCCCAGCGCGACCACCAGGCGAACATGGTCGAAATCCTCGATCCGGCGGACGAGATCCGGATCGTCAGCGGCGACACGACGGACGTGACGATGTCCCTGTCGGGCAATCCGACGATCAACGACCACGGCGAGCACAACCTGCCCGGCGGCGAGGTTTTCACTGCCCCTCAGCCCGACAGCGTCGAGGGCGAGGTGCTGTTCGACATGCCGCTGTATCACCAGGGCCGGGAAATTACGGACGTCTACCTCGAGTTCGAGGGCGGCGAGGTCGTCTCGCACTCGGCGGCGAAAAACGAGGACGTCCTGACCGAGGTGTTGAACACCGACGAGGGCGCCCGCCGGCTGGGCGAACTCGGCATCGGGATGAACCGCGACATCGACCGGTTCACCTACAACATGCTGTTCGACGAGAAGATGGGCGACACCGTCCACATGGCGGTCGGCCGCGCCTACGACGACACGGTCGGCGAGGACAACGAGCAAAACGACTCCGCCGTCCACGTCGACATGATCGTCGACATGAGCGAGGACTCGTTCATCGAGGTCGACGGCGAGCGCGTTCAAGAGGACGGGACGTTCGTGTTCGAAGACGGCGAGGTCTGAGCGTCGCGAAGACCTCGAGTCGGAACGGCGAGCACCGCGAGCCGTGAAGAGTAGCACCCGCGGCGAACGGCGCGCGGCGATATGCGCCGCGGACATGTGAACGGGGAGCGAAGCGACCCGAACGGAAACAGTTCGGAGTGACTCACTCGGCCGAAGAGTCGGTATGTGGTGGTAGTGTCGGCCGCGAATCGGTGGCACCCGTCCTCACCGGTGTACTTTAGCCTCGAGGGGTGTTACTTCATCGCATGACAATCCTCGTCGCGTACGACGGCTCCGGTCCGGCGCGGAAAGCGGTCGAACACGCGTTCGTGACGTATCCGGACGAGGAGATCGTTCTGTTGCGCGTCGTCGAGGCGGCGAGCGGGTCGACGACCGCGGGATTCGACCTTGCGAGGGAGTACCTCAAAGACCGGCGCGACGAGATCGCCGAGAAGGGCTTCGACGAGGTTCCGGAGTTCGAAAACCCCGATGACGTCGAGTTTAGCACCGAAGTTGCGGTCGGCCAACCCGCCGCCGAGATCGTCACGTTCGCGGAGGATCACGACGTTGCCCACATCATCGTCGGCAGTCACGGCCGGACTGGCGTCTCTCGAGTCCTGCTTGGGAGCGTCGCCGAACGGATCGTCCGCCGATCGCCGGTTCCGGTCACCGTCGTTCGATGACCGAATCCGGCCGTCGATGATCGCACCCGCCGTAGTTGTGCGCTCGCGAGCACGCTGGCGTGTACGAGCGGATCGGCTCGTCACCGTATGCGGCGTGTACGAGCGGATCGGCTCGAGCGGTCACTGGGTGTTGGTCATCCCGCCGTCGACGACGAGTGACTCGCCGGTTACGTACTCGGAGCGGTCGCTGGCGAGGTACACGGCCGCGTCGGCGACGTCCTCGGGCTGACCTGCCCGTCGCGCTGGAATCGATTCGAGGAACGATCCTTCCGCCTCGGTGCCGATGATCGCGTAGTCTTCGGTCGTCATCGTCGTCTCGATCAGCCCGGGATGGATCGCGTTTACGCGAACGCCGTCCGGCCCAAGTTTCGCCGCCATGGCGTACGTCAGGAGCCGGACGGCGCCTTTCGTTCCGCAGTAGGTGACGAAGTCGCCGGAGCCCTCGAGACCCGCGACCGACGAGAGGTTGACGATGGAGCCGCCGTCGCCGTCGACCATCCGTCTGGCCGCCACCTGGGCGCCGAAGTAGAGTCCCTTGACATTGATGTCCATCATTCGATCGTAGTCGTCTTCGCTGACTTCGAGGAACTCCTCGCCGTGGAAGATCCCCGCGTTGTTTACCATCACGTCGACGCCGCCGAACTCCTCGGCCGCGTCGACTGCGGACTCGAGGTCGGCGACGTTCGTGACGTCACAGTCGACGTACGCCACGCCCGCGTCGGTCTCCGCTTCGATCACCTCGTGAGCTGGCTCTCCACCCTCCCGTGGAGCCTCTTGAACGTCGGCGATCACGACGTCGGCGCCTTCCTCGGCGAACTGCCGCGCGATCGATCGTCCGAGTCCGCTCGAGCCGCCCGTGACGACGGCGACCGAATCGGTGAGCATCGGTGACATTGCACGCAACAGTGCCACGACGGTGCAGTAAATGGTATCTACCGGTCGGTTTCGGAGACTATCTCGGCGTTCGATATACGACGTCGCTTTCGCGTCCTGTCGCCGTTTTCGCGGTCTCGGACGCTTCGGACGGTCAGTCCTCGAGTACGTCGATATCGCCGTACTGAATCACGGGCTGGTGTTCGCAGATGTAGGTGGTCATCTCGGGTCGCGCGACGAACGCGAGGGTCGCCGTCGCGCCGACGTCCTCGAGGACGCCGGTCGCGTACTCGTCGACGATCTCTCCCTCGGCGTCGTAGAGCGCCAGGTTGTGTTTGACCCCGTCCCGGTTCTCCCAGGTGATCGCGTACTCCTGGCCCTCGACCAGAACCAGCGTCGGATTCTCGATCCGGTCGACGTGGTCGGGAGAGGCGCCGACCCAGCCGCCAACGTGGCCCTCGAGGCGAATCTCCTCGACCCCAGCCCACGCCTCGGGGTCGGTCACGCCCTCGCTTGCGGTCGCCTCGGCGACGTCGACGATCGGCTCATCGGCGTCGTCGCGCTCGCCCCCGTTGTCGTCGTCGCTTAGACAGCCCGCGACGGCCGTCGTGAGCGCGACGCTCGCCGTCGACAGGAACGCCCGTCTGTTCGTCGGGTGCGAGGTCACGACGTCTCATACGGGATCGAACGACATAAGATGGTGCTCGAACTCGGAGCGAGACGATCAGTCGCCCCCGCCCGCGAGGAGGTCCGCGACCATCCCCGAGACGAACCCGAGTTCGTCCTCGTTGACGCCGTGGCCCATCCCCTCGTAGATGCGCTCGGTGACGTCGGCACCGAGGGACTCGAGGACGCTGTTCGTCTCGCGGACGCGCTCGAGAGGAATGTGCGGGTCGACGTCGCTACAGCCGAGAAACACCGGCGTCCCCTCGAGGTCGCCGTCGGGTCGTCGCTCCGGTGGTTCTCCGTTCGCATCGCTCGCGGAGATGCCGTCCGTCTCGAGATAGTCGTCGTGGTCGATCGATTCGCCGATGAGGCCGCCGCTGAGCGCGGCGAAGCCGCCGTATCGTCGGGGGTTGCGCGCGACGAACTCGCTTGCGAGACAGGCACCCTGCGAGAAGCCGACGATCAGCACGCGTTCGGCCGGAACCCCGGCGTCGACGGCAGTTTCGATCGCGTCCGAAATCGCCCGGAGCCCCGAGGTTCGTCCGGGTTCGTTCGTCTCGACGGGCTGGAGAAACGAGTTTGGGTACCACTGGCGACGCGCCGCCTGCGGCGCGAGCAAGGCGACGCCCTCGCGGTGAATCTCCTCGCCCATACCGAGGATGCCTCTCGCCGTCGCGCCGCGGCCGTGGACGAGCACTACCGCCGCTTCGGCCTCTTCGAGGGGCGTGCCGGCGCTCGCGAGCGGCTGATTCTGGTGGGGACCCTCGCCCGCGCTCATTCGACACCACCGACGCCCGCGCTCGCGTCGGGGAGATCGTGTTCGATCACCTCGAGGCCGACTTCTCGAATGGCCTCGCGGAGGTGTTCGTCCTTGGCGTAGTCGGCGCCGGCGGCCTCGCGCAGTTCCTGGGCTTTCGCGAGCACTTCGCCGCGACGGTCGTCGGGAACCTCGTACTTGTCGGTGCTGAGTTCGATCACGAGACCGTTGTTGTCGGTCGTGTAGATCGAGTGGAAGATTCCTCGATCGAAGACGTTGTAGCGGTGACCCGCCTCCTCGAGGGAGTCCATGACGTCTTCGTACTCTTCGGGGTCGACGCTGAAACAGAGGTGGTGGACGGCGCCGACGCCGCCGCGCTGGCCGCGGCGATTCGAGGGACGGTCGTCGCTGACGAAGAACGTCAGGATGCGCCCGTCGCCGGTGTCGAAGAAGAGGTGCGTCTGCGAGGGGTCGTCGAGGTTCGGCTGGCGCAACACGAGGGGCATTCCGAGGAGGTCGCGGTAGAACGCGACGGTATCGGCCTCGTTGCTTCCCCAGATCGTGATGTGGTCGGTTCCCGTCGTCTGGAACGGGCTGTCTGGCGGTTCCGGCGTGACTGGGTTCGTTGATTCGTTGGACATGATCGTGGTTACTCCGCGACGACGTCGCCGAAGACGCGCTCTGCGTCGGCCGGCACGTCGAAGTCGTGGAAGCGCTCACCGCGGACCTTCGAGAGGATGTTGAGCGCCGCGGCGGCCCCATCGCCGACGGCGATGGCGGCCTGCCACTCCTCGGCGCGAACCATCGCACCCGTCGCGTAGGCGTCCTCGACGCTCGTCTCCATCTCGACGCCGACGTCGACGATATCGTCGTCCGTAAACGCACAACCCAGCTCCTCGGCCAGGTCGCGGTTCGCGCCGGTCGCCAACACGACGTACTCCGCCTCGTAGCTTCCGTCGTCGGTCTCGACGACGAAGCCGTCGCCGCCGCGCTCGAGGCCGGTGACCTCCTCACCTTGCCGGCGCTCGGCACCGAGGTCGTCGACCTGCTGGCGCGCGGTCGCCATGAACTCGCTCCCACCGACCGACCCGATTCCCAGGTAATTGAAGAGGTGAGCCTTGTGCATCCACGTCCCGTCGGTGTCGAACACCGTCGTCTCGAGGCCGTTTTTCGCGGTGAACAGCGCCGCGCTCAGGCCGGCCGGACCGCCGCCGACGACGATCACCGATGCAGTTTCGCTTTCGTCCGCACTCGCTTCGTCGCTCATACGTAGTTGCATCATGTTACCCCAGGCGTATCAATCTAGCAGGTACCTCGAGACAATCACGTAACACTCGCGTCAGTACCCAGGCACACGAACCCTACCAACGGTCGGGTCAGCGGTCGTCCTCGGCGGGGACGCCTTTCGAGTGACGGCCGAAGCGCCTCTCCGATCGCCCACCCCAGCCGAGACAGCCGTCTCAACGGCCGTTCGTGCTGATTTCCGAATTTACCTGCGTACGCAGGCTCAACGGCTTCACGTCGGAGTTACCTACCACGAATCGCCACAGGAGAGGGAAATCGGACAACGGTGGCGGGTTCGCGACTCGAACCGTGAACTCAGATTCGGTCCGGGACACCTCGCCCCGGCGTTTGCTCGGGGCCGCTGTCCGGTAGTCATCCAACGGAGACATTCATGAACACAAGCCTCGAGGTCGAGTACTGGGTCGTCGACGACGCCGGCGACCTGTGCTCGCCCGACACACTGCTCGACGTTGCCGACTGGGTCGATCCCGAGTTCGTCGAGCCGATGATCGAGATCAAAACGAGCCCGTGTGAGTCGATGGCCGAACTTCGCGAGGAGTTTACGGCGCGGATTCGAACGGTCGTCACCGCCGCACACGAGCGGGAGAAACGTCTCGTCCCTCTGGCGACGCCGCTGTCTGCGCCCCACTCGGAGATCCCCTACCGGGAGAAACGCGGGACCGAACTCCAGCGTCGAATCGTGGGGCCGACGTTCGACGACGCCCGCGTCTGTGCCGGAACGCACGTTCACTTCGAGCAGTCGAACGTCACAGATCAGTTAAACGCACTAACCGCGATCGATCCCGCGTTCGCGCTCGTTAACAGTTCCTCACACTACCGCGGCGAGCACCTCCTCGAGTGTGCCCGCCCGTATCTCTACCGTCGGTCGTGTTACGGCCCCTGTCCCGACCAGGGACAGCTCTGGTCGTACGTCGAGAGCGTCGCGGAGTGGGAAGGGCGACTCGAGGACGCCTACGAGACGTTCCGCGATCGGGCGATCGACCGCGGCATCGATCCCGAGACGTTCGACGACGAATTCGAGCCCTACGATGCGGTTTGGACCCCGATCCGACTTCGGAACTCGTTTCCGACGGTCGAGTGGCGCTCGCCCGACGCGGCCCTCCCGAGTCAGGTGCTTCGCCTCACGGATGAGGTCCGCTCGGTCGTCACGCGAGCGGACGACCGCGGAACCACCGTCCTCGAGGCCGACTCAGTCAGTCCGGTTCGCGAGCCCGATTCGCCCGCCACAGCCGTCGATGCGACGTCGACGGCGGATGCCGCCGACGAGGTGCCACTGCCCGCATTCGACACCGTCGAAGCGGTCACTGAAACGGCGATACACGAGGGTCTCGCGTCGGAACGCGTCCGAAGCTACCTGCGGCGGTTCGGATTCTCGCCGTCGACGTACGATCCGCTAGCCGATCGGTTGCCCGACGCGCGACTCTCTAACCGACGCGCCAAGACGCTCCGTCTCGAGGCCGCGACGCAACTCGAAGCCGACCTCGAGCGACACCGCGCTCGAGCGTGAGTTCGTTTCGCCCGGTTCCCTGGGCGGCGCGAACCTTTCGACCGTTTCCTGGCGGCGTGAAACGCGATCTGCGACTAGTAAAAATGACCCGGTCTAGACCGGCTTCAGATTTACTCTCGAGCGGCGGATACGTGGCGATATGAACGCCGTACGGGTCGCGATCACGCACGCGAAGCAGACCATCCATCCGGTCCACTCCCTCGTGTGTACCGACCCAGAACTCTCCCGTGAACTGCTCTTTTACTTCGATGTGACTGACGGGTGCGAGACGGCCATCAACTACGTCGAGGGTGATCCCGATGTCTACGAGCGTGCCTTGCACGCGCAAGCCGACGTCGAGGACTGTGAGGTGTATCGCGACGCGAACGGCGGCTGTTACTCGTACTTGAGATCCGAACTGGATGCGCACAACAGGCGCCTCGCGGCGGCGTTTCGACGCGAAACCCTCGCCGTCGTTCCACCGGTCGAGTTTCTTCCGGATCGGCGGATGATCGTCTCGCTCGTCGGCACCTCGACTGACGTTCGCGAGATCCGCAACGAGATCCCGGATGCGGTCTCGATGGAAGTCGTCTCGGTCGGTTCGATCCCGGGCAGTACACGATCGGCGCTCACAGCCAAACAGCGGCGGGCGATCGAGACGGCCTGGGAGCTTGGCTACTACGAGCTTCCGCGCGAAGCCAACCTGGAGGCGATCGCGTCGGAACTCGAGTGTGCTATCTCGACCGTTTCGAACCTGCTCCGACGGGCACACGCAACCCTCGTTGCGGCGGAACTCGGCGTGACTGAGGATGGAAATGGAAGAGTAGGGGGGGTGACGGCGGCGCGGACGTCCGACGTATAAGCGTTCGAAATATTTCGCACGAACGTATTCGACGCTTTCGCCGCACTTTCGATGTGTGTGCTGGGGCGAGAACTGAGCGTGGCGTCGTCGAGGTGGATCGATGAGTGAACGACCCTTGCTTCCCGAGCGGATCGGTGAGGTCGTCGGGCTAGGCGAGTACGGCGTCCTCGGCGAGTTCCTCGCCGCGGTCCTCGCGGCGTTTCTCGTCGTGAACGTCGTCCTGGCGAACGCGGCGCTGGTCATCTGGGCCAAACGGAAGGTTACTGCCGCGTTCACCGATCGCATCGCAGTCACTCACCTCGGTCCGTTCGGGCTGTTGATAATCGTCGCTGACGCGGTTCGTCTGTTGTCGAAGGAGAATATCGTTCCAACGAATGCGGACCGGCCGGCCTACGACCTTGCACCGCTCGTCGTCGCGTCCTCGGCACTCCTTGGATTCGCGGTGATTCCGATGGGAAGCGGGGTACAGATCGCCGATCCGGAGGTCGGGCTCGCGTTCGCGTTCGCAGTCGCCGGGATCACGAGCGTCGGGCTGGTGATGGCCGGCTACGCGTCGGGGAACAAGTACTCCCTGCTCGGCAGCCTCCGGGCGATCGCGACGACGATTGCCTACGAAATTCCGCTGATCGTCGCCGGGATGTCGGTGGTGTTGTTCGCCGGTTCGTTGCGGACCAGTACCATTGTTGTCGCCCAGAGCGGCGAACTGTTCTCCGTCGCTGGCGTGGGCGTGCCGGCGTGGTACGCGTTCGTCAACCCCTTCGCATTCGTGATCTTTCTCGCGGCAATGATTGGAGAGGTCGGTCGAAACCCGTTCGACATGGCGGAGGCGCCGGCCGAACTCGTCGCCGGCTACCAGACCGAGTACTCCTCGGTCTACTTTACGCTGCTGTACATGGGCGAGTTCGTCCACATCTTCCTCGGCGGCGCCATCGTCGCGACGGTGTTCCTCGGCGGTCCGGCCGGCCCGGTGTTGCCGGGCATCGTCTGGTTCTTGCTCAAAATCTGGGCCGTCTTCCTGTTCACCCAGTGGCTCCGATCGGCCATCCCTCGTCTTCGTATCGACCAGTTTATCGCCATCGGCTGGAAGGGACTGCTCGTTCTCTCCTTTGCCAACCTGTTTCTCACCGCGGCTATCGTCGGATACCTCCACTCCGTCTGAGCGCTCGAAGACGCCGTTTTCGGCTGATCACGCTCGAGGCCGACCTCGATCGACACCGCGCTCGAGTCTAACGGTCGAATTTCGATCGAATCAGCGCATCCGCTCGAGCCACCGCCGTCCAGTCCAGAGGTCGGTCGGCACGTCCTCGCCGAACGCACACCGCGTGCGCTCGGTTTCACAGGGGTTTCCGATCGCAACCTCGATCGTCGGCGACCCCCCTTCGAAGACCGCCGTACTCGCCGTCGTGAGCTGACCGAAGGCGTGCGGTTCGTCCGTCTCGGGTTCGGGATGTCGGCAGATCGAGTCGTCGCCGGGGCCGTTCTCGTGATCCTGTGCGATCTCCCACAAGTCTTCGCGCTCGAGGGGTGCGTTCCCCTCGAGCACCTCGAGCGCTCTCTCCCGTCGGATCGTCGAACTCTCGGTTTCCGTCGAGCGGGAGTTGACGAAGTGGTTCGTCCGCGCCACGACCGGCTCGTCGTCGCCGGCGATTCGTTCGGCGACGGGATCGATCTCGAGAACGATCGCGTCGGTTTCGTCGGCGAGAAACAGCGTCTGGCCCATCAGCCGCCGCGTCGGGTACGACTCGAGTGCCGTCCGCGCCTCGGCGACGGTGGCACACTCCTCGAGGACGATCCGGATCACGGTTCCGTTCCGAAGCTGATCCTCGGGCGGGACGTCCTCGCGTTCGCTGTCGATGTGGGTGTTCGCGGCGACGAGCCCTCGGTCGTTGACGCCCTTGAATATCGAGATCGTCCCGCAGGTGTCGACCGTCAGAAAGCCGTGGTAGTCGTCGATCGGTGGCTGTTCGACGATCGATTTGGGCCGGACGCCTCGCCCCGCGATGTCCCGGTTCTTGCACACGAGCGGACCGTCGACGGCCTCGCGGTCGGCTTTCGGGCTCGAGACCAGTGCGTTCGTACACCCCCTCGGATTCTTCTCAGATCGTCCCGTTCCCTCCGCCAGCTCCTCACAGAGTTCCGAGAACGCGAAGACGTACACCTCGTAGATCTCGGCATTGACGTCGAACGCGTCGGCCATCGCCTCGTAGGCTCGCCGGTGACGATCCGGGAGGCTCTCGCGGCTCCGGCGAGCGTACTCGAGCAACGGCTCGAGGTCGACACCCTGCGTGGATATCTGCGACTCGAGTTCCTCGATGGCCCACTCGACCGCTTCGCGTTCGGTTTCGGCTCGTCGACGCGCCTGTCGTGTGAACGTCTCCACGCCGGCGATTTCGTCGCCGTACGCGACCGTCTCGCGATCGATCTCGTCCATACGGACGTGAAGGCGCCCCGTCGGTTGTAGCGTCGGCCTGAACTGTGAGAGTGGTTCCGGTCCGATTGGCTGTCAGCTAACCACTATTTTCCAGGTGGTCCGCCGCCGTTGCCAGCGTGCCCTGGTGGTCCACCGCCGTTTCCGGCATGTCCGGGCGGTCCGCCACCGTTGCCGGCATGTCCGGGCGGTCCGCCGTCGCCGGGACCGCTCCCTCGAGGTGCCTTCCCGCTGTTGCCGGGACAGCCGTCGCCGGCGGCTGGGGCGTTGCCGCTATTGCCCGGACACTCACCCTGGTGTCCCGGTGCGTCGCCGCTGTTTCCGGGCGCTTCGTCCTCATCCTCGTCTTCGTCCTCGTCCTCGTCGTCCTCGTGGGCCGACGGATCGTAGGCGTCGAACAGCGGGAACGCCTCGTCGAAGGCCGCCGTCTCGAGCACGCTCGGGTCGTCCGCGAGGTTGTGTTCCTCGTCGACGACCGCGTCCGCGTTGAACCGGAGGTCCGTCTTCAGCGCCTTCGCGAGATCGTTCAGGTTCTCCGTGTGGTCGGCCGTTGCCTCAGAACTGCCGAGCATGACGACGGCGCCGCCCTCGTTTTGGAACTCGCGGAGGGCGAGGATCTCGTCGAACTCGAGTTCTCTGGCTGGTGCCGTGATCAGGACGGCCCGTGGCGTCTCCGCTTCGGCCGGGAGCGTCTCCGGTAAGTCGTTGATTTGGCGGAGGCGAAGGCCCATCCCCTCGAGATACCGGAGATAGTACTGACAGCGCTCGAGCGAGAGCGAGCCGTCGGCGTTGAACTGTCCCTGTCCGCCGGCGACGAGTACGTCGCCCTCTGTCTCCGAGAGGTGATCGAGGAGGTTCGAGAGGAACGGGAAGTTACCGTAGCCGCTCGTGTCGGCGCCGAACTCCTCGGCTTCCTCGTAGTCCTCGTGGATCATCAGGCCACCGACGAGCGCGACGCGTTCGTCTTCGTCGACGCCGACCAGCGGAATCTCGTCGTCGTAGGCGACGCCACCCTCGGCGAGTTCCTGTTCGGCGCTCGAGGCGGCCGTTACTGGCACGCGGTCGCTGGAGAGCGGGCTCCCGCCCCAGCCGTCGGCGCTCCGGATGCTCCGTGCCGACGGGACGAACAGCTCCTCGACGGGATCGTTGCGGATCGGCTCGAGCGCGTCGAAGTCGGCCGCCGACCAGATGCCCCGCCCCTCGGCGAGGGCGTCTTCCTCGAGTGCCGACCACTCGTCGTGTTTCGTGAAGCCCGAAGAGTAGACGCGGGCGTAGCCTTTTTCGACAGTTTCGCGGTTGTAGTTTCGCGAGAACGAGCCGGTCCCGAACTCGGCCGAATAGTCGTCGGGGTCGTAGTACATGTACGACAGGAGCCGACCGTAGTTACCCCGCAGGGGTTCGTCGGCGTCGAACGTGATCTTGACGTGGCGTCCCTCGATACCGGTTTCGCCGGCCTCGGCGTCCTCGGGTGCCATGAGCTCGAGCGAGAACTCGGTGGCGTTTGCGCCCCACTCGTAGAGGTGTTCGTCCGCGTCGTCGGGGATCCCGAACCACTCCTCGGGTTCGTTCTCCGCGGGCGGCGTCTCGGCGGTGTCCATCCCGATGTGGCGAACGACGTCGCGGTAGCCGTACTCGGTGTCGAACTCGAGTTCGAACGTGTCGCCGTCGAAGACGCGGACGACCCGTCCGTAGTACTCTTCGCCGCGTTCGAACTCGATCGCGACGCCGTCTCTGTCCGCGAAGTAGTCGAACACCGGCGAGAACTCCGTCGCAAGCGGCTCGTACTCCGGCCCGGCGTTGTGGACCTCGTCTTCGACCTGGCCGCCGTTGAACCGGAAGGCAAGATCGAGGTGGTCGGCGATCTCGTTTAAGTTCTCCGTCCGGTCGTGGCCGCCGAAATCGGACTGGTCGAACAGGAAGACGCTCCCCCCGTCGTCGACGAACGACTCGAGCGTCTCGAGTTCGGAGTCCCAGAACTCCCACTCGGGCGTAGTGATGACGAGACCGTCCGCCTCGTCGAGTCCGACCGAGACGTCTCCCTCGAGATACTCCTCGGCGAAGTCGGTCGTCGTGAACACGAAGTCGTCCCAGCCGGTCGCGTCGTCTTCGACCTGATCCGCGTTGAACCGGAATCCCAGCCCGAGCGCGTCGGCGATTTCGTTTAGATTGTCGGTCTCGTCGTGGCCGCCGAAATCGGACTGGTCGTGAAGGAAGACGCTCCCCCCGTCGTCGACGAACGCCGCGAGCGCCGCGAGTTCCGCGTCCGAAAACGCCTCCGCGGGGGTGGTGATGACGACGGCGTCGGCGTCCGCGGCGGCTCCATCACCGCCGCTCGAGTCGTCGATATCGTCGTCGCCGTTCGTGGATTCGCCGCCGTCGCTCGAGGCGCCGTCCGAGTTCCCACCGAGAACTGCGAGGAGGTCGTCGGTCGGCTCGACGGTGTAGCCCGTCGCCTCGGCGCCGGCGACGAGGTCTTCGAACTGCGAGACGTCGTAGTACTGGTCGTGGCTCTCGTCCCAGTAGACCGTCTCGCCGTCGATCACGTCGTCCCAGACGGCGCGGACGAACTCCCTGTTTTCCTCGCGGTCGCTCTCGTCCTCGGCGAACGGCGCGCCGAACCCGACCACGGTGTCGTCCCGCGTGATCACCGGAATCCGCTCGTCGTCGGCGTAGATGTACGCGCCTTCGTCGGTCCCGTCGACGTTCGTCGCCGTCCCCTCGGCCCACGCCAGCACCGAGAGGTCGTCGTCGGCCGCGACGTCGTCCTCGGTGAGCGCGTCGCCGTCGGGCGATATCTGGCTCGCCGTCGAGTAGAACTCGAGGACGGTTCCGTCGGCGTCGAACTCCTCGAGGGTCTGTAGCTCGTAGCCGTGATCTTCGGCGTAGCGCCGGAAAACCTGGTGGCTCTCGAGATCCCAGTACTGCTGGTGGCTCTCGTCCCAGAGGACCGTGCTGTCTGACCCCATCAGGTCGTCCCAGGCGTTGAGGACGAACTGCTCGTTGCCGTGGTGAAAGCCGCCGCGTTCGTCGCTCAGGAAGCCAGCGCTTCCGATTCCCATCACGTTGCCGTCCTGGGAGATCAGGGGAATTCGCTCGTCCTCGTAGAAGACGACGTCCTCCTCGTCGGTTCCATCCTCGTCGGCGATCATCACGTACGCCTCTTCGGAGGCCCACGCGACGACGTGATCTTCGTCCGTAAGCGGCCCGCCATCGGCGCCTACCTGCGACGCCGTCGAGTAAAACGACAGCGCCTCGAGTCCGTCGCTCGAGGTCGACCCGCCGCCGGTCGCGCCCGTCGACCCCGACAGCGCGAACGCTCCCGCCGTGGCCCCGAGTAACGAGACGAACGATCGTCGCCCGAGTCTGCCCTCGCCAAACGTGTCGTGCGTGCCCATGGTCTCCCCTGTTTCATCCCATCACATAAGTATTCTCACCCGATAATTCAATCTATTATGATGTTCGTTCCCACGGGTATCCGGCCGGATTCAATTCGGTCGGGTCCTATGGTAGCCACTGCACGTCTCGTACACTCGATCGCCAGACTGGTCGGCGATCAGTGTGTACGTCGTTGCAGTTGTTACGACAACAGCGGCTATCTCGGCGAGTTCGTCTCGACGTCACGCCGAAACCGAGCCGTATTCAACGTGTCTGTCTCGGACGACTATAGTAGCCACTGAAAGTCAGTGTGCACCCGATCGCACGAAGGCTGTGCGATCGGTGTGCAAACAGTTTCAGTTGTTACTATAATTCTCCCCATCGCTCGGCGTTGCGTGGGCGTTTTATTCGTCCGCGGTCACGGGTTCCGTATGGGATACGCCTGCCCGGTCTGTGGCGTCGAACAGGCCGACGCCGAACACCTCGCGAACCACCTCGCGGTCACCGCCTCGCTCGGCCGCCGGGACCACCTCGAGTGGCTCGAGGAGTACGCCCCCGAGTGGGGCGACTGCTCGCCGACGGAACTCGGCGAGATCGTCGCCGCACACGCACCCGAGATCGACACGCCCGAGTTCGAGGGCTCGAGCCGCGGCACCGAGCCGGCTCGACCTCCTGGATTCGAGGGCGGCCTCGCAGAACAGACTCGTCAGCCCGGACGCGGCGAGTTGTCGGGGGAGGCGGCGGGCGTCCTCGAGGAGGCCCGGGCACTCACCCGGCGGATGCAAGACGAAAGCGAGGACGATGGAGACGACGGGCAGGAAGGCGGCACGGACGATGGGGACGCGGGCGGCGGAGGCGAGGATGGATCGAACGTCGAAAACGAGAACGTCGCGGACGAAGGGGCCGAGGGCGGATCGAACGAAAACGCGTAACTAGTCGACGCCCGACCGTTCGCGTATGCACACGGTCGGGACGTTCGAGTTCGAGTCACGAGCGGCGACACGGGAGGCGTACGAATCTGTCGGCCCCGCGGCTCAGACGGTCGTCCGCGAGGTCGCCAAGGCGATGGAGTTCGATCGCGCGGAGTACGACGACCGCGTTACGGGCGACGTCGTCGAGACGGCTCGAGACGCGCTGTTCGCGAGTCTCCTTTCGGTCACCGTCGGCACCCGCGAGGAGTACGACGAGTGGCGCGACGCCTACGAAGGCGAGGTCACAGAGGCCGGTCACGAACGGGTCGACAACGTCGTCTGGCATGCCGGACCCGACGGCGAGGCGGTCGCCGCGACGTTTCAGGACGAGGAGGAGGCGGCGGTCGCAACGCTGCGCCGGCAGGCGTTCGGCCGAATTTACCGGGATCTGGTCTGAGACGGGTTCTGCGGCGGTCGCATCGACCACCGTCTCGAGGAATCACCACCGCTTATCCGTTCGAGCGTCGATTCCCCACCGATGACGAACTCCGACGAGTGGACGCTAATCGAGGCGGTCACCGAGTACGAGACGCCGTGGTACGACGCGGGGTACGACCTGCTCGAGCAACCCGACGGGAGCGAGAAGCGATACTACTGGGCCGAGTTGCCGCCCGCGGTCGTCGTGGTGGCTCGCGTCGACGGCGGAGTGATCGCGACCCTCGACGGCGACTCGGCGGGGACCGACGACGCGGAGGGGTCAGACCGCGACGCGATGGACGAGGATCAGCTCCTCTTCGTCGAGCAATACCGGCCGACGATCCGCGAGACCCACCTCGAGTTGCCCGCGGGCATCGTCGAGGACGGCGAGTCGTACACGACGGCGGCGGCGCGCGAACTCGAGGAGGAGACCGGTTTCCGCCCCTCGAGTACCGCGTTACTTCAGGAGTACGCCGTCGCGACCGGCGTGCTTCGCCACGACCGGGCCGTCGTCTACGCCGAGGGCCTCGAACTCGGCGAGCGAAAACTCGACTCGAACGAGTTCCTCGAGGTGCGGACGGTTCCGATTTCCCGGGCGCTCGAGCGCACTCGCGACCAACCGGCGAACGACTCGACGATGTCCGCGCTGTTGCTGGCGAGCGAGGACGGACTGATCTAAGGACACCGCTCATACGGTCTGCTGTAAGTCATTTCCGGTGCGACCGCGACCCGTCCTGCGGTCGCACCGGTAAATCGTTACAGCAAACCGTATCAGAGTATCGTTCCGATCAACAGATCGCCGTACGTAAGTGCGATCACCATTCCGACGAACACGGGGACGAGAAACGGCGTCCCGGGCGAGATCCAGACCGTCTCGGACTCGGCGAGCACCTCGAGTCCCTCCCGGAGTTCCGCCGGCGTCGTCCCGTAGGCCGACCCGTCGATCTCCGAGAGGAACGTTTCCGCACCCCACGGGTCGTCGTAGGTGGGCGTCTCGCCTGCGTCCTCGAGTGGGCTCGGGGCGTCCTCGGTGAACTCCTGGCTCCCGCCGTCGCTTCGTACCGTCGCGGTGACGGCACCGTCGGTCGGCGGGTTGGGGTCTTCCGGCACCGTCGCCGGATCGCGGTACCGATCCGGGTGCTCGCGGACGTCCTCGAGAGAGAGGCCGCGCCACCGCAGGTACATCCGGAGGGCGTCGAGGTCGAGGCCGCGGCGAGTGAGTCCGGTCGGCGTCTCGAGCAACGTGCCGTGTGTCGTCGGAACGCGATCCCAGGGGATCGGCCAGCCGACGACCATGACGGGTGCGATCCGTCCGGCCGCGGCGTTTCGGAGCGCTAGCACGATCGGAATGGCGATTCCGACGACGACGGCGTTGGTCAGGATGGTAAACGAGAGCGCGCCGACGGGCGTCGGCGCGACCGGGAACGTCCACGAGCCGATCGCGTACGTCGGGAGCGTCGGAAAGAGCAACGCGATCACCATCAACGCCTTCGCGTCGGCGCCGCCGAAGCCGCCGAACCACCAGAACAGGTACCCGATGGGGACGACGAACCCCAGGCTGATCGCCGCCGGGAGGAGAAACTCGTGGGTCCAGACGAAACCGCCGGCGTTCCAGGCTCGCCAGCCGTCCCAGACGAGCAAGAGCCCTCCGAGGCTCGCGAGCGGAATCCAGACGCCACTCGAGACCCGGCGTGTCTTGATGTCACGAACCGCGACCCAGGCGAAGACGGGAACCGCGACGAGCCGCAGGAGGTCCGGTGCCGCGATCGACGTGCCAGCGAGCGTCACGTCCCCCACTCTCGAGCGCGGCGGCGTTATTGTTTCGGCTGGCGTTCGGGGGATGGATCCGACCGGGAGTTCAGGTTCTGAACGCCACTAGTGGCGTCCCAAGCCTGAACTGCTGAGCGAAATCATGCGGTAGGTGTCGATTTCGCTCGTCAGTCGACGCTTGGGAGGGTACTAGACGCAACCGGGAAACTCCTCGCCCGCGATCCGAACCGAGTCGACCCACGGCGGCCGCTCCGCCTCGTCCTGCGTAAACCGCGACCGCGAGGTCATGTAGGCCATGATGAGCGCCCGTCGCCACCGGTCGGTCTCGTTCGGCGCCGTGTAGTGAGGCAACAGACAGTGAGAGAACAGCGCGTCGCCGGCCTCCATCGGGACCGGGACGAGGTCCTCCTCGTCGTATTCGGACTCGGGGATGACGATATCGGTGTCGTACTCGACGGCCTCGTGCTCGAGGAGCCCATCCCTGTGTGCGCCGGGGACGACGGTCATACAGCCGTTTTCGGGCGTCGCCTCGTCGAGGGCGATCCAGACGGTGACGTGGTCCATCGGCTGGATCGGGTAGTAGGCGGCGTCCTGGTGAAATCCCTTCTCGCTTCCCACCTGGGGCGGCTTGAACATCGCGGCACTTCGCAACAACTTGAGATCCGGACCGAGCAGGTCCCGTGCGGCCGAAACGATCGAGTCGTTCTCTGCCACCTCGCGGAAGACGTCGTCGGTCTCGACCATTCCCAGACCCTCGAACTTGCGAACGGCGTCACCTCGCTCGTCGACCTCCCGTTCCCCGCGTTCGACCGCCGGCTCGAGTTGGGAGGTAAATCCCTCGCGCTCGCGGTCGCCGTGGGTGTACTCGCGCAGTCGACGTCGTACCCGCTCGACCGTCTCCGTCGAGAGCGCGTCCTCGAGGACGACGTACCCCTCGCGCTGGTACTGTTCGAACTGCCCGTCGCTCAGCGTGGTAATCGTGGTCATTAGGTAGTCGTCGGTGGTATTCTGAAGTAATAGTTCCGCTTCACCGGGCGGCACCGAATATCTCTGGGTGGTACAACAGAGTGGAACGGTTTATACGTATCGGGGAGAGTCTCCCACCTAATGGGGACAGGCGAACTTTCACACGAATCGACGGCGACGAGGCGGGAGACGTTCGGCCGATACCTCTCGAAGATGGGACCGGCGTGGCTCGCCGGTGCGATCGCGGCCGGCCCGGCGACGATGGCGAGTGTCATCACCGCCGGTGCGGCCTTCGAGTACGCGCTGTTGTGGGTCGTCGTCGCGTCGGCCGTACTGGGGACGACGGCCCAGTACCTCTCGATGCGACTCGGATTGCTCACCGAGTCGGGCATCGTCGCCGTCGTCGAAGAGCACGTCGGCGAGTTCTGGGCCTGGGTGCTCGTGATCGACGCCGTACTCGCGTCGGGGCTCGCACAGATCGTGATCATGAAGACGCTTGCGGACGTCAGCGCGGCGATCACCGGCGTCGACGCTCGCCTCTGGGGACTGGCCTGGGCGGCGATCCTCGCGATCGGACTGGCCGCCGGCGGCTACTCGATCGCCGAACTCGGCGCGAAGGTGATCGTCTCGGCCGTCGTCCTCGCGTTCGTCGCGTCGGTGTTTGTCGTCCCGATCGATCCGGGCGCCGCCGCGACCGGACTGGTTCCCGTTATTCCCGACGGACTGAGCGGCGCCCTGATCGCCGCTGGCGTCCTCGGCGGCGCGGTCCACATCACTCTCGTGACGATGCACACCTACACGTTGCGCGCCCGTGGCTGGACGCGCGAGGACTACGAACTCGGGTTGTTCGACGTCGGCTCGTCGATGTTCGTCGCGTTCGGAATCTTCAGCCTCGCAACGTTCCTCGTCGCGGCCAGCGTCCTCTATACGCCGGATCTGGTCGCGACCGAACTCGACGCCGCGGCGGCCGCCGAGGCGCTCGGCCCACTGGCCGGCGAGTACGCCCAGTGGCTCTTCTTGCTCGGTCTGTGGGGTGCGGCGATTTCGACGCTCGGGGCGAACACCGTCGTTCCGCCGTACCTCCTCGCGGACAAACTCGGTTGGGAACCCGACGTCTCCGACACTCGCTTCCAGGCGGCGATCGTCGCCGTCGCGGCCGCAGGTGCGATCGGCGCGTTCCTCGAGGGAGCGTTCTTCCCGCTTCTCGTCCTCGTCCTCGCGTTCGGCCTGATCGGGACGCCGTTTGCACTCGTCGTCGTCCTCTACCTGCTCAACCACCCGGATGCGGTCCCGGAGCCGAACCCTCGCTTCGCGAACGCCGGCGGCGTAATTCTGGTCGGCGTCGCCGCGGTCACCGCCGGGTCGTTCGTCCGCGACGAACTCTCGGTGGTCGCGACCGACCCCCTCTCGATGTCGGGATTCGTCGTGGCGTTCGCGCTCGTGATGACCGTCGCGACAGGAGGGCTGATCGGGAAGTACGTCCTGACCGTCAGGTCTTCGACCGACTGAGGCGGGTCACCGTCGCTATTTGCCGGTGAGACCGCCGTTCGGGTCACGCTCTCATCGGAACTGACCGACAGTAAACCGTATGAGACGGTTTGCTGTCCTGATCTGTCGGCCCACCCGCTCCGGGTCGTGGTCGCGCCGGAACCGACGGAGAACAGACCGTATGATGGGGTCGTTGTAACGAGTTATCGGTGGATCGAGCCCATCGGTCTCGATCGACTCGTGGTGGCGACCGATTTTCGACGACCTCCTGGAGTACCAACCCGTCGCGATGCTGGGATCGACGAACCGAGCGAGCGACGCGCCGGTTCGGACGACGGGTTGTCACTCGCGGGCGACGACGGCAGAAATGGTTGCGGTGGCCCGGCGGACGGGCGGTGTTTAAATGACGCGGTTCTGCAGGTAGTCGAGGTGCTTTGCGTTGTAGACGATCTTGACCTCGTCGGTCTCGGCAGACCCGATACAGGTCAAGACGACGTTTTTCTCCTCGACTTCCTCGTCGGAGAGGATCTGTTGCATGTCCATGTTGATCTCTCCGTCGACGATGATTGCCGCACAGTTCGCACAGGCACCAGCACGGCACGAGAAGGGCCAGTCGTAGCCCTGGGCCTCGGCGGCTTCGAGGATGTACTCGCCCTCGTTGACCTCGAGCGTTCCGTAGTCCTCGTCGTCGAGGCCCTGTTCGGCGGCATCCTCGAAGATATTGTCGTCGTAAATGTCCCAGCCGTTGTCGTCCACTACTTCGTAGTTGAGGTATTCTACCGTGGGCATCACCCGAGGATTCACGTCCCGTACTGGTATAGCTTGCTGTTCAGTCTTCAATCGTTTTTGAGTATAAATTCGGATCTCCTGTGACGATCCGACGAACAACTGTCGGTACATCCTCTGATTTCCGGATGAACAGACGAATCGACGACGAAGTTCGGCCGATATCGTTACTATTTCAAAACCGTCTGACAGCGTGGTGATCACCAGACCACGACGTCGCCTGTGGCCGATCAATTGTCGTTACAGTAGCGACGATACGGTATCGATGCTACTCGAGATGGCCGCTACTACTCTTCGAGTTCCGCGGCGGTCGATCGGATCGTCACCGGAGCGACGTCGGCAACGTCGGCGGCGTCGGCTTGCGTGAGCGAGGACGACTCTTGATGATCGCCTGCGGCTTTGTAGAGACAGGCCGCCGCGACGCCGCTTGGATTCCGACCGCCGATCAGTCCCTCCTCGAGTAGGGTTCGAACGTACTCACGGGCCCGCCGCTCTACACTCGTCTCGAGTTCGAGTTTCGAGGCGTACCTCGGCAGATACTGGCTGGGATCGATCGGCCCCGTCGGCAGACCCAGTTCTCGGTTCAAGGCCGTGTACGCCGCCTTGAGTTCGTTTTCGTCGGCCCGCGCGACGTCGACGATTTCGTCGATGGTTCGAGGGATCGAACACGCCCGACAGGTCGCGTAAATCGAGGCGGCGGAGAATCCCTCGAGCGATCGTCCCTGGAGTAATCCCTCGGACTGGGCGGACTTGAACAACGTACACGACTCCTCTCGAACGGTATCCGGGAGCGAGAGCAACGCGTGAATCCGTCTGATCTCGGCAAACCCGTAGATCTGGTTTCGTTCGACTTTCGAGGAGACCCGTGCGCGATTGTGTTCGCGTCGAAGACGGGCGATTTGTCGCCGCTTTCGGCCCGTCAGCCGGGAACTGTACGAATCAGATCCCGACGCGTAGCCGATCTCCGTCGACAGCCCACGGTCGTGTCTCGAGCGAGTCAGCGGTGCTCCGGTTCGACGACGGTCGGTTTCGTCGTCCTCGAACGATCGCCACTCTGGCCCCCGATCGATCGCGTCTTCTTCGGAGACGAGACCGCACTTCTCGCAGACGGTTTCGGTCCCCCGTTTGCGCAATCGACCATCACACTCCGGACAGCTCATAATCGAATCGGTCTGCACGATTGGTAATTACCTTCGACCGTTACTGATTATACTATTGTATTTAAACTATCGGCCTATCGAATTAACGGTCGGCGAGTCGAACGTTCGGTTCGAATCGAGAACGATCGGATTGGGTTCATCGGGGGTTCACGGCGATCTATGGCGGATTACCATCGATGCTGTCAGCTTCCTCCTCGTTTTATCCCGGTGGTCGTCGTAGTCCGGGGCGAATCGGTTTGCTCGCACTCGAGATGTCCGAACACCGTACAGATTCGGTTCGATTTGAGACCGACGACGAGTCGTTTCCGCGTATGCCCCACGTCGCGTCGATGACGTATCGACACGGACTGTTTGCCCATTGGCCTCTCGACCCCGCCGAGGTTAGGCCCCACGTTCCGCGAGAACTCACCCTGGAAACGCGGGACGGGTGTGCGTGGGTCAGCGTCGTCCCGTTCGTGCTCGGAAACGCCGGACTCCGTGGGACGCCGCCGCTGGCCAGAACCGCGTTTCCCGAACTCAACGTCCGGACGTACGTCAGATACCGTGACGATCCGGGACTGTATTTTTTCAGCGTCGACATCGGCTCGCCGTTGATCGCCGCGCCAATTCAACGACTAACTCGGCTTCCCGTCTACGGCGCCCGAATGCGAGTCGGTTCCGACGGTGATCGGGTCGGCTTCTCCAGTATCAGAAACTACACTCGGTTCGGCGCCGGTTCCCACCCGACCGAAGATAGAAGGGGTTCTCCCGTCGAGTTTTCCGCGACGTACCGATCGACGGGAGACGTCGTCACCCCTGAACCCGGTACGCTCGAGTATTGGCTCACCGAGCGCCGCCGGTTCTACGCTCCCGAGGACGGCGGCGGCGTTCTCACCGGTGAAATCGCCCACGATCCGTGGCCGCTCCAACCGGCAGAGGCAACTATTGCCGCGAATACGATGCTCGAGGCTAACGGACTGCCGGTGCCGACGGACGATCCGGTGGTTCACTACTGCGAGGAGCTTCCGATGACGGGGTCGATCCTTCGCCGACTCGCTCGGCGAACAGATAGTAGTCACTGCAGGTCTTGCACACCTGATCGCCAGACGAAAAGCGCGGTTCGGAGCGAGCGCGGTTCGGAGCGAACGAAGTCGTTCGAACGACCGCTGGTCGTTCGTGATGACGAAAATCTTCGATTTTCGAACCATGAGCGAGAACCGCGGGAACGCGAACGGGGAACGAACGTGACCCGTGAGCCAAGAAGTCGTTCGAACGACCGCTGGTCGTTCGTGATGACGAACATCTTCGATTTTCGAACCATGAGCGAGAACCGCGAGAAAGCGAACGGGGAACTTAGTGACCCGTGAGCTCGGCGATCGGTGTGTACACCGTCGCAGTTGTTACTATAACTGAGGGTGTCAGAGGAGGCTTCTCGTGGGATTGATTTCTACCGCTCTCAGACGAATAGCACGGTCACTACACGTGCTTAGTGAGCACGAGCATTCGCGCGAACGAGTGGTCCGAAGGACCCGGTAGTGAGCGCGATTCACCGGTCGAACGGAGCGAGACCGGCTTTTTGGCATGAACGGGTTTTCGTCGAGCGGTGCGCGAAGCGCACCTGAGACGAAAAGAGGTTCGCCTGTACTGACCGTTTGTCGGACAGTGCAGAGAGAGTGTGCGAACCGTTGTATGACACTCACTATAACTCGATAGCCACACCGATCGGACAGTCAGTGGTTCTCGCCCATTTCGTTCGTAACGACGGCGGGCGAACACCTCCGGAAGCGGAGGCGAAACTCGTCGTGGACGTCGTCGAGGGGGCTAGCACGTTTTAATAGCCGAGGAAGTATCACTCGACCATGGACGACTACTGCTGGCACTGCGGTGCGGACGTCGATCCCGACGCGAACTTCTGTTCGGAGTGTGGCACGGAGCTGACGGGAGGCCGGGACGGCGACCGACGGCCGATCGAGGGAGCTGATGATGGAGGTGAGGAAGAATCGGGAACGAACACCGCGAGTGGGTACGAAACGGGAGAGAGGAGCGGATACGGCGCCGATCTGGTAGACGGGAACGGGTCCGATGACGGCGGATACGCCGCGGGGGGTCGCCAGGATGCCGGTACGAACGACGACGAACTCCTGGCCGCGGCCGCACACCTCCTCGCGATCTTCACGTGGATCGTTGGCCCCGCCATCGTTCTCGTCGTCGCCGACGATCCGTTCGTGGACGAAAACGCCCGAAATGCGCTGAACTGGCAGATCGTCTATACGCTGTCGATGATTGCGGCGACGCTCCTCTCGGCTATCTTGATCGGGATCCCCTTCCTGATCGCCCTTCCGTTCGTCAACGTCGCCGTCTGTGCGATCGCCGCAGTCAAGGCCTACGGCGGTGAAACGTGGGCGTACCCGCTCACGCCCGACTTCGTTTGATCGGTCGTCCGCAATCCTGCCCGAAAGGCAACTGTTTTGAACATCCTCCGTGCTCGTTATCGTATGGTTGGTGAGGACGCTCAGGAACACGACGACGAGGTGCTCGAGCAACTGCTCGGTGGGAACGAGACGCACGTCGACGACCTTCCGTCCGAACACTTCTCGGCGGTCAAAACCGGTCAACACCCGGACGTCGTCTCGATCTGCTGTTCGGATTCGCGGGTTCCACAGGAGCAGATGTGGGGAGTCGACGATCCAGGAACGGTGTTTACGCCGAGTAACATCGGCAATCAGGTCTGGGACGACGACGACGGCGAGCGGATCGTCGACGGGGGCGTGCTGTATCCGATCTATCACGCCGGAACCGACGTCGCGACGATCGTCGGACACACCGGCTGTGGGGCGGTGACGACCGCCTACGAGGTTGCAACCGGTGCCGACGAACCCGGTCCGCGTGGCGTCGACAAGTGGATCGAACTGCTCGTTCCGGTCATCGAGGAAGCCCTCGAGAGCGACCTGATCGACGCGGACGCGGACCGCGAGACGGTGATCAACCAGCTCGTCGAGTACAACGTCGACTATCAGGCGTCGTTTCTCCGCGAGTCCGAGGACGTGCCCGACGAGGTCGACGTTTACGGCTTCGTCTACGACTTTCAGGGGATCTACGGCAACGAGGACGGTCGAACCTACCTCGTCAACGTCAACGGCGAGACGGACCCCGACGTGATCGCCGACCTGGTCCCCGATCGGTACGAGACGTCGACACACAGCTTGCTGTACTGACGTCACTCCGAACACGCGAAGATCAATTTGTTGAGCTCACTTCGAACGTGCCGAGGTCACTCTGTGCGTGCATCGACCACACTCGAGGGACTGACCGCGGTCGGTTGAACGCGATCGATGCACTCGGTACCGTTTTACCCTCGGCACGGAAAGAAACGAGTGGACGATGCGCTCGATTCTCGAATCCGACGTCGGCTTCTACTACGCGATCGGCGCGTTCACACTCGGCGTCTTCGTCGTCGGGCTGGTCGGCCTCTGGACGGTCGGATCAGGCGGTGTCGGGACGAGAGAGCTGGTCGGACTCGTCGTCGGGTTCGTGCTGTTTATGCTCGTCTACATCGTCTCGATCGCCGTTAGACGGCTCGAGGAGGCTGAAGATGTCTAATCGCCGAGAGTCGGAGCGTTTATACGTGTCCGGCCAGTCTCTTTAGAAGCAATGGCGAAAGGAACCGTTGATTTCTTCAACGACACTGGCGGCTACGGATTCATCGAGACTGAGGACGCGGACGACGACGTGTTCTTCCACATGGAAGACATCGGCGGCCCGGACCTGGAAGAAGGACAGGAGCTCGAGTTCGACATCGAGCAGGCCCCCAAAGGCCCGCGCGCGACGAACGTCGAGCGCCTGTAAGGCGGATTCGTAACGGTATCGGCACTTGAATGCAGTATTTTACGCCTCGCAAGCGACAGCGTTGTCGGGAGATTTAGGGCGCTATAGGGCGCAGTCTTGTGTATGACCGAGCCACTGGTTCGTTCGAGCGAGGAGATCGAGTACGAGTCGGTCGACGCCGCCGACGGCATGCGAAAGGGCGTCCTGATCGACGAGCGCGACGACGCGCCGACATTCGCGATTCGCCGGTTCGTCCTCGAGCCGGGCGCCGAAGTGCCCGAACACACCAACGCCGTCGAACACGAACAGTACGTTCTCGAGGGCGAGTACACGGTCGGTATCGGCGACGAGGAGTACGAGGTGGCGGCGGGCGACTCCCTGTTGATTTCTGCCGGAACGGTCCACTGGTACCGAAACCATGCCGACGAGTCAGGGGCGTTCCTCTGTGCCGTCCCGAACGGCGACGACGAGATCGAACTGCTCGAGTGAAGCGATCACGGCTCAGAACCCGGTTCAACGCTTCGTACCCGGATCAACGCCGAAACGACTTCCCCTGGTTTGGGCCGCCGCTATCGGAGAGAGCGATCGGCCGCGATGGGAATCTCACTTCAGAAGCTTTTTCATCTTTTAGGTTAGCCTAAAACCATGCGACACGGACCGATATCGACGAGACGAGAACTCATCTCGGCCGGCGCTGTGATTGCTGGAATTGGAACGTTAGCTGGCTGTACGTCCCAGGAGGGGAACGAAGGCGGGGGAACCGATACGTCCACCGTAGAATCGACCACAAGTGGCGCGGAAGACGACGCCGAAAGTGGTCTCACCGAGAGCGACGCCGTCACGATGGAGCCGGTCGGCACCGTCGAGTTCGATGCAGTGCCGGAGACGTGGGTTGCCAACAACGGTAGCTGGGCCGATATGGGAATTGCACTGGGCCAGGAACCTCCCGAGGCCGTCTGGCTCACTGAACGGTATCACACCCAGTACTACGACGAGATTCCCGGCGTAAACGTCGACAAGAGTGGGATGGTCTCTCTGTCGGATCAGGGCGTCGACAAGGAACTGTTCTACGAGATGAACGCGGACGTCCACGTCATCGATCCGAACTTCCTGATGAATCGGTTCGATGGGTGGGACGAGGACGATATCGACGAGATCGAACGGGCAATCGCACCGTTTTTCGGTAACAGCATTTTCTCCCGCGATTACGCCTGGCACGACGAGTACGAGTATCTGACGCTGTACGAGGCGTTCGGGAAACTCGCGGAGGTGTTCGACGAAGCGGAGCGTTACCAGGCTTTCGTCGAAGTTCACGACGAGTTCCAGGCGACCCTCGATGGGATCGTGCCTCGGGAAGACGACCGACCGGCGGTCGCGATCCTGTGGCCCGCAGAGGAGGGGACGTTCTTCCCGTACGTCGTCGACGAGGGAACGAGCTTCAAACAGTGGCACGATCTCGGCGTCCACGATGCGCTGGGCACGGCCGATCTCGAGGACTTTCACGACTCGCGCGGACAGATCGACTACGAAAACCTCCTCGAGATCGAGCCCGACGTACTCTTGATCCGCGGCAACGAGGCCCTCACCGAAGCGGAGTTCCAGGAGACCGTCGTCGCGGAGATGGAAGATCATCCCGTCGCGAGCGATCTCACCCCCGTCGAAAACGGCGAGGTCTACCGTGGCGGTCCGCTCTACCAGGGGCCGATCACGAACCTCGTCGTCACGGAACGTGCGACACGACAGCTCTACGACGTCGACGAGGAGCTGTTCGATCGCGCTCGCGTCGCCGAGATCGTTCGCGGCGAGATCTAATCGGTTCCGTCTCTCGAGTCGCCAGCGTCGTCTACGAATTCGACCGACGTGTCACCGAGTCGTGTCATGATATTGGCGTCGATTCCCCGTACCGGTACACTCTTGGGCCTGAATTCACCATTTCGGCCAGGATGAATCGACGACACCTTCTGGCGAACGGCGGAGCGATCGGCCTCGCGGCGCTTGCGGGCTGTCTCGGCGCGGTCGGGTTGGCCGAGCACGAAGCGACGCCGACCGGTGTCACGTCGGCGACTCGAGCGGAGACCGGGTACGAACAGACCGAAGTCGACGAGATCGCGATCGAAGAAGACGTCGAGGTTGCATTCTACAGCGAGACGGTCGTCGCTCGCAACTATCTGGTCGAACACGAGAAGGCGATAGATATGGGGCCACTCGGTGAGCAACGCGGTGCCGTCTTCACCGTTTTGACGACCCCGAAGGTCGACGTCGCCGGTCGGGAGTTCAATCCAGTTCGCGAGATGTCCGCCCGCGAACTCGTCGAGTTGGTCGAGAGCAACTACGACGACCTCGAGAACGTCGAACACGAGCGGGACGACAGCGTCGAGATCCTCGATCAGGAGACGACGGAGTCTCGATTCAGCGCTCGAGCGGCGTTCGGCGGTGCACCCGTCGACGTCGCCGTCCACGTCAGCGAGGCGGTCGAGACCGCCGAAGACTGGGTCGTGACGATCGGCGTTTACCCCCAGAATGTCGCGACTCGGGAGGAGGACAACGTCCGTTCGTTGATGGGGAACGTAATCGAGAGCGTCGACGAAGACCAGACGGTCGATGGCGGGAACGACGATGGAAGTGCAGGGAACGGTGGAAGCGGCGACGAGGATGGAAACGATAGCGGTAGAAGTGATGACGATGGAAACGGCGACGACGGGAGCGACGACGATGATCACGAGAACGGTGGGGCGGACGACGGGATCCTCGACGTCTGATCCGAACCGCCGTCCGTCGGTACCGTCGTCGCTGGAACCCGTCCTGCGGTCGTTCCGAAAGCGGGCGAGCGATTCGGACGCGGTCCTTACTCGAGACGATCACTCGAGATTCAGTACCGTTCCAACGGTCGACTGCCGAGCGAGATCGACACTCACCGCATGATTTTCCCCATCACCTCGGGGTCGAACGCTCCCAGCGCCGTCCGGGTCCGAACCGCTCAAGTATCCATCCGCGTTAGAAGCGCACGTGTCGAAGCAGGTTCAGCGGGTCGAAACGATCTTCTGTCACGAGACGGGCGACGACTACCTGATCGTCGTCCAGCGCGACGGCGAGCGGTTGTTCCGGGCGAAACTCGGGCTCTCCGAGACGTCCGCCGGCCCCCGGCCGGCCAAGTTCCGACTCAAACAGGGCTCGAGCGAGGAGCCACGCCAGCCCGACGAGTTCGTCGAACTGGCGCGCCGATCCGAGCGAATCCGTATCTCCGAACAGACCTCACCCGAGGGGCGCGAGGAACTGACCGAGATGCTCTCCGGGTACCAACTCGAGGAGAAGGCGAAAGCCGTCCGGACCTGCCGGTACTGCGCCTCCGCGGGACGGTACTCCCCGATCACGACCGAGACGGCGGTCAAAGACGACCGTGACTGGATCTGTCGCGACTGCGCCCGCCAGGAACTCGAGCGTCAGCTTTCGTACTCGGGCGCCGGTGGGGTCACCGGCGCCGCGAAAGACCGCCTCGAGGAACTCATGCTCGAGGTGCAGGATCTCCAGCGGATCGTCAACCTGCTCGAGGGACGCCTGGATCCCGATCTCACGAAGTTCGATACGATCTCGGCGACGACCGACGAGGTCGATCCCGTCCGCGTCGACTCGCTGGATCTCCACCCCGATCTCCAGGGACTGCTCGAGGATCGCTTCGAGACCTTGCTCCCGGTCCAGAGTCTCTCCGTCGAGAACGGATTGGTCGATAGCGCGGAACGGAGTTCCGCGGACCATGCGAGCGGGCGAAGCCCGCGAGCAGACGGTGAAGACCAGCTCGTGGTGTCGGCGACGGCGACCGGGAAGACGCTCGTCGGCGAGATGGCCGGCATCGACCGCGTCCTGAAAGGGAAAGGGAAGATGCTCTTTCTCGTCCCGCTCGTGGCGCTCGCGAACCAGAAGTACGAGGATTTCCAAGACGAATACGGCCACCTCGTCGACGTCACCATCCGCGTCGGTGCGAGCCGGATCAACGACGACGGCAACCGGTTCGATCCGAACGCGGACGTCATCGTCGGCACCTACGAGGGGATCGATCACGCCCTGCGGACGGGCAAGGAGATGGGCGACGTCGGAACCGTCGTCATCGACGAGGTCCACACCTTGAAGGAGGACGAACGCGGCCACCGCCTCGATGGACTTATCTCGCGGCTCAAACATGTCACCGAGCAACGGGCAACCCGCCGCGACGACTACCAGGGCGCCCAGTGGATCTACCTCTCGGCGACCGTCGGCAACCCCGAACAACTTGCGAAGGCGCTCGAGTCGACGCTGATCGAATTCGAGGAGCGGCCGGTGCCGATCGAACGCCACGTCACGTTCGCCGACGGTCAGGAGAAGGTCCGCGTCGCGAACAAACTCGTCAAACGCGAGTTCGACACGGAGTCCTCGAAGGGGTATCGCGGCCAGACGATCATCTTCACGAACTCCCGCAGACGGTGTCACGAGATCAGCAGGAAACTCGAGTACTCCGCCGCGCCGTATCACGCCGGTCTGGATTACAAACGCCGGAAGTCGGTCGAACGCCAGTTCGGCGAACAGGAACTGGCGGCCGTCGTGACGACCGCCGCGCTCGCCGCGGGAGTCGATTTCCCCGCCTCGCAGGTGGTCTTCGACTCGCTGGCGATGGGAATCGAGTGGCTCTCGGTCCAGGAGTTCTCCCAGATGCTCGGCCGCGCGGGACGGCCGGATTATCACGACGAAGGGACGGTGTACGTTCTCGTCGAACCCGACTGTTCGTACCACAACTCGATGGAGGGGACCGAGGACGAGATCGCGTTCACCCTGCTCAAAGGTGAGATGGAGTCTGTGATGACCCACTACGACGAGGGAAGCGCCGTCGAGGAGACGCTCGCGAACGTCGCCGTCGGCGGAAAGTCGGCGAAGGCGCTCAACGATCGAATGCTCGGTGAAGTGCCGACGAAACACGCGATCGCCAAACTGTTGCAATACGAGTTCATCGACGGCTTCGAGCCGACGCCACTCGGGCGCGTCGTAACCGAACACTTCCTGGAGCCCGGAGAGGCGTTTACGCTCATCGACGGTATCCGAAAGGACGCCCACCCCTACGACCTCGTCGCGGATATCGAACTTCGCGACGCCGATCTGTAGTCGTCCCACGAACTGCCATCTCTCATCGACGAAACCACGACCGGCCAGTAGGTACACCGAAACGTCGTTTTCCTCGCTCCCTGTTGTTACCGGATACGCAGTAGCGAGGGCGTTCAGCTCCGCCGTCGGCCACAACGGTGAAGGCCGAGAGTTCACATATCACGAGCACCACCGCAGGCGTCGCCTCGAGTGGCACTCTGATGGATCCGATCTCACCCGACGCGGTCGACCCGCCGGCGAACGTCCTGTTCGTCGATGACGAGTCCCACGGGCCACGAGCGTGTCACGAACTGTGTCGCGGGGGGGCCAACAGCGCCTTCCTCGCGGTGTCGGTCGACGGACCTCGAGCCGAACGGCCGAGTCCCGAGGGGATTGGCGGACCGATCGAATCACTCGCCGTCGGCGAGGGCGCCGAGCGGAAACCGGCGGGCGATCGCGAGGCCGTCAATACCGGGCCGATATCGGATCCAGGCGATCTCTCAGCGATCGGGACCGCTGTGCTTCGGACCTGTTCCAAGTGGTCCGAGTCCGGCAGGGAGATCTCGATCTGTTTCGACTCGGTAGACGAGTTACTCGAGCACACGTCGCCGAGCGGCGTGTATCAGTTTACCCACGCACTGGCGAACCGACTCTCGAACGCGGACGTCTGTGCACACTTTCACCTCGATCCGTCCAGCCACGAAGCGGAGGTCGTCTCGAACCTCGAGGAAATTTTCGACGAGACGGTGACGGTCGACCGCCCGAGAGAGGAAGGCGACGAAGCTGGGACGAACGACGAAAGCCAGACATCCGACTCACAGACGGAGACGGTGACCGACGACGATTCGCTCTCGAGAGCCGTCGAGAGACGTTCGGGTTCCGAGGCGACCACCCTGGAGCCATCTCCGGAAACGGGTGGGCGCGAGTTCGTCGAGGCAACTGACGCCGCGGTCGCCGCGGCGTTCGGCGACGAGCGAGACGACGACGAGCGAGACGACGTCGGGTCAACCTCATCAGGAGAGGAATCGGATCGGGAGTTGCCGGAGGCAACTGACGCTGCGGTTGCCGCCGCGTTCGACGACCAACGAAACGGAAGCGAGACAGCGGAGTGAGCGAGAACCGCGGTTATCGCCCACTGGTGTGCAAACAGCTTCCGTTGTTACTCTCCGTGTCGACGAGTACCGTGATCGCTCGTCGGGACGGAACGAAACCCTTTATGATGTGCGCCCGAAAGCGGGTGTACGGGATCGTGGGTTAGCCTGGTATACTTCGGGCCTTGGGTGCCCGTGACCCCGGTTCAAATCCGGGCGATCCCATAGCGAGAATAAGGGTTACGCAACCCTTATACGCCGGTTTTACTCAGATCACTAAGTCGCTTCG
>NZ_JBGFCC010000013.1:0-126467 GCF_041205745.1 Natrarchaeobius versutus | reverse complement strand
ACAGCTCGTCCTCGCCCGAAGAATTATCATGGCAAACGTGGTCTGTTCAGCCAGCAGAATTTCCATAGGTGAGCGATCACAAACTGCACAGATCACCTCACAGACCCTGCCACATTCTCGCGTTCGATTCAGCAAAGTTCGAGAGACCAAGACCGAGTGAGTAGAGAGTAAATCCGTGGATGTGACGCCATCAGTTCTACATCGCGTGAATTAGACGTTGTGTGATCTGTCCACTACGACGACACTGTTGTGTCAGACCAGACAGGATTTTGTCGCGCGATGGGCTACAGACGGTATGTCGATAGTGAAGTGGCTGTTTTCAGCACTTCTGATACTACAGGCCCACTTTGCGGCGTCGTATCTCGTTCCGCTGGACAGGGAGGCCCAACGAGAGTTTGGCGGCCTCTTGAAGTGGGTCTGGCCTTGGAGCGATGGCGATAGCGGACTGTTGGGCCAGCTGACGGTGTCTTCCGACCTGCCGCTTCTCGGATTGTTCCTCGCGATAATCGCGGCGACCCTCTTTTTCTGTGCCGCCCTTGCAGTGGTAGAGATCTGGGTTCCATTCGGCTGGTGGCGGATACTGGCTGGAGGTGGGGCCATCCTGTCGCTCGGACTGATGATGGGGTTTTTCGGCGCCACGAAGGTGTTGCCGATCGGCCTCAACGTCGTCGTTTTGTGGGCCGCCGTAACCGGTTGGCTCCAGCCTCCCGGGTGATAGCGATATCCACCACCACGCGATGATCAGAATAGTGTCCGCGAATCGGAACGCTGTGAACAGTGATAACAGAAATACAACGGTGTAGAGTACGTGGTACGTCGTCGGAGCGGACGGAAACGGAAGCCACCGAGGTTCGCCTCGAGGGATACGTTCAAGACCGTCCTCGAGCCAGAAACGGGTATGTTACGTTCGTTCGAAGGAACGGAGCCGCGGGTCGCCGACTCGGCGTACGTCGACGAGACGGCGGTGGTCATCGGCGACGTCGTCATCGAAAACGAGGCGAGCGTCTGGCCGAACACCACGCTTCGCGGCGATCACGGGACGATCGTCGTCGGGGAGCGCGCAAACGTCCAGGACAACGCGGTGTTACACGAAGACGCCGAACTCGAGGCCGAAACGACGGTCGGCCACAGCGCCATCGTCCACGCGGCGACCGTTGCCGAGGGCGCGCTGGTCGGGATGAACGCGGTCGTCCTCGACGAGTCACACGTCGGCGAGGGCGCGGTCGTCGCGGCCGGCAGCGTCGTCACCGAGGGAACCGAGATTCCACCCGGGACGCTCGTCGCCGGAGCGCCGGCCGAAGCGAAAGGCGAGGTCGGTGATCCGCGCCTCGAGGCGACGGCCGACCGCTACGCCGAGTTGGCGAACAGACACGCCCGGTCCTCCGAACGGATCGAATGAGTGAAACGGGGCCCACCCACTCGTCGGCCGAACACACCGTGGCGGCCGCCGCTCACCAGTTCAGCGTTCTGTTGACGGTCGGTTTCGACGATCTCCGGAGGAGTGTTTCCACCGGCCCAGAGCCGAATGCTTCCGTCGGTCCATAACCGGATGCTACCGTCGGTCCGGCTGTACGCTTTCCGATCCGCTCGCACCGGCGATCACCCGCGAGAGGCGACGCCGCCACTCGCGCTGTTGTTCGAGTTCCGCTTCGACCGTCTCGAGACGTCCCTCGAGGTCCTCGACCGTGCGTCGAAGATCCGCCGAGGATCCCTCGACGGGTTCGCCGTCGTCACGGTGGCTCCGGGAGTCGACTCCGCCATCGGGTGTGGGGGACAACTCGGTGCGCGCCTCGTCGACGTCGATACGCATCTCCTCGAGGACGTATCGCGCCGTCTGTTCTTCGCCGAGACGCTCCTCGAGGGCCTCGATAGCCGCCTCGAGGCTGTGTATCCGGGATCTGGCCCGTTCGATCTGGGGATCGGTACGACCGCCGGGCCGAGTAGAATCCACCGATTCTCGAGGTGTCGAACCGGCTCGTGACTCGGTTCCCGACTCGAGTTCCGCGAGAAGTGCGTCGACCGGGAATTCGGTCTGAACCGCCCTATCAGACCGGCCAGTAGCGCCGGTGTCGATGTTCCAGTAATCGATGGCGCGGATAAACTCGTGATCGAGTGCGCCGACGATCGCCGAGGCGGGGACGGTCGTCTCGAAGGCCAGTTCGACGACCGAGGTCGACGGATCGGCTTCCGCGAGGGGTGGGAAACTGTCTCGAACGTCGAGGGCGTTTCCGAGTTCGCGAAACAGCCGTCGTTTCCCATCGTCGTACGTCTCCTCCGCGTCGAAGTAGATTCGAGCGTAGTACAGATTCCCTGGCTGAGCGGCCTCCGCTGACGGTTCTCGGTCGACTGCCGCCTCGGCGTCTTGGTCCATGATCCACTCCCCACAGACAAACAGTTCGGAGAGAAAATATATCTTGCTGTCAATTTCGAGAAAAACGGCCGATCACCGCCACGACGAGGGGAAACCCTGATACGGTCACCCATCCAATCGCTCGCCATGAGCGAATCGTCGTGGACCGATCGGATCGTCGGAGAACGAATGACGGTCGATCAGGAGTTCTCCGCTCGAATCCAGGGCTCGGAGTTTTCGAATCAGCAGTGGAGCCTGATCATGACCGCGACCGAGTTCGAGATCGAACATCCCGGCGATCCCGACCGCGCGCGGATCGTCGCAAACACCGACAAAGTCGATCAGATCATTCCCGAACTCGAGAACGTCGAGTCACGGATGGGCGCGGCGGGCGCCGGTGGCTCCGGATCCGGTTCCTCTGGAGGGTTCATCGACTCGATCAAGGGCTCGCTCGGCCTGGGCGGCGGCAACGATCACGCAGAACAACTGGAAGCGGCCGAACGGCTAACCCAGGAGTACGCCGACGAACTCCAGTCACACCTCGAGTCGAAGGGGCGCTGGGACTCCGTCCGGGAGTCGGTCGCCGACCGCGAGTGATCGAACAGGCGATCCGCGACTGGTTGGCCGTCCGATCTGTCGGTCCGAGATAGTGGAGCACCGACAGAACGGCGGCGATTGAGCCGGAAAATCGGTACAGCAAACCGTCTCAGTCGCCGGCCCGAAACATCGTGTACTCGCTGGCCTCGTAGATGTTGATCAGCTCGGTGATCAGTTCATCGTAGGACTCGTCGTCGACCCTGAGCGCGTCCAAGTGCTCGATCGTTTCTTCCTCGAGTTCGACGCTTGGCATACGAGACCGGTCGGCGACGGCGGACAAAACACGACTCCCTGAACGTTCAGGGTCGATCCGGTCGCCGCCGCAAGCCACAGCATCTTTACGCACGCTTCCCGACCGTAGGGATATGTCCGACGACGTAGAGACGGTGACGTTCTCGATCGAATCCGAAGACGACGCCGACGAAGTCACGATACCAGCGGGTCTCGTCGACCTCGTCGCCGAAGGTGAACAGACGGACGCCGAGACAGTCGGCGACGTCGTGTTGCTCTCGTTCGCCAGTCGCGCCCACCACCTCGTCCACCACGGCCACGGCGCCGACGAGGACGTAGAGGCCCAGGAGGCACGCGTGATGGACCTCTTCGAAGAGCGCTTCGGCGTCACGTTCGGCGAAGCAACCGGTCACCAGCACTGAGCCGTCTCCGTTTTCACCAGCACTGATCGCGTCGCCGCTCGAGTCCCCCGCCAGACGAGACCGCGACCTTCGGTTTTGAGGATGTCGTCGAACGCGTCTCCGACCGAACGCTGGCGGTCTCCGCGACGATAGCTACGACGACGAACCGACGATTGTGCCGATCGATCCTTGGAGGGCGGCGGCCATATCGGTGTCCTCGTCGTCTACATCGCCATCGTCACCGAGATTGGTCTCGCCGTCCGAATCTTCGCCGCCGTTCGTCTCGAGATCGCCGCCCGCGTCGACTCCATCGTCGTCTCCCGCCCCAGTTTCGGCTCCGGTTTCGGGGTCGCCGTCGGGTTCGGATTCGACCCCGTTCGGTGAATCTCCCTCTGCCTCGGGGTCGGGCTCGGGTTCCTCGTCACCGTTCGGCTCGTCGAACGGTTCGTCGTCGAACGGCTCGTCGTCGAACGGATCATCACCGATCGGATCCTCCGCTGGTTCGCCATCGGCCGGCTCCTCGGTCTCGACGTCCTCGTCAGTAGCCGGTACCTCGGCCGAAATGGTCGCCGAGAGTTCGCTGTCACCGATCGCGACGGTGTGCGTCGACTCCCCTTCGGGAAGCGTCGACGTGAACGTCACGTCCGTCGACTCGCCGCCCTCGAGTTCGACCGGCTGGTCGGCGATCGTCTGTCCGTCGACCGCGTAGGTCGCCGTCTCCGCTCCCTCGAGATCGCCTTCGTTGGCGATCGAAGCCCTCACCTCGATCACCTCGCCAGCTTCTCCGGTGTCGGGTGCGGACAGATCGGTGACGACGAACTCGGCCGGCTCCTCAGGCTCTTCGATCGTCACGGTGGTCTCGGCGGTCTCGTCCTCGCTCGAGACCGCGGCCGTGTACTCGCCGGGTGCGACGCCCTCGGTCTCGTACTCGAGGTCGACCGTCGCCGCCTCGCCGGGTTCGAGATCGACAGTCACAGCGTCGACGAGATCGTCGTCGATCGACAGTTCGATCTCCTGGGTATCGTCCGCGTCGCCGCCGTTTTCGATTTCGGCGAGGACCTCGAGGGTCTCACCCACCTCGACGGGCGAGTTCGTCTCGGAAATAGAGACGCCGAAGAACGGTTCGCCGGGGTCGATCTCGCCGGCGGTCTCCGTTTCGGCGGTGGGCCACTCGTCCTCGTCGTAGTCGTAATGGCCCATGCCAGCCCGCCAGACGAGCCGTTCGTCGTCGTCTTCCGGCGTCCACTCGACGGTGAACTCGCCGCCGTCGGCCGAGAGTGCGTCGATCGGCTCGTCGACGGTCGTCCCCTCGAGGAACTCGCTGTCGACGATCAACTCCGCGTCGTTTGGGTTCTCGTAGGTGAACGTCACGTCGATCCCCTCATCGGTCGAGGTCGTTTCGGCGACGTCGAGGTCGGGTAACGCGGGTCGGACCTCCTCGAGACAATCCGCGGCGTCCGGGTTCGGGTGGTCGATCTCGCCGGGGATCGCCTCCGGCGAACTGATTCCCGTGATGGCCGCGCCGAACTCGCCCGGTGGCACCTCGACCGTCGCCCCATCGTCCGTCTCTGAGACCGCGAACACCTCGCCGATTTCGAAGACGATCGTTCCCTCGAGGGGCGCCTCGACGTCGTCGCCGACGGTGATCGCGTACTCGCCCATCGTGTTTCCGAACCCACTCGACTCGTAGAAGCCGGTCGCGACGATCACCGTCTCGCCGTCCTCGAACGTCCCGGTTATCTCCGCGCGCTGACAGTCGACAAATTCGACGTCGTACTCGGCCGGGACGTCCACGACGGTGTACTCGATCGACTCCGCCTCGATGACCGGCGCGTCGTCTACGTCGACGGTCTCGAGAACGGTCGACTCGTCCTCGCCACCGTCGACGGAGAGCGTCTCGAGAACGTCTCCGCCGATCGATTCCTGGGCACCATCCTCACCGTCGTCGGGGGATCCATCGTCGTCGTCGCCGTCGTCCGCCGATTCACCGTTCGCTTCGTCGACGTCGTCCAGCGACACGAGCGCTACCTCGAGCGTCTCGTCGTCTTCGAGCGGTGGGTCGATCCCGATGCTTTCGTTTTCGACCGTCTCGCCGGCGTCGAACGGGACGGTTTCACCGCGTTGCTCGCCGTCCTCGTCGGTGACGACGATGGCAAACCGAACGTCAGCGCTCGCCTCCTCGACGACGACCGACTCGCCGTCACCCTCCTGGTCGCTCACCGAGAGGGTCGACTCGGGGTCGTCCGGCGGCGCGTCGACGACCGTGTACTCGATCGACTCGTTCGCCAACTCGTCGTCGTCCGCGAGCGCCCGCACCGAGACGTCGACGGTCGCGTTCTCCTCGAGCGTCGGCTCGAGATCGAGTTCGAGCGAGTCGGCGGCCTCGCCCGCCTCGAAGGGGTCGCTGTCGACCCGTTCGCCGTCGTACTCGGCTGTAACGACGTACTCGACCGACGCGTTCGCCTCGTCGACGACGAGCGTCTCGCCGTCACCCTCCTGATCGCTCACCGAGAGGGTCGCCTCGGGCTCCGTCGGCTCCTCGACCGTCACGAACGCCGCGTCGAGCACCGGTCCGCCGCCGTCGGCGACGTACGGCTCGTCTTCCTCACCGTCGGTCTCGGCGTACTGGAACGTCTCGTCGCCCGTGGTGTCGTGGTGGACGACCGCTACCAACGGCCCGCTTTCGGTCAGCGGGTCGTCGAGGGCGATTTCGAGGTCTTCGTATTCGCCGGGCTCGAGATAGTCCGAGACGCCGACGACGCCGTCGGGATCCGCGTCGACGTCCATCCCGTCGTAGATCGCGACGAATCCGCCCTCCGAGAGATCGACGTCGTCGATGACGACGCGCTCGCCGTCTGAGTCCTGGTCGGCGAACGTGATCGTCGCTGTCCCCTCGAGTTCGTCGATCTCTTCGATCTTCTGGACGACCTCGACCTCGACGAACTGGACGAGTTGCGCTTCGTCGTCGGTGTCCTCGGCCACCGCGTAGGCGGTCGCGTCGGATGCCGTCTCTTGTGTCAGCACCTGCAGTTGCGTGACGCTAATTCGCTGATACTGAATCGCGCGCGCCGTCTCCTGGGCCGCACTCTGTGCACCGATCTGGATCTGCGTGACCGACGCCTCCTGGTGTTGGACGAGCGCGCCGCTCGAGGCACCGGTGGCGAGGTACTGGACCTGCGTGACGTCGACGACCTGCGTCTGGAGTACCGCTCCCTCGCCGGCCCCGCGGGCGGCGGCCTGGATCTGCTCGACATCGACGACCTGGTACTGGATCGCCGAGTCGATCGCGCCCTTCGACGCCCCGACCGCGGCGTGTTGGATCTGCGTGATCGACACCTCCTGGTGCTGGACGAGCGTCCCTCCTGCGGCGCCGTCTGCGGCCGCCTGAATCTGTTCGACGGTCGCCTCCTGGCTCCCCTCGATCGCCCCCTTCGCCGCGCCGAAGGACGCTTCCTGTATCATCGTGATCGAGATCCGCTGAACCTGTTCGATTCGGACGGATTGGACCTGTTTCAACGCGCCTTTACCCGCCCCACGTGCGGCGGACTGGGTCTGTTCGACAGTCACCTCCTGTTTCTGGACGAGCGCACCCTTCGCCGCACCAGTCGCCGCCTTCTGGACCTGCTTGATGTCGACTCGCTGGTGCTGTTCGACCTCGAGACCCAGCTCTTGCTCGAGGACCACCTCGCTTGCGCCCTCGAGCGCACCGGCCGACGCGCCGGCGGCCGCGTGCTGGACGTGCTCGAGGGTGATCTGCTGGCGCTGTTCGACGGTGATCCGCTGGTACTGATCGAGAACGCCGTAGGCCGCTCCCTGGGCCGCCTCCTGGATCTTCGGCCCTCGGTCGATTTCCTTCTCGCCGGCTTCGCTGGATGCACCCGCCGCGGCACCGAACGTCGCGACCTGGATCTGTTCGACGGTCACGCGCTGTTGCTGGGCGAGCGCTCCGTGGGCCGCCCCCCAGGACGCACTCTGCATCTGGCTCGCCTCGACCGTCTGATACTGCGAGAGCGCGCCGCCGGCCGCCCCGCCGACCGCGGACTGTATCTGGTCGACTTCCGCCTCTTGGGCCTGCATCAGCGAGCCGTGGACCGCGCCCGCGGTCGCCTGCTGGACCTGTTCGACGTCTGCATCTTGATGTTGGACGACGGCCTCGCTCGCGCCCTCGAGGGCGGCCGTTCGCTGTTCCTGGCTCACCTCGACGCCCTGTGACTGAGCGAGTTCGATCCCCTCGTCGACGCCATCCTCGACGGCGTCTTCGCGTTCCTGACTCCCCTCGAGGGAGACCTGCTGGCCCGAGGAGTCGGCCACCGATCCGGACTCGACGTCGGCCGCCGATTCGGTCTCGAGGCCCGCCATCGAGACGAGGTCGACGTCACCGCCGTTCGTTGCGCCCGTCTCAGCCGCCGTCATGAGGCCGGCACCGGTTCCGCCCGACGCGGCCCCCTCCGTTGAATCCGACTCGAGAACGCCGCCGAGTCCGCCGCCGAGTAACGGCAACGCGACGACGCTCGTCGTCATCAAGAGTGCAACCGCGACGACGGCGACTCCCGAACGAACGCGCATCTACGAACCCTCCGAGCCGTCGCGAAAAACGATCGCCGCGCGGACGACGCTCGCCGCGGGTTCCTCGATTCGTCGTCCAGTCGGGATCGAGACTGTTCGTCGTCCAGTCGGGATCGAGACTGTTCGTCGTCCAGTCGGGATCGAGACTGTTCGTCGTCCAGTCGGGATCGAGACTGTTCGTCGTCCAGTCGGGATCGAGACTGGACGGTGAGCGGTGTCCTCTCGCAGACGTGATCGGCTCGCACCACCGAAGTCACCCCGTCGAGTCGATCCCGTCGTTCTATTCCCCCTCGTTTCGAACCGCAGACTGCCGAAGTACATCCGTCTCACGTGAGCGGATCGAATCCGAGCATAAACGCCCCGGTCGTTCCAGTTGCTCGCGTGAGACAATCGAACGTTACTCCCCGCCTCCGCGAGCACCGTTTCGTTCGCCCGCGCGGATCCGCCGTCCGTCACCGACGGCAAAACCGACGTCACCGCCGACGAAACCCCTGACCTGCCGGTCTTTTCACCGCAAACTTGGGACAGCAATCTCCACGACTCTCGCAACGTTGGCCGCCCTTTGGCGAACACGTCACCTCGATTGAACGTCACTGTCCCGGAGAGGAACACGCGATTTCGAACGATTCTCGGTCGAAGATCTCGGTCGGGTGCCGACGGCCGTAAACCGAAGTTTTAATTCTGGTTTACGGGAGAGGGTGCGTATGGAAACCCACCGAGAGTCGGTCGATCCCGTCGCCGACGACGTCGTCAAATCGTTCGCTCGCGCCGCGATACTTGCGGCGTTGCTGGGAGCGACCGCGTTCGTCACCATTCCGCTCCCGTTCTCGCCGATACCGATTACCCTCCAAGTCCTGTTCGTCTTCCTGGCGGGGCTGTACCTCGGCCCCGTCTGGGGGACCGTCTCGATACTCCTCTATCTCGTCGCGGGGGCGATCGGACTCCCGGTCTTCTCCGGAATGACGGGCGGATTCGGTGTTCTCGTCGGTGAAACCGGTGGCTACCTCTGGGGGTACGCACTCGCCGCTGGGCTGATCGGTCTCCTCGTCCACCGCGGAACCGACCTCCGTGACCCCGCCGACGAACCGGTAGTGATCCTCCTCGGGAGCCTGATCGCCGGAACGATCCTCGTCTACGGAACCGGCGCCGGCTACATGGCCTGGCTCCTCGAACTCGAACTCGGGGAGGCGATTGCCCTCGGCGTGCTCCCGTTCGTTCCGGGAGAGATACTCAAGATCGTCGCCGCGATCGCGATCGTCAAGGGCAAACGGATCACGCAGATCCGATAACTCCGCCGATGATCGAGTTTCGATCCGTCTCGTACGCCTTCGAGGACGTTCCGGTTCTCGAAGAGCTCTCCCTGGTGATCGACGACGGCCAGTTCGTCGTGCTGGCCGGCGCCAACGGCAGCGGAAAGACGACGCTGTTACGCCACTCCAACGGCTTGCTCTCGCCGGACGAGGGAACGGTTCTCGTCGACGACCGCCCGGTCTGTGACGACCTGATCGCCGCTCGCTCGAGCATCGGGATGGTGTTTCAACACCCTCGCGATCAGTTCGTCGCCGCGACGATCGGGGCGGACGTCGCCTTCGGCCCCGAGAACCTCGGCCTCCCGCGCGAGGAGATCGATCGCCGGGTCGCCACGTCGCTCGAGGCCGTGAACATGGCCGGACGCGACGACGAACGAATCGCCGCACTCTCCGGCGGCGAACAGGCCCGCGTGGCGATCGCCGGCGCGCTCGCGATGGAGCCGACCCACCTCGTTCTCGACGAGCCGTTTACCGGTCTCGACGATCCCGCCCGCCGATCGGTGCTCGGGCGCCTCGAGTCGCTGTCAGCCAACGGCACCGGCGTCGTCCTCGCCACGCACGACCTCCGGGACGTTTTCGACCTCGCGGATCGCGTGATCGCGATGGACGACGGTCGAATCGTCGCCGACGCACCACCAGACCGGGTGCGTGACCGACTCGAGGACGTCCCAGTTCGCGTTCCCTAATGCTCACCTACGAACCCGACGAGACGGTCGCCCACCGACTCGATCCGCGATCGAAACTCGCGTTCCAGATCGGATTCGCCGCCACCGCACTCGCACACACGAGCCCCCGTGCGTTGGTCGCGCTCACCGCCGTCGCCGGTCTCGTCCTCGCCGCGACGCGGGTTCCACCCCTCGAGACGCTCTACGCCTACCGGTTCGCACTCGTCATCCTGGCGATCGCACCGCTGGTCGCCGCGGCGACGCTCGGTCCGCCCTGGATCGACGTCGAGCGCGGCGTCGCCTCCGGGCGGGCGAGTTACCGCGTCTTCCTCATCCTGCTCGTCAGCGCGGCCTACGTTAGATCGACGCCCGTTCGCCACTCTCGAGCGGCGATACAGCGGACGATTCCCGGAAAACCGGGACAGATACTCGGCGTCGGCGTCGCGCTCGTCTTCAGGTTCCTCCCCGTCCTCCAGGGAGACCTCAAGACCATTCGTGAGGCGATGGCGGCCCGGCTCGGAACCGAACGCAACGCGGTCGAGCGCATCCACCTCGTCGGCGTGTTGGCGCTGACGCGGGCGTTCGACCGAGCAGACCGCCTCAGCCTCGCCCTCCAGGCACGGTGTTTCGCCTGGAACCCAACCCTCCCGCCGCTGTCGCTCTCGATGATCGACCTCCCCGTCTTCGCCCTGGCGCTCGTGCTCGCGCTGTCCGCGTTCGTCTGATCGTGTCGTCGGGGCTCTCACCGAACGATAGGCCACAAGCCGACAGAAAAACACGGCCGAACGTCACTACAGTGAAACCGACGGGCGCAACTCGGATTCCCCTCGCTCGCCGATCGACCTGCTCGACGGGACGTCGGCCGCCTCGTGCAGTTCGCGCTCGAAGAACGCCCGGTTCGCGCGAATTGTCTCCTCGTCCCACTCCCACCACTCGAGATCGAGTAGTCGCTCTCGAACCTCGCGAGGAAACCGCCACTTGATGCGTTCGGCGGGAACGCCGGCGACGACGGAGTACGGCTCGACGTCGTCGGTCACGATCGCACCGGCACCGACGATGGCCCCGTCGCCGATCGTCACCCCCGAGAGAATCGTCGCCCGCGTTCCGATCCAGACGTCGCTTCCGACCCTGATCGGGCCCGCAGACGTCGGCGGAAGATCGCTCTCGAGTAATTCGTCGTAGAGACGGATCTGCATCGCCGGCTTTCCGGTCTCGTGGTTCGTCTCCTGAAAGGTACACCGTCTGGCGATCGCACAGTAGTTTCCGAGCGCGACGTCGCCGACCAGATCGCAGTTCGGCTCGAGGTTCGTCGCCCGGCCGACGCGAACGTCGCCGTTGAGCACGCAACCTCGACTCAGCCTCGCTCGTGGCCCGAGGTCGACCGCCCCCCGCAACAGACATCCCCTGGATACCCGCGCCGTCGGTGGGATCGAGAGGGTCCTCGAATCCGAGAAGCGACCGACGAGTTCCGACGCGACGGACGGATAGCCGAGGATCGAAAGCGATCGGTCCAAGACGGTGCCGAGGGTCACTGTACTCCAGTCTCTGACATCCCACTTCATATAGTTCATCGAATCAGGGTTAACATTCGAGAAAGCCGACTGATCAAAGGGTTCGGATACTCGAGGTAGGGTGTCGGTCAACGATCGATACGCCGACCCTATACCGGACTCACGAGACGGGGGTTCCGGCGCGGAACGCGCCGATTCATCCGTTTCGATCACACGGGCGATTCCCGTCGATCGGTGGGTGACGGAGACGAGACGAACGTAACGTCGCCGAAAACGGGATCGGTACGAGGGGGGAACAGATCCCTCGTTGACTGTTTCCCCGGCCGCGGGCTATTCTGGGGGGTGGGGGGTGAAATGGCATACGGCAGGGGAACTGCCTCCAGACGAACCGCCTGGATGGGCGTTCAATAGTTTATGGTGATTGCTAATAACATTTTGGATCGAGGAGGCCAGTTGACTCCGCCGACGGAGAGTTGACGTAGCGTCCCGTATGCCGTTTCTCACGACCCCTTTTCGGACTCGCCAGATTGGTCGTCGGAAGAAAGCCAGTGGAGAGAATTGTGAACCACTGTCGGAGCAAAGCTCCTCCCTGATTCAAATCCCTCCAGAACGTCGTTTTGCCTCGCGAATTTGCTCGCCAAAACGTAAGCCGGTGGAGGGATTTGAACCCTCGACCTAATCCTTACGAAGGATTCGCTCTGCCAGTCTGAGCTACACCGGCACGCATCCGCACCCGGTTGCGGGTTCGGAGCGAGTGTACTCATTCCTACGCTCGATACCGGGCATAAGGGTTGCGAATCGTTCCGGTTGTGAGAGGGAATTGCGCAGCCCGGATAGACAACTGGTCACGTCCGCTCGAGTCGGACATCGAGACAGACGTTGAGTTCGTGAGGAGCGTACGATCGGACCGTTCGTCGGGTCTCGACGGTGACGGCGTACTCCGGTTCGGCCGCTTCGCGGATCGCGCGTTCGCCCGGCCCGAACGGATCGTCTTCGTGCTGGATGTCGTAGTAGTGGACGACGCAGTCGTCGCCCGCGATCGTCACGGCCGACTCGAGAAACTCGTCGGCGCTGTGGGGAAGGTTCATCACGACGCGGTCGGCCCACCCTTCGTACTCGGGTGCAATCGCTCGCACGTCGTCGTGGACCGCGGTCACCCGGTCGGCAACCCCGTTACGGCTCGCGTTCTCGCGGAGGTACTCGATGGCGTCGCCGTTGACGTCGACCCCGACGCAGGTCGCGCCGCGTTTCGCGAACGGAATCACGAACGGGCCGACGCCGGCGAACATGTCGAACGCCCGTTCGTCTTCTCGAACCTGTCCGGCGACGCGGTGGCGCTCCGTCGCGAGTCGCGGGGAGAAATAGACGGCGGCGAGGTCGAGGCCGAACTCACAGCCGTACTCACGGTGGACCACCTCGGTGTTCTCGCCGGCGAGCAGTTCCCAGTCGCGCACACGCGTTTCGCCTTTGATCTTCGAGGCCTTGTTCAACACCGTCTCGACGGGGAGATCCGACTCGAGGACCGCCGCGGCGATCTCGGCCGCACGTTCCTCGTCGTCTTCGTCGACGAGCACCGCCCGGCCCAGCCGTTCGTAGGAGGGATCGAACCCGAGGATGTCGGCGGGCGTCGTCTGCGTCTCGCGCTCGACGGCGCTTCGGATAACCACCTCGAGGTCGTCGGCGACGGCGTTGGGGTCGACGACCGGGATGTAGAGGTCGCCCGACTCGACCTCGATCTCGTAGCCGTCGGCGATCAGGTCCGCCTCCGCGAGCGTTCGACGCGTCGTCTCCCCGCGTTCGCGGGGAACGCGAACGAACGGAACTTCCATACCCGTACTCGCTGGTGGAGTGTCCTAACGCCTGCGTTTTCGTCGGGTCGAATCGACGGCCACCGTCGTGAGGGAAGTTCGTCGACTCGGCCGTGTCTCGAGGCGAGCGAAGCGCTTTCGGCGTTCCGGTGTGAGCCACGGATATGGGCATTCGAATGCGACTGACGGCGGTCGAGACGGTCCACGACGAGGGATCGTGGCTGTTCACGGTTCGCGACCGTCACGGCGAACTCGAGGAGATACTGCTCGTTCCCTGCGAGGACGGCGTCGAAGCGTGGGTCAACCGCTGTACGCACGAATCCCAGCGCTTCGACACCGGCAACGGCGCCGCGATCCGGGAAGGGCGAATCATCTGTCCGAAACACGGCTCGCTGTTCGACTCCTGTACCGGCTACTGTGACAACGGCGACGCGGCGGAGACGACGCTTCCGTCCATCGACGTCACGGTCGACGGCGAGGCAGTCTATCTGACCGACGACGACGTCACGTATCTCCACGACGGGGGCATCGACGAGGACGACGAGGACGACGGTCCCGCCTCCACGTCACACCTCTCGTTTTGAGCGCCTTTTTCTTCGCCCGCTAACTGGTAGCCACATGGAACGACGAACCGTCTCGAGCGGGACCGAGTGGGAACCAAAAGTCGGCTACTCGCGGGCCGTCCGCGCTGGATCGCAAGTCCACGTCGCCGGAACGACCGCGACCGACGACGAGGGGAACGTGGTCGGCGTCGGCGATCCGTACCGCCAGACCGAGCGCGCACTCGAGATCGTTCGCGAGGCACTCGAGGAAGCGGGAGCCACGATCGAAGACGTCGTCAGAACCCGACTCTACGTGACGGATATCGACAATTGGGAGGAGATCGGGCGGGCACACGGGGAGGTCTTCGGGGAGGTACGCCCGGCGGCGAGTATGGTCGAGGTCGAGCGTCTGATCGATCCCGATCATCTGGTCGAACTCGAGGCGGTGGCGATCGTCGACGACGGCAGTGAGTAACGGAGTCGTTCGATTCGTTTGCAACGAGCGGGCGCGATCGGGTCGCGCAACGAGAAGATGACAGCGGACTGCGTTCCTCACACGCCGATTCGTCTCGATGGCTGCGAGTGTCGAAGCCGGCGGGCGTCTGTGGTTGCGCGCCGTCGATGGTGGGGGTCCGATCGACGGTCGTCGCATCCACACTTCGGGATCGACGCCCGACGGCCGGCTCGGTGTGTGTGGACGATCGGTGCTCGCAGTTACCTGGCATGACACGAGAGCGTGGACTGACCACGAACGCTCCCGTTCCGTCTCGCAGGAACTCACCTGGGCTTGCAGTGTTCCGAGGGGGAACACGAACCGATTCCACGTCCCGGTCGCCCCGGGACGCAGTCGATGCTACGACACACCGATACTTAAAATTGTCTAATCTAAACTATACTTTAGACTGATCTAAATATTGTGACCAGAGTGGCGAGAGTGAGCGCTCTCGAGAGAGGTTCAGACCTGATACGGTCTGCTGTAAGTCATTTCCGGTGCGACCGCGACCCGTCCTGCGTCCTGCGGTCGCACCGGTAAATCGTTACAGCAAACCGTATGAGACGTCTCGAGGGGCCGAACGTGTTACGTTCCCGTCAAGATGGCCGAGAGGACGAGTGCCAGGACGTAGAGGGCAATTGCGACGAGGATTATCATCGCGCCGGTCGCGATGTCCCACGAGTAAGAAAGGAAGATACCGCCGAAGACGGCCGCCTGTCCGAGCAGAACCGACAGAATGAGACCGTGATCGAAGCTGTCTGTGAGCAACATCGCGGCCGCCACGGGGATAACGAGCATCCCGGCGACGAGAATCGCCCCGAGGACCTGCATCGCCGCGACGACGACCAGCGCCGTGAGGACGATCAACAACGTATCGTAGAACGCGACGTTGATCCGTGCGAGTCGCGCGGCCTCACGATCGAACGTGATGAACAGTAACTGTTTGTGCGTGAGGGCGACTGTTCCGACAACGACGAGCGTCAGCGCGACCATCAACTGGACGTTCTCGAAGGGCACGAACAGTATGTCACCGAACAGGTAGCTCTCGACGGTCGCGTGAAACGTCACGCCGTAGGAGATGACGGCGATCCCGAGTGCGAAGCCGCCGGTAAGCATGATCGCGATCGGAATGTCGGCGTAGCCGTCGGTCTTGACGGCGACGTACTGCATCGCAAGGGCCGCGAGCGTCGCGACGATCAGGGCGAACACCAGCGGATAGTCGAACTGAGGGGCGGCCGCCCCGACGAACAATCCGATCGCGACGCCACCGAAGGCCGTGTGTGCGAGCGCCTCGCCGATCAGCGCCATCTGGCGGTTGACCAGGTACGCGCCGACGACCGGAGCGGTGATACCGATCAGAATCCCGGCGGTGAACCCTCGTTGCAGAAAGCCGCTACAGACGAGCCACGTATCGACGGCGGAACAGGCACTCCCCCAGAAGGCGTCGTAGATGACCGGAAACGCCGTGAGGATGAATGCGGCAGAGACGGACATCATCACGACGAGACCCCCGAGGACGGCGTACTCCTCGCGTCCGAGCAGACGACGGACGGCGTGCTCGACGGCCATCGTCAATCACCCGTCGCGGGCGCCCACGAACTGGCGACCCGCGCCGAGCTGTACACTTGCTCGAGTACGCCGCTCTCGAGGAACTGTTCGGTCTCGCAGTGTTCGTACAGTTCGCAGTCGAGACACGCCATCGTATCGGCGTGGTCGGCGACGACGCCGATATCGTGTTCGATCAGGACGACCGTGATTCCGTTCGCGTTGAGCTCGTCGAGCAGGTCGTAGAACCGATCGACAGAGTCGGCGTCGACGCCGACGGTCGGTTCGTCGAGCGCGAGCAGATCGGCCTCGGAGGCGAGCGCTCGAGCGATGTACGCGCGTTGTTTTTGCCCACCGGAGAGCTGGCTGATTCGTCGGTCCGCGAGGTGGTCGATATCGACTCGCGCCAGCGAGTCGTCGACGGTGGCGTGGTCGTCGTCGCTCAGCCTGCGCAATCCGGCGTGTGGATACCGCCCCATTTCGACGACCTCCCGAACGGTGATGGGCATCATCGAGTCGGCCTCCGAGGATTGCTGGGAGACGTAGCCGAGACGGGCACCGTCAGAGAACTCCGACGCCGACTCCCCGAAGAGTTCGACTGATCCAGTGTCGGGCGTCCGTAGACCGAGCATAATCTTCAGAAGCGTCGTTTTTCCCGAGCCATTCGGACCGATCAATCCGAGAAACTCCCCCTCCTCGATCGAGATGGAGACGTCACTCACGACGGGTTGGTGGTCGTACGCGAAACTCACGTCTTCGAGAGCGATTGCAGTAGTCATACGTAATCAGTATGGAAGGCACATAGTTTAATCTTTGTTTGGACTACACTCGTTATTTGACTGGGCTAAATCATTCTGTCTGAAGGGCTTCCTCGAGCGTCGGGAAGTTCACCTCGTGGTAGTGTTCGATGTAGCCCCAGTCTTGCTCGTGGTACTCCGGGAGCTGGGTCTCGACGGGCGAGATCGGCAACACCTCGGCGTCTGTTTCGGCGGCGATGGATTCGGCCAGATTGTCGGGTTCGCCGACGTCGTAGAGGACGTGCTCGAGATCGTACTCCTCCATGACGCTCTCGATTTCCTCGACGTCCCGGGCCGACGCCTCGTCGTCGGGCGAGGTGCCGACCGGTGAGTAGATATCGAGGTCGTACCGCCGGTGCCACCACTGGAACGAGTCGTGTGTCCCGATGATTAATTGGTCGACGGTCGCGCGGTCGACGATGTCCTCGAACTCCTCGTGAAGCGTCTGCAGTTCGTCGTTGAACGCCTCGGCGTTTGCCTCGTACTCGTCGGCGTTGTCCGGATCGAACGCCGCGAGTTCGTCGGCGATGTTGTCGACCATATTCTGGCACTCGACGGGATCCATCCAGACGTGCTCGTCGTTGTCCTCCGCCGGGCTATCGAAGAACTCGATTCCGTCCGCGGCCTCGATCACGTGGACGTCGTCGTCGGACTCGAGTTCCGAGGCGGCGTCGTCCTGCCAGCTTGCGAAATCGCGGAGGTAGATGAAGACGTCCGACTCCTCGATGTCCGAGACGACGCTCGGACCGGGGTCGAACTCGTGGCCGTGTTCGCCGACGGGGACGAGGTCGACGACGTCCATCTGATCGCCGGCGACGTTTCGTGTGAGATCCCAGACGGCGAGAAATCCGGTCGAGACGGAGTACGTCGTCTCACCAGTGCTCCCGTCGGTGTCGTCTGTCCCGTCGTCGGCTCCGTTGCCGTTCGAATCGTCCTGTGGATCGTCACCGAGACAGCCGGCGACGCCAGCGACGAGTCCGCTCGCACCGGCCAACGCCTTCCGCCTCGTGATTCCATACCGCTTCGTATTGCTCATTTCGTCTGTCATCATGGCTCCTTTGTCGTAGCTAAATGAAGTACCTTACGGTACAACAAATTAGATTAGATTAGTCTAACTACTTTGTTCGGAGTCAGTCACCGACGTCCCTCGAACGAGTCTGGCGACGTCCTCCGGGAGCGGAACCGACTCGTCGCGGCCGACCGGAGACACCGTCACCATTCCGAACGACGTCACCGATTCGACCGAGACCACGGTCTCGGGGAGGATTCGACGACTCGAGAGGTACTCGAGTACCTCGTCCTCGCGGTCGTCGACCTCGAGTACGACCACCGTCTCGCCTTCGTCGAACGCGGAGAGTCGATTTCCCTGCGGACGTTCGGGAACGTCGAGCGACGACGTCGGGATCGGAGCACCGTGTGGATCGGTCGCGGGGTCGCCGAGCTCTTCGGCCAGACACGCCGCGAGTCGTTCGCTGATGTGGTGTTCCAGTCGATCCGCCTCCTCGTGGACGTCGTGGAGCCGGTAGCCGAACTCGGCGGTGAGGTACGCCTCGAGCAACCGGTGATTCCGGACGAGACGGAGCGCGATCTGTTCGCCGTCCGCCGTCAACACCGCGCCGCTGTACTTCTCGTACTCGACGAACCCGTGTGATTCGAGCGTCGAAAACATACTCGTCGCCGTGGGGGCGGTGACGTCGAGGTAGTCCGCGATCTGTGAGGTGCGAACTCGAGCGCCGTTGTATTCGGTCTGTAGCTCGTAGATCGCCTTGAGATAATCCTCTACGACGGTGCTCACCATGGTATTAGATAGAGCTAATAATTTATATTGTTTTGGCTAACATACGGCTCTGTGAGATTCGGAAACGGCAACGAAACGGTGAGAGTTCCAGCATATCGCGGTACGGAAACGATTTCCGCGGTCGCCGCGGGTCCCGAACAGTGGTCGTTCGAACCGACCGAACCGACACGTAATCTTATAACCGCGCTACCGACTACGGCGAGTATGCTCACGTTCATCGGACTCGGCCTCTACGACGAGCGCTCGATCACCGTCGAAGGTCGGAACGCCCTACGAGATGCGGACCGAGCGTACGCGGAGTTTTACACTAGCAAACTGATCGGGACGTCAGTCTCGGCGCTCGAGGACGCACACGGGATCGAGATCGAAGTGCGCGACCGTGCCGGCGTCGAGCAACATCCGGAAGACGTACTCGAGGCGGCCGAAGACGAGCACGTGGCTTTCCTGACCGCGGGCGATACCATGATCTCGACGACGCACGTCGATCTGCGCCTTCGCGCCCACGACCGCGGGATCGAGACGCGGGTGATCCACGGCGTGACCGCCCAGACCGCGACGAGTTCGCTGACCGGGCTCCAGAACTACCGGTTCGGGAAGGCGACGACGCTCCCGTTTCCCTACGCCCACGGCGCGGACGGACTGCCGGCGAGCGTGACCGACACGATCGACGACAACCGCGCCGACGGCCTCCACACGGTCGTCTACCTCGACATCAAGGTGGGATACGATCCAACCAGCAGTCAGAACGCAAAGCGTTCTGGGGACAACGTGGGACGCGAACGCGCCGAGGGCGACGAGTACATGACCGCCGACGTGGGCGCGGATCTGCTCACGGCGGAGTACCCCGACCTCGTCGGCGTCGTCGTCGCACGCGCAGGTAGTCCCGACCCCCTCGTCGAAGCTGCCACGATGACCGAACTCGCCGAGAGATCGTTCGGCGATCCGCTCCACCTGCTCGTGATCCCCGGCGAGTGTCACCTCCTCGAGGCCGACGCGCTGGTCGAACTCGCCGGCGCCGATCGGGGGACACTGGACGTAGTCTGACCGCCGACATCGTCGCTTCCGATCACGTCCACTTCGTCTCAGACCAGCGACGCGACGTCTGCTGTCCGTCAGTTCCGGCACAATCGCGACCCAGAGGAGTTGTGCCAGTACATCGGGACAGCAACCCGTCTCGAGGCCGACACGAATTCCGAAACGGCAAGTCCGTCCGTCTCACAGAATGATCTATCGCTATGTCGAAGTTCGAGAGCGAACGCGCGAGCACACAGGAGGGTCGGTAGTGATGGGGGCGGACGACGGAGTCGACGAACTCACGCTCCAGGAGAAGATCGAACTCGTCCACGGCGCCGTCGATCCGGATGGCGCGGCGACGGGATACGTCCCTGGAAACGACCGCGTCGGGGTCTCGCCGCTGAAACTGGTCGACGGCCCGCTGGGAGTGCGGGCAGTGGGCGAGCAGGCGACTGCGTTCCCGTCGTCGATCTCGCTCGCCGCGTCGTGGGACTCGAACCTCGCCCGCGAGTTCGGCGTCGCACTCGGCCGTGAGACCGCCGCACACGGCCAAGACGTGTTGCTCGGTCCGGGCGTAAACGTGATCCGGACGCCCCACGGCGGCCGCAACTTCGAGTACTACAGCGAGGACCCACACCTCAACGCCCGGATCGCCGTCGGCACGATCGACGGCATCCAATCGGCGGGCGTCGCGGCGACGGTTAAACACTACGTCGCGAACAATCAAGAGACGAACCGCTATGACGTCAGCGCCGACGTCGACGAGCGGGCACTCCGGGAGATATACCTCCCCGCGTTCAGGGCCGCGGTCGAAGAAGCCGGCGTTCACTCGGTGATGACGGCTTACAATCGAGTCAACGGAACCCACGTGAGCGAACACGAACGACTCCTCACGAACGTCCTCAAAAACGAGTGGGGGTTCGACGGAGTCGTTCTCTCCGACTGGTGGGCTACATACAGCACCGTCGAGGCCGCCGAGGCCGGACTGGATCTCGAGATGCCCGGCGTCGAACTCGCGGAGTTCGTGCCCGAGGACCTCGACGAAGCGGACCTCCCGGACCCGGGTGAGGGCGAACTGCCGCCGCCGCCGGAGGTGCCGGCTTACTTCGGCGAACCGTTGCTCGAGGCCGTCGAGTCTGGGGCGGTCGACGGATCAGTGATCGACGAAAAAATCACCCGCGTGCTGTCCGTGGTGGACGAGATCGGCCGGTTCGGCGACGGCGACCGAGACGGGGAACTCGATACGGCCGAACACCGGAAGCTGGCTCGAGAGATCGCGATCGCGGGGACGGTCATGCTGAAAAACGACGACGTCCTTCCGTTCTCTGCATCAGACTCGATCGCCGTCGTCGGTCCGAACGCGGACGCCGCCAAACTCGGCGGTGGCGGCTCCTCGGAGGTCACGCCGGTTACCGAAACCAGCCCGCTCGAGGGGCTCGAGGCACGAGCCGACGTCACGTTCGAACGGGGTGTCGAACGGATCTCGGAATCGTCGTTTTTCGACCCCGGCGACGACACGGACGGCGCGGACGACACGGACGACGCGCGTATCGACGACGCCACGTCGGTCGCCGCGGACGCCGACTGCGCCGTGATCGTCGTCCAGGACGATGCGACGGAGTTTACGGACCGGGATCACCTCGCACTCCCGGGCGAGCAAAACGAGTTGATCTCGGCGGTGGCCGACGTCGCCGAGAACAGCGTCGTCGCCCTCCGCACCAGCGGTCCAGTCGAGATGCCGTGGCTCGAGTCGGTCGACGCCGTCCTCGAGACGTGGTACCCCGGTCAGGCCGACGGCGAGGCGCTTGCAAACGTCCTGTTCGGCGACGCCGATCCCGGCGGTCGGCTGCCGGTGACGTTCGGCCGGTCCGCGGCGGATTATCCGACGGCGTCCGAGGAGGCGTTCCCGGGAGTCGACGGCGTCGCCGCTTACGACGAGGGCGTCTTCGTCGGCTACCGCTACTTCGACGAGCGTGACGTCGAGGCGCTGTTCCCGTTCGGTCACGGTCTCTCGTACGCGACCGTCGAGTACGACGACGTAGCGGTCGAGGAGACAGACGACGGCGTCGAGGTCGCCGTCGACCTCCACAACGCGAGCGATCGAGCCGGAACCGAGGTCGTCCAGGTCTACGTCGAGAAATCGGCCGCGCCGGTACCCACTCCCGAACGCGAACTCGCCGGATTCGAGTCGGTGACCCTCGAGGCGGGCGAGTCGACGACCGCGACCGTCTCGCTCGAGGCCGACGACTTCGCGTACTACGACGAAGACGACGGCTGGACCGTCGCCGAGGGAACGAACGCCGTCGCCGTCGGTCGCTCGTCGCGGGACCTCGAGTACCGGACCGACGTCGAGGTTTGATCCGCGCCGTCCGATCACGTCATCCGTTCAGAACGCCCTCGAGGCGATTCCGGAACTCGCCGGGGACCTCGAGGTGTGGCGTGTGGCCCGTATTGGGGAAGACGACTTCCTCGAACTCGCCGCCGGCGTCTTCGTACTCCTCGAGGACGGCGCGAGTCTGGTCCACCATCGGCTGGGGCGGGAAGACGTCGTCACCGGGCCAGTCAGTGAGTTGGCCCATCCGGCCGAGCGTTCCGAGGTCGAACAGGGACTCGTTGGAGACGATCTGATCCGAACCCCCGCGGATCCAGGTGATCGGCGGCTTCTCGTCTGGATCGATCGACGTAACGTCGACGAGATCGCAGTACTTCGGCGAGACGGCGTTGTTCACCCCGGTTTCGCCGGGCGCGACGCCGGGCCAGTGTTCGCTTACAGCCGCGTCCCCCGGATAGTTCTCCTGGCCGGTCGCCGTATCGAGCATCCCCGTGAGGTACGACTCCTCGCGTTCCTCGTCGAAGCGGTAAGTCGGCCCGACGTAGTACGTCCGGAGGATCTTCCGCGGCGTGTTCTCGCCGCCCTCACTCCGGTCGCGGTTCGCGAGCCCGGAGACGAACGTCTCGTTCCCCAGGCCGCCGCCGGAGCCCGCGAAGTCCTCGAAACAGGGCGTTCCCTCGAGATCTTTCGTTCCGCCAAAGCCATAGGGCGAGACGGGATTGATCAACACGAGCGAGTCGACGGCCGCGGGGTGGTCGATGGCATAGCGCATCGCGACCCCGCCGCCGTTCGACCAGCCGACGAGCGTCACGGGCTCTGGGGGCTCGAGTGTTGCGAACAACGCCCGAAGATCCCATCGGAACTCGTCGAGACCCGCAGTCGCATCGACCGACTTCGTCTCGGAGTCGCCGTAGCCGCGCATGTCCGGTGCAATCGCGTAGTGATCGTCCGAGAGAGCGGCGATGGTATCCTCGAAAAAGCGCGAGGAGGAGACGTTTCCGTGCAGGAAGACAGCCGTCTCCCCCTCGCCGTTGGGGTCGCCGGATTCGAGGACGTGCGTCTCGAGGCGATCGGTTTCGATCGTTCGCGAGCTGACCCCGGCGAGCGTGTCGTCTCGAGTCTGAGCCATGGCCGGCGCTACCACGTAGTGTGTGATAACAGTCCGGGCGGTCCGGGCCGAGAGGCGCGTCAGTTGGCCCGTCGTTTCCGTGTCCTCATCGCAGATCGATCCATTCTTCGATAAAAATATGTATATAATACCGACCGAAACGGTAGAAAAAGCGATCGTGATCGAATCGTACGAATCGAACGAGGTTCTCGCCTGGACGAACGCGATCGCGACGGGGACCGTGTTACTCTCCTCGGCCGCGTACCCGGTTCCGTCGATCGTCCCGGAGACGCTCGTCGGATACGCCGCCGCCATCGGGATACTCGTCGGCTTTTTGGGATTCTTTGGCTCTTTCCCGCTGCTCGGCGTCGTCGCGATAGCGGCGGCGGTCGCCGGGATCGTCCACGTCCTCACGGACGTCGACGTGTACCGGGTGATCGTCACCTACGTCGACGTCCCCGTCGCGGCAGTGACGGCCGTCTACTACGCCGTTCTGGGCGTGGCGGCGGCGGCGATGCACTGGACGGTACACGGCCCCGAATCCGAGCCATACTTTCCGATCGTCTTCGTGATCCTCGGGTTCTGTTTCGTCGTCTGTTGCGTGATGGCGATGGTCAACGGCCTCGGGTGGCGAAGGGAGTCAAGACGGTGAGACACTCCGAACACGTCCCGGTCGTCGCTGGCGGAGAAATCGATCCGATCGCCGTCACCAGGGTTCGTTCTTCAGCCCGAGTTTGTACGCGATCACGTTCGTCGTCACGTGCAAAATTGGCGTCAGGACGACGACGACGAGGATCACGCCGAGCGTAAAGACCTCGAGGAACCACTCGGTGGCGAGCAGGGCAGTCAGCGGAAGCGAGACGACGACGAAATCCAACTGGTCGAGGCCGGGGAACATCGCACCGCGCTGGCGGCCGGTCCGGCGCTTGAGAAACGACGCGAGGATGTCGCCGAGCATCGCCCCCGCGGCGAGACCGACCGCCGCACCGGGGACGAACCCCGGAACGTCGAACCCGGTAGCGTCACTGACTGCCGGCGCGAAAAACGTCAGGACGGCCGCGAGCGCGACCCCCGCGAGAATCCCCGCCGCCGTTCCGCGCCAGGATTTCCCGTCGCCGAGGACGCGTTTGTCACCCCAGGTCCGGCCGCCGTCGATCGGACGGCCGCCGCCGGCGAGGACGGCGGCGTTGTTGGGAACGTAGGCGGGCAACATCGCCCAGAACGCGATTACGACCGTCTCGAGTACTGCCATGTTCGGCGGGACGAACCGCCGCATCTTAATCGGCGGTGGTTCGAGACGGCGATCGAATCGCCCCACTGGGCCGAGACCGATCCGAGACGTGGCGAGTAGTTCACCATCTTGTACACACAATTTGAAACCACCGTATACGAAAACGTTTTAGAACTACTCGTCGACCGCTCGAGTAGAGCTACCATGTCACGGTATGTCTTCGACGAGGCCGAGTACGATCGTCGGGTGAGCGCGACGAAACAACGGGTGCGCGAAAACGGTCTCGACGCCATCGTCGTCGCCGATCCCGCCAACATGAATTACCTCACCGGCTACGACGGCTGGTCGTTTTACGTCCACCAGGCCGTAGTCATGACGCCGGAACGCGACGAGCCGATCTGGATCGGCCGATCGATGGACGCCGACGGCGCTCGAGCGACGACCCGGCTCTCCGAGTCGAGCATCCGCGCCTACAGCGACGATCACGTCCACTCGCCGTACGACCTCCACCCGATGGACTACGTCGCGGGCGTCCTCGAAGAACTCGAGGTCGCGGACGGCCGGATCGGCCTCGAGATGGACGCGGCCTACTTCACGGCGAAATCCTACACCCGACTCCAGCGGAACCTGCCAGAAGCCGAGTTCGAGGATACGACCCTGCTGGTCAACTGGGTCCGCGTAAAGAAGTCGGAGGCGGAACTCGAGTACATGCGCCAGGCCGCCCGAATCTCGGAGAACGCCATGCAGGCTGGTCTCGAGGCGATCGAGGCGGGCGTGCCGGAGTACGAAGCCGCGGCCGCAATCTACGACGCCTTGATCACCGGCACCGACGACTTCGGCGGGGACTACCCCGCGATCGTGCCGCTGATGCCGTCGGGGGATCACACCGGGACGCCCCACCTCACCTGGACCGACCGCCCGTTCGAGGAAGGCGACCCCGTCATCATCGAACTCTCGGGCTGTCGCCACCGGTATCACTCGCCGCTGGCCCGCACGACGTTCGTCGGCGACCCGCCCGCCGAACTCGAGCGCAACGCCGAGATCGTCGTCGAAGGGATCGAAGCCGCCCTCGACGCCGTCGAACCCGGCGTCACCTGCGAGGACGTCGAGGAAGCCTGGCGGGAAACGATCGCCCAGTACGGCCTCGAAAAGGAGGATCGAATCGGCTACTCGATGGGACTTGGCTACCCGCCGGACTGGGGCGAACACACCGCGAGCATCCGCCCCGGCGACGAGACGGTCCTCGAGGAGGACATGACGTTCCACATGATTCCCGGCATCTGGACGGCGGACATCGGCGTCGAGATCAGCGAGACGTTCCACGTTACGAAAAGCGGGGCGGAGCCGCTTGCGGAGTTCCCGCGGCGGCTGTTCACGGCTTGACCGTCGATCTCACCCCGAGTCAGCCCTGAGCACGACGTTCTCGAGATCCCCGCCGGTCTCGAGCGCCTCGAGGTTGTGCGCGACGATGTCGGCCAGCCGGTCCCAGTGTTTCGGCGTGTGGCCGCCCGTGTGGGGCGTGATGAGACAGTTCTCGAGGTCCCAGAGCTCGTGGCCGGGTGGGAGGGGTTCGGGGTCGGTGACGTCGAGGGCGGCACCGAGGATTCCTTCGGTCTGGAGCGCCGCGACCAGCGCGTCGGTGTCGACGATCCCGCCGCGGGCGGCGTTGACGACGACGGCATTCGGCGGGAGCGTCGCGAGTTCGTCCTCGCTGACCAGCCCGCGGGTGAGGTCGTTCAACGGACACGCGAGCACGACGTAGTCGCTCCGGGCGAAGGCGTCGTGAACGTCGTCCTCGTCGAAGCCGAGCACCTCGTCGGTCGGCCCGCCCTTCGACGGTGTGTACCGGATGCCGATCGTCTCGACCTCGAACCCCTCGAGTCGCTGTGCGACCGCCTGGCCGATCGAGCCGAGGCCGACGATCGTCACCGTGCTGTCAGTGAACTCGAACGACTGGAAGTGACGCCACTCGTCGTTTTGCTTTCGGCGCCATCCCTCGTGGAGCCGACGGGCGAAGACGAGCATGTTGCCGATCGCCTGCTCCGCGATCCCGGGTGCGTGGATCCCGCCCGCGTTCGTCACCGCGACGCCGTGGCGCTCCAAGGCGTCCATCGGAACGTGGTCGGTCCCGGCGAAGGTGCAGGCGAACAGCTCGAGGCGGTCGGCGGACTCGACGAGGTCCTCCTCGATCGTGATCCCCGTCACGACCCGGGCCCGCGGGACGAGTTCGCGCTCGTCGGCGGGCGTGCGCGCCAGCACAACGGTGTGGTCGGGGAGACGTTCCCGGAGCGTTTTGGCGTACGATTCCATCGACAGCCCCTCCGTCCCCTCCCGGAGGACGACGACGTCTGGATCGCTCATGTCTAGGGTTCACTCGTCATCGGCCGACTTATTCTTTTTGTGTAATCAGTGTAAACAGGAATTGTGTACTATTAAGACGGATCGCCGCGTCAGTTATCCACATGCACGAGCCGATACGCGACCGTCTGGTCACGGTTCGGCGCCACCTTCACCGCCACCCGGAGCCGGCCTGGCGGGAGTTCTACACGACCGCCCGACTCGTCGAGGAGATCAGGGCGATCGGCGTCGACGAACTGGCCGTCGGCCCTGATGCGTACGATCCGGCCGACCGGATGGCCGTTCCGGACGACGAGGAGATCGAGCCCTGGCTCGAGCGAGCGCGCGAACGCGGGGCCGACGAGGCACTCTTAGAGCGGATGGCCGGCGGAAACACGGGCGCAATCGCGGTCGTCGACCGCGGCGGGGAGCCGACGATCGGACTCCGTGTGGACGTCGACGGACTGTTCGTCGAGGAGGCGAGCGACGACGATCACGTCCCCGAGGCCGAGGGCTTTCGCTCCGAAATCGAGGGGACGATGCACGCCTGCGGCCACGACGTCCACATGACCTGGGGGCTCGCCGTCCTCGAGCGAATCGTCGAGAGCGACTTCCCGGGCCGACTGGTGGTCTTCTTCCAGCCGGCCGAGGAGGCAAGCGGTGGCGGCTGTCCGATGGCGAAAAGCCGGTTCGCCGACGACCTCGATTACTTGCTCGCGGTCCACGTCGGCCTCGACCATCCAACGGGAGAGGTCGTCGCCGGCATCGAGAAACCGCTGGCGATGTGTCACGTCGACGTCGAAATCGAGGGAACCTCCGCGCACGCGGGGAAGGCACCGAACGAGGGCGACAACGCGATGCAGGCGCTGGGGACGACGATCGAGAACGCGTACGCAATCGCCCGCCACAGCGACGGGATGACCCGCGTCAATATCGGCAGGGCCGAAGCCGGGACGGCGAGCAACGTGATCGCCGAGCGAGCGCACGTCGAAGCCGAGGCCCGGGGAGAGACGACGGAACTGATGGAGTATATGAAGACGAGACTCGAGCACGTGGTCCGCTCCGCGGCGCGAATGCACGGCTGTGCGGCCGCCTTCGACGTCGTCAGCGAGTCGCCGCGGGCCGATAGCGACCCCGCGCTCGTCGACGTGATCGCGGACATCGCGGGCGACCTCCCGGCGACCGAGCGCGTCGTCCCGACCGCAGACTTCGGCGCGAGCGAGGACGCCACCTTCCTGATGGAGCGCGTCCAGAACGACGGCGGACTGGCGTCGTACCTGATCGTCGGCACGGACCACGCGACGAGCCACCACACGCCGACGTTCGACGTCGACGAGGCGAGTCTCGCCCACGGCGTCGACGTCCTCGTCGGGGCGATCCGGGAACTCGAGCATCGCCATCCCATTTCGCGGGGACAGACAGGTGGTGGGTAGGATGGACGAGGGATCGGCTCCCGTCACGCTCGAGGACGTCGAAGCGGCCCACGAGCGTATCGCCGACGTGGTCCACCGGACGCCCCTCGAGACCTCGCGGACCTTCGCCGAGATGAGCGACGCGGCCTCTGTCGGGCTGAAACTCGAGAACTGCCAGCGGACGGGCTCGTTCAAGATCCGCGGCGCGTACAACGCGATGAGTCAGCTGTCAGCCGGAGAGCGCGAGCGTGGTGTGATCGCCTCGAGTGCGGGCAACCACGCTCAGGGCGTCGCGCTGGCCGGCGGCCTGCTGGGGATCGAGACGACCATCGTCGTTCCAAAAATCACGCCTGCGGCGAAGATCGAGGCCACCCGCGGCTACGGCGCCGACGTCGTCGTCGAGGGCGACATCTACGAGCGCTCCTACGAGTACGCCCTCGAGCGAGCGGACGAGACGGGCGAGACGTTCGTCCACCCCTTCGACGACGAGGCGATCGTCGCCGGCCAGGGGACGGTCGGCCTCGAACTGCTCGAGCAGTACCCGGACCTCGACACTGTCCTCGTGGCCATCGGCGGCGGCGGGTTGATCTCGGGGATCGGAACGGCGCTGAAGGCCCACGATCCCGAGATTCGCGTCGTCGGCGTCCAGCCCGAGGGGGCGCTCCACGCGAAGCCGTCGCTCGAGGCCGGCGAGATCCGCGAACTCGCGGACGTCGACACCGTCGCGGAGGGGATCGCCGACACCCGGATGCTCGAGACCACCTTCGCGGTCGCCCGCGAGGTCGTCGACGACGTGGTAGGCGTCTCCGACCGCGAGATCGCCGCCGCCGTGGCCCTGCTCGCGGAACGTGCAAAGACGGTCGTCGAGGCCGCCGGGGCGGCGCCGCTGGCCGCGCTTCTGTCGGACGATTCCGGCCTCGAGGTCGAAGGCGAGCGCGTCGCAGTCGTGCTCTCCGGCGGCAACGTGAATCTCACCCAGCACGCGGAACTGACTCGGACCGGACTGGGCGAACTCGGCCGCTACGTCGAAGCCCGCCTGGCGCTTGCGGGGTGGCCGACGGCCGTCGGAGACGTCGTCGAGACGGTCGCGGAGGAGGGAGCCGAACTCGACGTCCTCGAGCGCGCTCGCCGACAATCGGTCGATCACCCCAACCGCGTTCCGGTGACGGTTGGTCTCGAGGGAAGCGGACCGGAGCATCTGGCAGGGGTGCTCGAAGCAGTGGACGAACTCGAGGGGGTTTCGGTTCTCGAGAGTCAGGTCGATTGACCGCGCTCGACCGATATTCGCACCACTTCCGCATCTCCAACCACCTCTCAGCGGAACACCGATACCAGTCAGTATCCTAACGTTCTTTACGTTGGTTGAATAAGCAATAGACGCGCACGTAAAGTGCGCAGCGAGCCGGAGTGTAAGCTTGCAGGCACACGCTCCGGCTCCTACGACTCCCGCGTAGCGGGAGCAACTCACCATTGACGTCGGCGAAATAAAGACCTGCCGACGTGTCGCCAAACCAGTGACTCTCGTTCGTTCCACCGAGGGTCTCGCGCGGTTCTGGGTTGCCGGCTGGGTTGTGCTCCGCTACGTTGGGCCTCGAGAACGGAGCTACGCATGACGACACAACTCACCATCCACTGCGACTGTGGTACCGACGTACGCACGGGGGGGACCGACGCCACGGTAGTCTGTCCCGACTGCAAATCCGTGTTCGAGACGACGATCATCCGCCTCGAGACCGATCAGGACGATGCATCCAGCACTCGCTACGGTACTCGCTCGTGTCGCGGCCCGTGAGGGCCGTCGCGGGATGGCGCTCCCGCCGCTGTACGAGACGGTGGATACCGACGCGCTGGTCTCGTTGCTCGAGTCGCCCGCCGACGTGACGGTCCGGTTCGAGTACGAGGGCTACCAGATCGTGATCGGCCCCGGGCCGCTCGAGGCGGAGGTGGTCGACGAAAATCGGTGACGGACGTCGGTCGATACCGGTGCAGTTGTCTTTATTTATTGTCGATCACCGATTCCGGAGCTAGCGATCGACAGTAATTGACTACAGCAGACCGTATGAAGGAGGGAGTCGACGACGTACGGACGTTCTTCGTCACCGAGATGTGGTCAACGGAAAGGCTTATCGTATGTTGGTGCGTTACACCAACATAGAGAACGGTAGATGGGATCGACGGTCATCTATAAAGACGAAGATACGTTCGACGACAGCACCCGATACGAGATGATCGCGACCAAGGTCCCAAAAAGCGACGACTATCCCGAGGGCGTCAAGTACCGGTTCCAATACATGGCCGAGGACGGTCGAACCCTCCTGCGGTTCGACAACTTCCCAGACCACCCGAACGTGGACCGACACCACTACCACACGCCTACCAGCGTCGAGGACGACGTCGAATACACCGGCCTCAAAGATCACGTTCAGAAGTTCTACCGCAAAATGGACGACTATCGTGAGAGGTGACCCACCATGCCTGATGAACCCGACACCAACACGCCCGACAACTCCGACGAGGAAATCGGAATGGACGACCACGAAGCCAAAGCGGGCTTTCTCGAGGATCGTGACCCCGAGGACTACCCCTCGGTGCTCCGAATCACGTCCGATACTGATGAGGCACACCGTCAGGATGCACTCGACCGCCTCGAACGGTGGGAAGCCGGTGAGGAGGTCCCACACGTCATCAACTTCCAGAACCCGAGTGATCTTCGCACACTCCTCACCGACCGCCGTGTCGAACTCCTCCGGAGTATTATGACCGAGCGCCCGGACAGTATCCGACAGTTGGCCGAGCGGCTCGAGCGTGACGTCAAGACCGTCCACGATGATCTTCAGGTGCTCGCCGACTACGACGTCGTCTACTTCGAACAAGCTGGTCGGGCAAAGCGACCGTTCGTTCCGTACGACTCGATCGAAGTCTGTCTCGAAATCACGACGGCCTCTCCAGCCGACGACACGGCTCCTGCCTAGACCGACCAGAAGAATCGGAACCCACAGACGCTACAGTAGCCATTGCAAATCATTCGCCTGACCTCCAGGCGGATCGACGATCAGTATGTGAACTGTTTCAGTTATTGCTATACTGAGGACGCTACCGATAGCCGAACCGTTATCCCGCACAATTCCCGAGGGAAGCTATGAAACTCTCCGCCGTCGACCTCTCGCCGGTCCCCCGCGATGGCACCGCGGCCGACGCGTACGCGAACACCGTCGAGGCCGCGAAACAGGCCGAGCGCCTCGGATTCACGCGGTTCTGGGTGGCCGAACACCACGGCATGACGGAATCGGTCGCGGGAACGACCCCCGAGGTGTTGCTCGGAAACCTCGCCGCCGAGACGGAGTCCATCCGGCTCGGCTCGGGGGCCGTGTTGCTCAACCACTACAGCCCGTTCAAGGTCGCGGAGGTCTTCGGCGCGCTGGATGCGCTCGCACCGGGGCGCATCGACGCGGGTCTCGGTCGAGCGAACGGCTCGCCGGCCGCCGACCGCGCCCTCGGAACGAGCCGCCGGGTCCAGAACCCCGACGAGGACCACACGGAGAAGATCGAGGCCGTCGTCAACCACCTCTACGACGACTTTCCGGCCGGCCATGCCTACGCCGACCTCGAGGTTCCGCGCTCGGGGGCCCAGCCCCCCGTGCCGTGGGTGCTCGGCTCGAGCCCCTCGAGTGCCGCAATCGCGGGGAAACTCGGCCTGCGCTACTGTTTCGCGGCGTTCATCCGACCGGAGTTCGCCGTTCGGTCGTTCGAGACCTATCGCGAGCAGTTCCGGGCGTCGGAACTCGCCGGCAGTGTCGAGGAGCCACGGGGGATGGTCGCGGTGAACGCGGTCTGTGCCGAGACAGACGAGGAGGCGGCCCGACAACGAGCGGTCGCCGAAGCGTCGTTCAGGCGACTGCGACGCGGCGTCGTCGGGACGACGCCCACAGTCGAAGAGGCCATCGACGAACTGGGCGGCGTTCCAGAGCCGACGCCCGCCACGCTCGAGTCCGGCACGTGGCCGCGAGCGATCTCCGGGAGTCCCGAGACGCTCACCGGCCTGCTCGAGGGACTGGCCGACCGCGTCGGCGTCGACGAGGTGATGATCCAGTACGTCCTCGCCGACCACGACGACGCGCTCCGATCCCACGAATTACTCGCCGACGGCGTCGGACTATCTCCGCGATGAGCCCTCGAGTTCGAATAGACGACGAAAGCGGGTGATTGCCGCCGATCGATCGGGGAGACGCACAGAAGCCGGTGAACGACGAGAAAAATGTAAGTATAATTAGTGGAAATTCACGAGCGATGCCCAGAATTATCCATCCCCGTTCGGTGACGATGCTCCCGATCGCCAACGTTGCCATCCCCTCCATCCTCATCTTGCTCGTCGTACTCGCGGGCGGACTGATCACCGGGGGGTTACTGTTCGGTCTCGTCTATCTCTTCCGCCGGTACAGTGGCGGATCGGCGGGGCTCACGGGACGGTGACGCGGGAACAGACGCGCCGTCACAACGCACGGAGACGGGAACAAACGCGCCACAGTAAAGCGTGGTACAACGCGCTCAGCCGATACTACGACGTCCTCGTCGATCCCGTCCAGGGTCGGCTTCGGCGACGCGGGATCGATCGCCTCGGCGCGTCACCCGACGACCGCGTTCTCGACGTCGGCTGTGGGACCGGTCGCGGGGTCGTTACGTTGCAGGACGCCGTCGGCTCCGACGGCCGAGTCGTCGGAATCGACGTCGCGGAGCGGATGTGCCGGCTCGCACGCGACCGCCTCGAGGACGAGGCTCCCTCCGAGGTCGTCTGTGGGGATGCGCTGACGTTGCCGTTCGACGCCGACAGCTTCGACGTCGTTCTCGCGAGTTTCACGCTCGAGTTGTTCGAAGCGGATCACCGGAGAGCCGTGCTCGAGGAACTCCGGCGCGTGCTCGTCCCACAGGGTCGGATATGTGTTATCGCACCCTCGACGGCGACGAGTACCACCATTCCGCCGCTCTACGTGCGACTCAACGACGCGTTTCCTCGGCTGGTCGATAGTCGTCCGTTCGACGTCAGCACTACCCTCGCCGAAGCCAATTTCGAAGTCGTCCTGACCCACTTCGAGTGGGTGCTCGTCATCCCGGTCGAACTCGTCGTTGCTCGGTGTGGGTCACGTCCCTGAGGGAGAACTCCGACATCGCCCGAACCGCCGACTCCGGCCGCGTTCGCACGCGAGAGACGCCGCGGTCGGGGAGCCGACACGAGAGACGAACTCGAGTCGACGCCGCGAAACGAGGGGCGAACGCGAGCCGAGAACCGAAAACCGATTACGCGGCTTTCGCGCTCGGGCCGACCGCCTCGATAGCCTCACAGAAGATGCCGATCCCGAGATCGATCTCGCGCTCGCTCGAGTCCAGCGGCGGAAGCAATCGAATGGTTTTCGTCCCACAGCCGAGGGTGAGCAGGCCGCGCTCGAGCGACTCTTTGACGACGGCGTCACGCCGGTCCGGCGTGTCGAACTCGACGGCGAGCATCAACCCCTTCCCGCGGACGTCGACGACGTGGTCGGGTGCGTCGTCCCGGAGCAGTTCCGTGGCCTGCTCGCCGCGGTCGGTCGCGTTGTCGAGCAGGTCGTACTCCTCGATGGCCTCGAGGGTGAACGCGCCCTGCATCGACCCCAGCAGGTCGCCACCGCCGAACGTCGACCCCAGCCGGTTCTTCTCGCTCGGGAAGATCTCCGAGCGCGAGATAGTCGCGCCGACGCGAAGCGCCTTCGCCGCCGAGATGACGTCGGGTTCGATCGGGTAGTGATCGGAAGCCCAGATCTCGCCGGTGCGGCCGATCCCCGCCTGAATCTCGTCGACGACGAGTGGGATGTCGTACTCGTCGGTGACGTCCGCAACCTCCTGCATGAAGGTCTCGCTGGGAAAGCGATAGCCACCCACTCCCTGGATCGGCTCGAGGACGACGAACGCGATCTCGTCGGGGTCGATACGCCCGCCTTCGGGCGCGAGCATCGACCGGAGCTGTGAGCCCTCGCCGGCGAAGAAGCCGCAGTCGCAAGTGCCGGGATCACACCCGCGATCGGCGCAGAACGGAACGGTTTCGATCCCGCTGATCTCGGGGTAGCGTCGGGTGTAGACGTCCTTGGATTTCGTGATGGAAAGCGTCCCGAGGGTGCGGCCGTGGAAGCTCCCCGCGAACGCGACGCCGTATTTCGCGGGCGCGCGGTAGTCGTGGCTGATCTTCATCGCGTTCTCGATCGCCTCCGCGCCGGAGTTCGAGAGGAAGACCGTGTCCATGTCGTACTGACTCGAGACCTCGACGAGTTTCTCCATGAGGTGACTCGAGCCAGGGATCGATGACTCCTCGGGAGAGGGGCCAGCGCCGTAGTACATGTCCTGGCCGGCGATCTTCATCGGCTCGACGAGGTCGAACTCGCGGAGCTTCTCGAGGATCTTCTCGTTGTTGTAGCCGAGCGGGGCGGCGCCGATGTGACACGTGAAATCGAGTAAGACGTTCCCGTCGACGTCCGTGACGAACGGGCCATCGGCCTCGCGGGTGACGTCCCAGACGAACTCGTGGGAGTACTCGCTGGGTGCCGCGTTGGTCCCGTGGAACTCGACCCACTCTCGAGCGTTTGGGCCCGGGAACGCGGTCACATCGGGTTCTACCGTGTCCCTATCCATACACAGATAATGTATACACCATACATTAAAACTTGTTATAGGTTGGCTCACCGGTCCGAACGGGTCGATCCTCGGAGGACGGCTTCGATCAGTCGTCCCCTGGATCGACGCTCGCTGTGGTTTCGTCCCGTCGATCCTTACTCGGGCCGTACAGAACAGTTTTCTCCTGGAGCAACACGCGACCGCGTTCGGTGCTGAAGTCCCTTATAAGGCCGATCATCGCGAGGAAGCAGACGAATGCGAACGGTGCGCCGGTGATAATCGCCGCCTGCTGGAGCGCGCCAACGCCGTGTTCACCGCCGAGAATCATGAGGATCGCGGCGGTCATCCCGAGGACCAGTCCCCAGAAGATTCGGTTGACGTTCGAGGGCTTGGCCTTTCCACCAGTGGTCATCATCGAGACGGCGAGCGTCGAGGAGTCGGCGGACGTGATGAAAAAGGTCGTCACGAGCACCATAAACGCGAAGATCAACACCGCTCCGATCGGAATCGAGAACTCGATGAATCCGAGGTTCGCCGAGAGTTCCAGCACCTCGAACAGGATGAATCCCGAGACCTCGGCGCCCGCATCGCCCGCGATGACCTCGCCGAAGTCCGCGATTCCGTTGTGCTGGGCCCAGACGGCGGTGCCGCCAACGAACGTAAACCACGGGATCGTCGCGGCAGACGTGGCGAAGATGCCTGTAAATGCAACCTCGCGGACCGTTCGTCCCTTCGAGATACGGGCGATGAACAGCCCGGCGAACGGTGACCACGAGAGCGCCCACGCCCAGTAGAAGACGGTCCAGGCATTCACCCATGCGGTTCCGCCTTCGTCGCCGGCGCCCGTATAGAGGCTCATCGAGACGAAATCGCTCACCATCCCGGAAGTCGCCTGCGTGCCTAGGAGGATCAGAAACAGCGTCGGACCGGCGATGAACGTCGCGAGCATGAGCGCGACGAACAGACCCATGTTGAAGTTCGAGAGACGGCGGATTCCCCGGTCGACGCCGAGTACCATCGAGATGGTAAACAACAGGGTCATCGTCGTCACGACGAGGAGGATTCCGGTGTTCCCGAGGTCGATCCCCCACTGGTAGTCCAGACCGGTGACGAACTGACTACCGATGAATCCAAGCGAGGTCGCGACCCCGCCGATCGTCGCGAAGACGGCGAGAATGTCGATCGCCTTGGCTAGCGGCCCGTCGAGATTGTCCTCGCCGATGATCGGCGTCAACGCCGAGGATACCCGCAGTGGAACGTTCTCGTAGTTGTACGCGAAGTAGCCGATCGCGATCCCCATGATCGTGAACACGGCGAGCTGGGGAAGCGCCCAGTGAAACAGCGTCTGCTGGACCGCGATCGACATCGCTCCGGCTGATCCGCCACCGACGTCGAAAAGCGGCGAGGGACTGTCGTAGTAAAACAGCGCCTCGGTCGGTCCCCAGAAGACGACGCCCGCAGCGAACCCGGCCGAGTACAACATAGCGAAAAACGAAAAGAAACTGTACTCCGGATCTTCGTCGCCCATCTTGATCTTGCCCCACGGACCGACGATCAAAAACAACAGGAAGACCACGATCAGAAACACGATGACGAGCAACGCCCAGTTCAGGTAGCCGATCACCGCGTCGTGGATAGTCGCGATCCCGTCGGCGACGAACTCGGGGTTCAAGAAGAAGGCGATGATCACGCCGACGGTCAGCAACGCCCCGAACATGAAGACGATCGGATCGAGTTCCTCGAGAAACCGATCGATCGTCCCTTCCTCGTTACTCATGGCGGTTCACCTCCGCCTTCGAGCGCCGATCTACTGCTCGAGGAGACCGATTTCGCGTCGTGCCACCGGTGATTTGTAATGGCATACCATGGACGTCGTGAGGATTCGGTATAAATATTTCCTTTTCCGTAACCAGTATACACAGATTATGTTTATAGTCCCAGATCATCCCCGTCGTGATCGGGCGGGAGAACGACGGGTATCGGTGACGAAAGGCGAAGTAACCAAACGATTGTCGATTCGATCAACGAGACGTTGACCGTCTCAGTTTTGGGATGGGAACAAACCGATCGAACGGAAATCCGTCGCTGGAAGGCAGTGCCTGTTATAATAACAACTGAAACGATGTACACACCGATCGCCGACCCGTCTGGCGATCGGGTATGCATTGACGTTCAATGGCTACTATAGCAGGTGGCGGTTGATCTGTCGACAGATGACGATCGGCCTCTTCCTCGAGGTGACGTTGTAAGTGAGAACAAGGGTAACAAAAGAGACTTATTTTACGCAGATCCTACCGGAAATATGCCCTCCCGACGAACGTTTCTCGCTACCACAGCTGGTATTTCGCTCACCACTGCTGGTTGTCTTGACCGTCTCCCATCCTCTCGGAGTCTCGTTGGACGTACCCTTCAAGAACCCATCTTTGCGGATGACGAAGAGAGATGGCAGGACTCGCCTTTCGAAGCAGCCGTGTTTTCAACACCAGAAGAAGCTAACGATGCGTTGAATACGGACATCGAACCGTATGAACATCGCCTCGAAGAGACGATCAATTTCGACCCAGATACCGAATTTCTCGCAATATGTGCGTCAACAGTAGAGTTCACGCCGCAAGGAAATCTGAAAGGATGGTGTCCTCGTCGAGAGGTTGATGGAGACACCTTTGTTTTTCGTTTTCCACTCGATGAATGGCCGAGCGAACTCGATGAGCCATACGTAAACAGGGTTATCCTGAACGTGTGGCGGCGGAGGATGACCAGTCCTCCAACTCGTGCGACAGTTGAGTTACAGTTTCTCGACGGTAATGAAGGTATCCGTACTTGTTCTGATTAATTGTTCTATTCAATGCTCTCTATTCGGCAGACAACTGTTGGCATCGTTCGGAGAGATCGATAGCCGCTTCGGTAACTGCTTTGCCTGTCCCTCCCGTTCGTCGGATACTCACAGAGAGGGTGTGCGAACTGTTCGCTGACACCCTCAATGGCGACTGGCCTGTCAGCGGTCGATAAACAGACGAGCGGCGGCGGTGCGTCTCAGTTCGTTAACTCCTCGAGTTTTCGGTCGCGAACGTCGGCGCTCTCGCGGACCCGTTTCGTGTACTCCTCGAGGTGGCCTTCGATCTCGTCGCGACTCGACTCGGGCGAGAAGTCCTCGGACATCGTCAACAGTCGGACGTACGCGCGGAGTTCCTCGTCGGTAAGCTGGGCGAACTCCTCGTTCTCGAGTTTCTCGATCACCTCGTCGACGTCGATCTGGCCGACCGGGTCGACGTTGAACTCGACGGTGACCATTCGATAATCGGAGCCGGCGAGGCGTTGTTCGGCCTTGCCGACGCCCTCCGAGAGCATGTCCTTGAACGGCGTGTGATAGCCCATCGTTCCGAGGTGGAGGAAGGCGAGCATGTCGGTGATTCCCTGCGTGTAGGCCTCACGCTCGTCGTCGTCGGGATCGAAGACGGTGTTCCGGTCTCGCTCTTCTAGGTACTCGAAGAGGATGCTGAAATCCAAGATTGCGTTCCGGACGCGGCGGCGAATCCGGTTGCGCTTTTGTTTTTTCGAGTGATCCGTGTAGTCCGTCTTTCGTCCGAGCAGAAAGTCGCGGTCGGAGGGCGTGAGAATCCCGCGCGGCCGGTCAGCGTCCGCCGCCGTTCGGAGCGACTCCGGCACGTCGTCCTGGCTCATACAGGGAACACGGGTATCCCCCGAATTAACCCTTCTGATCCCACGAATGAGATTTTGAGGCGATAGGTCTCGAGTCCGAGGTCGAAATCGCAGGGACTGGATCGCACCTCGACGCCTCGAGCGAGCGCCCGGGAATCGCTCGACGGTAAGGTGACGTTACGGCTGGCGGCGAGAGCACTCGAGGACGCCACCGACGAGCACCGAAACGCCGTGTTCGAGGCACGTTTCGTCGATATCGAACGTCGGCGTGTGGTGGTTCGTCGGGTAATCGGTGCCGACGAGGACGTAGGAGGCCAATCCGCCGTTTCGCTGGACGCCGTCCATCAGGTAGGTTACGTCCTCACTCACGCCGAGGTCTGCGGATTCGACGACGGTGTCGACACATTCGACTCCGCGAGCGACGTCGGCGATCACCGCTCTGAGATCGGGGTCGCTGTCGACGCTGGGGGATTCACTGATCACTCGCGGCGTGACGTCGCAGTCGTGCATCTCCGCGGCCGCGTATAGCACGCGCTCGAGTTCCGTCCGGGTGTACTCCATCAGTGCGGTCGTCTCGCCGCGAACCTCGCCCTCGAGGGAGATCTGCTCGGCGATGACGTTGCTCGCGGTACCGCCCTCGATGCGCCCGAAGTTGACGCGAGTCATTCCGTCGCTGTGGCGGGCGATTGCGTAGCCGTTTTGAATCGCGGTCGCGACGGCCTGCATCGCGTTCGCACCTTCGTTGGGCGCTTTCCCCGCGTGGGCGTTCGCCCCCTCGAACTCCGCCGTGACGTGGGCCATCGCGAGCGGTTTCTCGACGCCGGCGACGACCGTCCCAGTCGGATTGTCCAGCCCGATGTGGACGGCAAAGAGGTACTCGACGTCCGCGAGGTAGCCGCCCTCTGCCATCGCCTTTCCGCCCCCGGAGATCTCCTCGGCCGGCTGGAAGAAGACCGTAAACGTCCCCGAAAAGTCGCTGTCTTTGACCGCCTCGATCGTTCCCAGTCCCATCGCGACGTGGGCGTCGTGCCCGCAAGCGTGCATGTACCCTTCGTGTTCCGACCGAAATCCCTCCGCGGCGGGTCGGTGATCCGACGCGTCGGACTCGCGAAGCGAGATGCCGTCCATGTCGACGCGGAGGGCGACGTGTGGCCCCTCCCCGCGCTCGAGAACTGCGACGACGCCCGTGTGGCCGCCCGCCGTCCGCTCGAGGACGTCCGACCGCACGCCCGCCTCCCGCGCACGTTCCCGCCAGGGCTCGAGTTCCGCCTCGTCGGGGACGGCCATGCGCTCGTCGGTCGATAGCGCTTCCCGGCCGACTGCGATCTCGTCGACGCCGATCCCCTCGAGTTCCTCGACGATCCGGCCGGTCGTGCGAAACTCGCGCCAGCCGGGTTCCGGATAGCGGTGAAACTCCCGGCGGAGGTCGGCCAACCTGCGTCGTACGTCCGACATTCGACCGACACTAGGATCGGCCCTCACTTAATGGTAATCGATGATCGTATACTGGATACTCACGATCAGTGTACCTTCGTGGGAGTTCGAACGAATCGACGCCACGGCCGAACCGGACGAACGTCGATTCGACCGCCCTGAGGCTACTCGAGAAACGCGATCGCGTCCATCTCGATGCGGACGTCCTCTGGGAGCCTCGAGACCTCGACGCACACCCTCGCCGGTGGTTCGTCGCCGAACTGCGAACCGTAGGCCTCGTTGACCCGATCGTACTCCTCGAGGTCGGTGAGGTAGACCGTCACTTTTACCACGTCGGCGAGACCGTCGCCGCCGGCCTCGGAGACGACCGCTGCGATGTTCTCGAGGACGCGTTCGGTCTGGTCCTGAACGTCGCCCTCGATGGGTTCGCCAGTCTCGGGATCGACGGGGCCGTAGCCGGAGACGTAGAGCGTATCGCCGACACGGACGCCCTGGGAGTAGGGGTTGTCGCTGCTCGGCGCGTCGTCGGTTTCAATCGGTTTCGTGTCGGTCATCGTCACCACTCAGTGCGTTCGGTTGGCGTCGTCGGTTGCGTGTTCGATCGCCTCGCAGACGACGTCCATAGCCGTCTCGGCGAGGTCGTGGGTGAGCACGAGTGGCGGCAGAAACCGGAGGACGTTGCCCTCCCGACCCGCCGTCCAGACGAGCACGCCGCGTTCGAAACAGTACTGTTGAATGTCGTCGACGACATCGCCGTCCGGTACGCCCTCCTCGTCGACGAACTCGGCGCCGATGAACAGCCCCGCGCCGCGAATTTCGGCGAGACGGTCCGTCCCGTCGGCCGCCTCAGCGAGTCGGCCGCGGATGTACTCGCCGACGTCGCGGGCGTGTGCGAGCAGGTCGTGATCCTGGATGTACTCGATCGCTCGCGTGCCGGCGCGCATGCCGACGACGTGTCCGCGGTAGGTTCCGGCGTGGTCGCCCGCCCCCCACGTGTCGAGGTCCTCGTGATAGATCGTCGCCGAGAGGGGGAAGCCGACGCCACCGAGCGCCTTCGCGGAGGTCATCACGTCCGGCGTGACTCCCGCCCAGTCGCTACCCCACCACTCGCCGGTACGTCCGAGCCCGCTCTGGATCTCGTCGAAGACGAGCACGACGTCGTTGTCGTCGGCGATGTCGCGAAGTCCCTCGAGGAAGCCTGCAGGCGGCGTAACGATGCCGCCCTCGCCCTGGATCGGTTCGACGACGATCCCCGCCGGGTTGGCGAGTCCGCCGTAGGGATCCTCGACGATCGCCTGGACCTCCTCTAAGGCGTGATCGACCGCCTCCTCGGGGGACTTGCCCTGGTGGAACGGGTAGGGATAGGGCGCGTGGACGACGTCGGGGAGCAACGGCGTGTAGTGGCCCTTGAACTTCTTGTTGGAAGTAACGCTCATCGCCCCGGTCGTCGCACCGTGGTAGGCGCCACGGAAGGCAACGAGTCCGTCTCCGCCCGTGTTGTACTTCGCGAGTTTGATCGACGCCTCGATCGCATCAGAGCCGGTCGGCCCGCCGAAGACGACCCGGTTGTTGCCCCGCAGACCGTTGGGAGCGATCTCGTCGAGTTTCTCGATCAACTCGAGTCGTGCCTCGGTGGGAAAGTCGACCGTGTGAACGAGTTTGTCGGCCTGCTCGTGGACCGCCTCGAGGACGTAGGGGTTTGCGTGGCCGACGTTCAAGACGCCGATGCCGGCGAACATATCGATGTAGGTGTTGCCGTCGACGTCCCTGACGGTCGCCCCCTTGCCCGCCTCGAAGGCGATCGGAATGTCCTCGGGATAGGCGACCGCGTTGCTGTCGATCTCGCGTTGTTTCTCGAGTAGTGCCTGCGTATCCGGTCCGGGAACGTCGTCGACGTTCGGTGCGTCCTCGTAGTGGAGTTCGTCGATCGGCGGTCCTGCCGTCATACGTAGACACGAGGAGAACCGGTCGTAAATAGTTTATCAACGATATTCATGAATACGGTATACAAAAATTGAATGGTCATCGGATCGGTCCCCGCCAGTTCCGACGAACTCCCGGGTGTGCGCTACGTTGGAACAGTAACCCGTCTGCAGATCTACCAAACCTCCTTATTGTTCGCACCCGAACGTGAGCGCATGATCCCGCCGATCGCGAGCCGGTTCGTCGCGGGGGAATCCCCCGCGGAGGCGCTCGATCACGTCCATCGGGTGAACCAGCGAAACGTCAGGGCGATCATCAACTTACTCGGCGAACACTACGACGAACGACCGGCCGTTCGCTCCGACGCCGCGGAGTATCGCGCGCTCGCCGGCGACATCGCAGGCTCGAATCTCGACGCCAGTATCTCGGTCAAACCCTCACAGCTGGGACTCGACCTCGGCGAGGACGTCTTCCGCGAGGAACTCGAGTCGATCGTCGCGGCGGCGGCGGACCACGACGTCTTCGTCTGGATCGACATGGAAGATCACACGACGACCGACGCGACACTCGACGCCTACGAGGACCTCGCCCGCGAGTACGGAAGCGAGCGGTCCCCGTCGGATCACGGGTTCGGCGTCGGCGTTTGCGTCCAGGCGAATCTGAAGCGAACTCGCGACGACGTCCAACGACTCGCGGACGTCCCCGGCAAAGTTCGATTCGTCAAGGGAGCCTACGACGAGCCCGCGGAGATCGCGTACAAAGAGACGGAGCGGGTCAACCAGGAGTACGAGCACCTGCTCGAGTACGCCTTCGAGGAGTTCGAGGGCGGCATCGCCGTGGGAAGCCACGACCCGCGGATGATCGACCACGCCCGGGCGTTGTACGACGAACACGGCACCGACTTCGAGATTCAGATGCTGATGGGGGTGCGCGACGACGCCCAGTACGAACTCGCCGAGGAGTACGAGGTCTGGCAGTACGTCCCCTACGGCGGCCGGTGGAAGTCGTACTTCTATCGGCGAGCGATGGAGCGGAAAGAAAATCTACGATTCGCCCTCCGAGCGATCCTCGGACGCTAAAGGGAAGGGCTCATTAGTCCCTGGTGAGAGGGTCACAACATGGCTTCGTGGAAGCGGGACTTCGCGAGCGGGCTGATCGTCCTCGGCCCGATTCTCATCACTCTCTACGTCATCTACTGGATCTACGGCCTCGTCGCCGGCGTCACCCCCGGACTCATCCTCGAACAGGAAGCCCTCCTCCCGCTTATTCCGGGTGACAGCGACCAGGCCGTCCAGACCCGCGAACAGCTCGCCCAGTTCCTTCGTGTGATCGTGACGCTGACAGTCTTCATTATCCTCACGCTCTCGGTGGGGTATCTCATGCGAACGACCGTCGGCGGGCTGGTCGAGCGGGTCGTCGACAACGTCGCGAACCGAGTGCCCGTCATGCGCGTCGTCTACAACGCTTCGAAGATGGCCGCCGAGACCGCCTTCGGCGAGCAAGAATCGCTCCAGACGCCGGTCAAACTCGAGGTCTGGGAAGGGCTTCGCATGACCGCGTTCAAGACGGGGAAGGTCACGGAAGACGGGCGGGAAGTGCTGTTCTTGCCAACCTCGCCGAACATCACGACCGGGTTCGTCATCGAGGTGCACTCCGACCGAATCGAAGAGCTCGACGAAGACGTCGAAGACGCACTCACGCGCGTTTTGAGCGCCGGGTTCGGCGACGCCGATCGACAACGTGGCATGGACGCCGGCGTCTCGATCGACGTCGTCGACGAGGCGAAAGCGAACAAGACACCGGAACGATCCGACGCGGACGACGACTGATCCGCTTGGCTGCCGACTCTCGTATGGGTTACTGTCAGTTGTTACCGGAGAGATCCAAGACCGATCGTGGTTTTGCCGGCAAACGGTTACAGCGATGGGTCTCGAGACTCGAGAACCGTTACCGACGTGGCCGCGAGACCGTCGTGCGCTCGAGCGGGTACTGACCGACAGGAAACCGTCTCATACGGTTTGCTGTAACGATTTGCCGGTGTGATTGCAGGACAAGTCGCGGTCGCACCGGAACTGACTGACAGTAGACCGTCTCAGACGTAGGTGAACCACTCGTCGTACTCGTCGGTCTTGCGCTCGACGACGTCGAAAAAGCGCGACTGGACGTCCTCGGTAACGGGGCCCCGCGAGCCGTCGCCGATCACGACGTTGTCGACCTTTCGGATCGGCGTAACCTCGGCCGCCGAACCGGTAAAGAACAGCTCGTCGGCAGTGTTGAGCTCGCCTCGAGAGATCGAGACGTTGTCGTGGACCGTATAGCCCAGGTCCTCGGCGAGCGTGATGACGGTGTCGCGGGTGATGCCATCGAGGATCGACTCCGAGAGGCCGGGCGTGTAGATCTCGCCGTCGCGAACGAGGAAGATGTTCTCGCCGGGACCTTCGGCAACGTGACCCTCCTTGTTGAGGACGATCGCTTCCGCGTAGCCGTTACGACGGGCTTCCTCGCCCGCGAGCATGCTGTTGACGTACAGGCCCGTCGTCTTGGCGTTCGTCGGGATCTGGCTCGAGGAGTGTTTGCGCCACGAGGAGATCATCACGTCGATGCCGTTCTCTAAGGCATCTTCGCCGAGGTAGGCGCCCCACGGCCAGACCGCGATGGCGGTTCGGGTCGGACAGTCCTTGGGGCTGACGCCCAGCGAGTTGTAACCGTAGAACGCGATCGGGCGGATGTAACAGGAGGGCAGTTCCTGGCGTTGGATGAGTTCGATCGTCGCCTCGGTGAGTTCCTCGATCGAGTGGTCGATCTCCATCTCGTAGGGCTTTGCCGACTGGAAGAGCCGTTCTAAGTGTTCCTCCCAGCGGAAGATGGCCGGCCCCTGTTCGGTGTCGTAACAGCGTGCACCCTCGAAGACGCCGCTTCCGTAGTGGAGTCCGTGCGTGAGGACGTGAATCTGCGCCTCGTCCCAGTCGACGTACTCCCCGTCCATCCAGATCGTGTCGACGTCCATCTCGTCGAATCCCATGATCGTAGGTGTTGAACACCACCGTACTAAGTGTTCGCGATTTTATCGACGCGACGAGCCATCAACGGCCGAGCCACCGACGGATCCCCGGTGCTCGATACGGACTACTGTACGTCGGGACAGGCGATACCACGTCCACACGGGACTTCGCCGGTGAACAGTGACAACAATCCGTCTGGGGCATCGTGCTCGGTCGGTTCCGCGCACGTCGATCCCGCGTCGGTCGGCGAACGCTCGAGCACAGACCGGTTAGATTTCCTGAATAGTCCGCGGAAACCGTTCACACACTTTCTACTACTGAACCAGAAACCGAAATATAACGGGTTTCAAAGGGTGGCGTATGGAGACATCGATCGACCGACGACGATTCGTACAGGTTGCGACAGGGAGTTCGGTGATCGCCCTCGCCGGTTGCCTCGGCGGAAACGGCGACGGCCAGGAGGAAAACGGCGACGACGATCACGATGATGACCACGATCACAGCGACGATCACGGTCACGGCGACGACGATACCGACGATTCGAGTTCAGAAGGGAGCGAAGGGTTCGTCTACGCGTTCGCCCCAAACACGATCGCGATCATCGACCCCGAAGACGGCGAGGTCGTCGACGAGATTACCGCCGGGCTCTCCGACGAAGGCTGGGGCGATCCGCGGATTACGGCCGACTACAGCGAAATCTACGTCATCCGGGAATCCCCCTCGCAAGTACTCGTCATCGACACCGAGAGTCGCGAGATCGTCGACGAAGTCGACGTCGGCCCGGGGCCGACGCACATGTACCACCCAAACGACGATGAGATGTGGGCACACAGCGACGACGAGGGAACCTTCTACGTCATCGACACCGACTCCCACGAGGTCACCGAGATCGTCGAGTCAGGCCTCGAGAACGAAGGGCACGGCAAACTGCTCTACCACGAGGACTTCGGCTCGACCGGGTACGCGACGAACGTCAACGATCCCGGCGTGCCGGTGATCGACCTCGAGAGCTACGAGCGAAGCGACTTCATCGAATTCGACGACGTCGACGATCAGGGTACCCACTACAAGGCCTACAGCCCGGAAACGGGACTGGCGTACTTCGAGTTCGGCGACGAGACGGTCGTCGTCGATCCCGAGAACGAGGAGATCGTGGACAGACTGGATTTCGCGGGCGGCATGTACCTCTCTCCGGACGAGCAGGTCATGGGCGTCCTCGACGGCGACAGCATCCGGTTCCTCGATGCGACGAGCGAGGACAGCGACGAACTCGGCGTCGTCGACGTCGGCGAAGGCCCCGACGCCCTGCGCTATCACGAGGGCGACGACGCGCTCTTTGCGATCACCGCACACACGATGACCGACGAGGCTTCGATCATCGACGTCGACGAACTCGAGGTAGTCGAGACGGTCGATATCGGCGATATCGTCCGACCCGATGGGGCGCCGTTCCTCCACCGATCCGGCGTCGCGGGTGGTGGCTACTTCATCTCGCCTGCCGACGCCGACGGGACCGTCGCAATCGTCGACATGGGGGCCCAGGAACTCGTCGATAACGTCGACGTCGAGGAGGGCGTCGACACCGTCCAGTACGTCGGCGACTCCGGCGTCGGCTACAGCAGCAGACTCAGGTGATCGACCGCGGGCTGGCGTACTCCCGCGAGACAGAGACACGAGCGACGTTTTCGACTGGGAAAGCGAAACGGAATAAAACACAGCGCCCAAAGATCAGGTATGGATGACACCGTCAGACGACGATCGGTTATCGGGGCTGTCGGCGGACTCGCAGTCGCTTCTCTCGCTGGCTGTCTCGACGATGGGGCAGACGGGGCCGCAGACGATACTGGCGGTGCTGGAGCCGACGACAGCGACAGCGACGAACCCGAACCCGAGGCTATCGGCAGTGACGAACTCGTCTACGCGTTCTCCCCGGATCAAATCTCGATTCTCGACCCCGCCGCCGGTGACGTCGTCGACGAAATCACCGACGAGTTCGACGACGAGTCGTGGGCGGATCCACAGATCACCCACGATTACGGACTGCTATTCGTCGTCGAGCAGTCGCTCAATCAGGTCCACGTCATCGACACCGAAACGCGCACCCACGAAACCGCGATCGACGTCGGTCCGGGAAGCAACCACATCTTCCACCCGGTCGACGACGAGATCTGGGTCCACGCCGACGACGATGGGGCGTTCTACGTGATCGACGTCGACGCCCTCGAGGTGAGCGAAATCGTCGAGGCCGGCCTCGAGGGAGAAGGCCACGGGAAACTGCTCTATCACGAGGCGATGGGCGACACTGGCTACGCGACGAACGTCAACAATCCCGGGATACCAGTTATCGATCTCGAGGCGTACGAACGGACGGGGTTCGTCGAGTTCGGCGACGGCGGCAGTACCCACTACAAGGCCTACGGCCCGCAAAACGGGCTCGCGTACGTCGAGTACCGTGGCAGGACGACCGTCGTCGACACCGAAACCGATGACGTCGTCGACGAACTCGACTTTACCGGCGGCATGTTCCTCTCGCCCGAGGAGGACCGACTCGCAATCGTCGACGACGAGGTCTATATCGTAGACGTGACCAGTGATAGCAGTGACGTACTCGGTAGCCTCGCGATCGACGGCGATCCCTCGACGGTCCGCTTCGGGCCCGACGGTGAGACCGCCTTCGTCGCGAACGCCGAATCGGGCGACGTCGCCGTCATCGATCTCGCGGAACTCGAGGAAGTCGACCGGCTCGAGGCGGGTGCGTTCGACGGCCGGAATCGGATGGCTGTCTCCGGCGACGAATACTTCGTCACGCCGGCGGACGCCGACGAGTCGGTCGCCGTCGTCGACATGACCGCCCAGGAAGTCCAACTGATCGATGTCGGCGCTCCCGTCGACACCGTCCAGTACGTTGGCAATTCCGGCGTAGGGTACACAGGCCGATACCGATGACTGACAGCTACCGACACCGATGACTGACAGCTACCGACGTCCCCGTTCGAACGCGACGCTTCTCGTAGTCGTCCTCGTCGGGGCGGTACTACTGACGAGTCTCGCGACGCCGGTCGCAGCTCACGCCTACCTGAGCGAGACCGACCCGGCGAACGGCGAGCAAGTCGACTCGCTACCGGACGAAGTGACGCTTTACTTCTCTGGTGACGGCGTCGTCAACGCCGATATCACCGTCGAGGATCCCGACGGCGAGGTCGTCTCCGAAGAGCCCCAGATCGATCCCGACGACACGCAAATCGTTCGCGTGCCGATCGACGACGACGCGGCCGGTGACGATGGAATGTACGCCGTCGAGTGGGAGGTGCTCGCCGACGACGGCCACACCACCTCCGGCTCGTTCTTCTTCGCCGTCGGCGACGAACCGCTCGACCGCGACGCCGTCCTCGAGGCCTACGAGGATGACGAGGCCGACGAGTCGATCCCACCGATCGAAGCCGGAGCGAAAGCGCTGTTGCTCGTCGGCGTCGTCGGCCTACTCGGGATTCCGGCGGTCGCGACGCTCGCGGTCCGCCCGGTTTTCGCTCGAGCGGACGCCCCCGTCCGATCGCGCGTCGACGGACGGATCGGCCGGCTCCTCGTCGGAGCCGCCGGCCTTACGCTCGTGGGCGCGATCGGCCTCGGACTCGCCAGAAGTACCGCACTGGGCCCGCTCTCGCTCGAGACGATCTCCCAGTTCGTCGAGACTCCCCTCGGCGAGGCCTGGATCGTACAGGTCGCACTCGCCGTTTGCCTGACGGGACTCGCCGCGGCCGCCGCTCGAGGGGTCGTCGCGAAACGGGTCTCGTCCGTCGCCGCGTTCGGGGGTGCGCTCGCCGTCGCGGGAACGATCGCCTGGACGAGCCACTCGGCGACGGCGATCGACCGGTTCCAGGGCGCGGCGGTCGACTTCGCACACCTCCTCGGCGCCGGCCTCTGGGCGGGGGGGCTCGCCGTCCTCGCGCTGGTCGTCGTCCCCGCGATTCGAAACGCGAAACCGGACGACCGAGCGGACCTGCTCGCGCGAACGATCGGACGATTTTCCATCCTCGCATTCATCGGCGTCACGCTCGTGGTGGCGTCAGGATTCGTCCTCGCGTCGTGGCACGTCCCGACCGCCGACGGACTCACGGAGACGACCTACGGCCTCACGCTGGTCGCAAAACTCGCCCTCGCCGCCGTGGCGCTCGGGCTCGGCGGCCTGTCGCGATTCGTGCTCCTCCCACGGCTGGCGGCCGACCGGCGACCCGAATCCGCCGACGGCCCCCAGCCCGCGAGTACGGACGGCGGCGTCGAGCGCTCGAACGAAGACCGGTCGGTCTCGACGTTCGCGCGCTCGGTCCGCCTCGAGGTCGCCCTGCTGGTCGTCGTGGTGGTACTCTCGGGCGTACTTACGTCCGCGCCGACGGCCGCGGTCGCCGACGGCGACGACCTCGTCGAGTCGACTATCGAGTACGAGTACGACGACCATCTCGTCGAGGTGACGGCGTTTCCCGCCGCCGAGGAGACGGCGGGCGATACGCTCGTTCTCGAGTCCGACGAGCCGATCGTCTTCGAGGTGGCGTTTCTCGACGACGACGGCGAGACGGTGGCGTCCGACCAGCCGGTCCGTCTGCTCGCGAGTAGCGAGGACGGTACGGAGTTCGAGGTCGAACTCGAGGAGATCGACGACGGCGCGTACGCGGTCGTTCAACCGCTCTCCGACGAGGGGACGTGGGAGATTCGGATCACGGGAGCGCCCGAAGGATCGTACGTAAGCGAGTGGGTCGATGCGGTAGTGGTTCCTGCTGACGACCACGACCACGCCGAGGATCACGATCACGAAGGACACGCCGAAGACCACGACCACACCGAGGACCACGATCACGCCGACCATCCCGAAGATCACGACCACGAAGAGCACGCCGAGGACCGCACAGACGAAGCTGAGGCGACGGTATTCCAGACTCTCCTCCAGTTCGGCGCCGTCGTTACGGTGATCGGCGGAGTCATCGCGGTCGCACTCGAGTCGGTCCGGCTCCGAGACGGGCGATTCGACTGAGGACAATTCGACTGCGGACGATTCGACTGCGGGCGGCCGAAAGGCGAGGGGGATCGGAAGATGTCGGAATCCAGCACCGAGGGCGCCGAACGGGCGTCGTGCGGTCTACCGGAAGTCGTTCCCGCCACACCCGGAAGACCGGGCCGAGTCCGGCGGGAAATGGTTACAACGGATCCGGTGAATCGCCAGACAACGTCGATCGAGACGTCACGCTGGAACGATCATGGAGACCGCCTCGAGAAATTCAGCGATGGCGAACCGATTTGTCGATCCCAGGAAGACAGTGGGGCACTACAACCCGATGCAACGTGGTGATTCACCGGAGCCGTGTGAATCATTTCCGTTGTTACGATATGGAGATTCAAACGCATTGTTATCACACACGATATGGAGAAAATATTCAATCGTGTGTGTTCAACAAAACCATTCATGAATCGAAGAACTGTGTTAGCTTCAACTATAGGAATAATGGGTGGAATAGCAGGATGTCTCACCAGTCCAGAGAACAATCAAGACGGCCAAGGTGGCAGTCAGAATTCAGTTACTGATGAGAGTCACGATTGCCCAGAAATAGCATATTTCCAGGCATATCTCCACCCGGAACACCCTCACGAAAGAGAGGTATATGATGCAGAGGACGATGATTTTATGAGTTATGATAATATATCTGAGCTTCTTTCAAAAGCCGGAGAAGAGTATTCTGAAGAACCACAAGACGAGATAGATGAGAACAGCCCCACACTTCTCGCGCAAGTAAGTGATAATTCAATAAGCAGAGGAGACGAGCTCAATGAAGAACTTAATCAGAAGATTGGAGACGGAGTCTATGTCGAACATGAGGATGTAGTATATTTCATAGAATATCGTCTCGAAGTCTGCTAATATCTGACCGAAGGATCGTAGTGAATCACCATACGGCGTTGGATTTGTCTAGCTCACAGCACGCTTGATATTATAGGCGAAAAACATCGAGAAAACATCACTTAACTCTCAATGGTTGATCAGCGGTCTTACGTCCGCTTCCCGGAGTTTATCACGCAGTCGGTGCCAGGCGAGCTGCGTGTCGTGACGTTTCTCAGGTTTACAGTGAATGTCGAGGATGGCTCGTGCAGCTGTGCCGACAGGCCAACAGCACTCGACAGACTGCCATCTTGATCCGGTCAAACGCTTTTACTAGCGTCGAGTGATCTGGGAAATCGGCCTTGAGAAGGCCGATCTCCGCCAGAATTTGTGGCATTTCGCTCAGGAGGTCGAGCGCCTCGCGGTAGGATTCTCCAGGTGAATCCGCAGACAATGCAGCGAAACGACGGCGTAGTCGGCGAATCCGCCGCCATCCTGCGGGGGGACGGATTCGCCTCGACCACCAACAGCACTTTTAGCCAACGTCACGACCTTCCCTGTGAAGCGAAAATTTTGGACATAGACCATCCGCCGTTTCCCGCTTCGATTCCCTAGTTCTGACGACCAAGTCGACGCTTTCTGGCGATTCACCAGGGCCGTTCCAACAATCCGTATCAGGGAGAATCGACCGGTGGCTCGAGGAGACTATCGACGAGCCGGGTGAACCGATCGACCAGTCGGTCGGGCACCGTCGGCTCGACGGCCGACAGGAGTCGGCCGGTTCGATCGGGGTTCGCGAGCCGAAGCGAGACCCGATTTCGCGCGTCGTAGGACTTCTCGACGATCTCGCGCTCGACGAGCCGGGAGAGATGGTACTCGAGGGTGCTTCTGGCGATGCCGAGCGCGTTGGCGACCGAATCCGGGTCGGCGGGCTCGTGTTCGATCAGGTGAACGACGATTTCGCGGGCGGTCTCGCGACGGAATAACGCGAGGGCCGCTCGCTCCCACTCGTCGTACGACGGCGGGTAGTAGTGAGTTCGACCGTAGAACTCGGCTCTGACGAGGTGGTTGCCCTCGATGAGTCGTCGGACGTGATACTGGATCTGTCCCGGCGCGAACTCGGATTCGCGGACGAGTTCGTTGAAGTGGATACCGGCATTTTCCTGGACGTGCGCTTCGATCTGTCGTCGTGTCTCGTTCATTGGTATCGGTCCCGTTTCCGTCGATCGTGGTGGCCTACTCGAGTCTATAACCTAGACGATGATAACAGGTTTCGATCGTTCCAGGGAACTGAGAACCGTCATATGACCCGTCCGTTTCCGGAAATCGGGCCATTTTCGGGAAGATTCCAGAACCGCCAGCGACGATGACCGAAGCACATACGTGTCTCTCCACCCGACGTAGCGTAGCGGAGATGCACCACACGAGTCCGTTCGAAATCGGGTGGCTCGATCCACAGCTCGCCCCCGTCCTGCTCGCGGTCATCGTTCTTGCGGCCGTCGGAACGACGATCCTGTTCGGCTGTGGCGTCGTCGCCTACTCCCGTCGAGGGTCGACGCGATACCTCCTGATCACGCTCGTCCTCGGCTTGCTCGCCGCACGCTCGTTCGTCGGCCTCGGGACGGTCTTCGGCGTCGTCCCGATGACGGTCCACCACCTCGTCGAACACGGACTCGACTTCACCATCGCCGTCTTGATCCTCTATGCCGTCTACCGGAGCGGTCCCGGTGCGGAACGGAACGCGGCAGGAACCGACGACTGATACGGTCTACTGTCAGTCAGTACCGGTGCGACCACGACCCGCCCTGCGGTCACACCGGTAAATTGTTACAGCAGATCGTATGAGACCGTTTACTGTCCCGGTGTACCGGCACAACCGTCGTTCGGGTCGCAGTTGTGCTGGTGCTAGAACTGACGGACAGCAGGCCGTCTGGGCGGTCACGACAGCTTCGCGAGGACGTCCCGACCCTCCAGATAGGTAAACCCGTGACGCCGGGCGTACGCGCGGGCGTCGACCGGCGAGAGCTCCTCGCCAGTTTCGTCGTCGAGCATCTCACAGACGACGACCGCAGGTGAGAGGTCGGCCGCCCCCGCGAGCGCGATGCCCAGTTCGGTGTGGCCCTCCCGCTGGTCGAGCAGTTCGGGTGCGGCCTTCAACAGGTGGACGTGACCGGGCGCTCGAAACTCTTCGGCGAACGTGACGTCGTCGGGTGAGGCGGCGGCCGCTCCCAGCGCCTGAATCGTCCGCGAACGATCCTTGTCCGTGACGCCCGTGTACGTCTCCCGGTGGTTGACCGTCAGCGAGAACGAGGATCGTTCGTCGTAACCGAGGTCGTGGTCGCTCGCCGCGGGATGGTCGACTTCTTCCGTCAGAAACGGTAGGTCGAACGCCTCGGCCGTCTCGTGGTCGAACGCCGCACAGATGAGCCCCCCGGCGTCGTTTCGCATCCGTGTGACCGCCGCGGGCGTGACCGCGTCGGCGTGGTAGATGAGATCAGTCTCCCCCTCCCGGTCGGCGGCGTCGTGGACGAGGACGGGGTCGCCGGCGCGAAGCGCATCGAGCGCCGCCTCGAGTGGACTGTCGTCGATCGACGCCGGCCCGTCCGTTCGCCCCTCCGCGTTCGGACGTGGTTCCGTCCAGTTGCCCGTCATTAGCGATCACCCAGCGAGACCGTGACGTGATCACCGTCGTCGAGTCCGAGGACGTCGCGAAGTTTCTCCGGGGCGATAACCTCGAGTTGGTCGTCGTCGTGGTGGGTGCGCTCGGGTGCGATAACGTGTGCATTCTCGTAGCGGTCGCCAGCGGCCGTTTCGACGGCCGCAGGCCGACAGACCGCAGGACCGTACGTGCGCTCGTCGTCCTCCCAGCCGTCGATCGGGATCGGCTCGAGCGAGGTGACCGCTCCCCGCCGACGAACGCTCTCCTCGTCGAGGTCGACGTTGAGCGTGCCGGGGAACGGTTCGTACCCCAGTCGCGTCTCGAACTGGCGCTTGTATCCTGGAAGCGAGATGTAGTGGCGTCCTTCGCCCATGCCGCCGGTCACGAATCCGTCGAGATCGACGGTCGAATCGGTCTCGAACACCCGCCGATAGTCCTCGTACTCCGCGTGGAGCGTCCGCTCACCCTCGTCGGTGATCTCGACCCACTGCCCGTCGCTAACCGTATCCCGGACGACGAGATCCGCGCTTTCGAGTCGCTGGAGTCGTCGTGAGGCAGTCTGGTTCGACGCGTCGAGGCGGTCCGCGAGGTCCGAACACGAGATTTTGACGTCACCCTCGAGTCCCCCCTCGAGTGCGAGAAGTTTGAGAACGGCGAGTTCGTCGAAGCCAACGGCCGATCCCGCTGAGACTGACATACCTACTCGTTTGAGATAGGTTCTCAAAAGCGTATCGAATCTGTGGGCCGTAACGATTTTGTGACGGTGGCGGCGGCGAACGGCGGACGGCGGCGGACGATACTCGAGTGTTGGGTGACCGAGAGAAAAAATCATCGGTCTCCGGATTCGCCGAGACGATCGGTGTCAGCGTCGAACGCACGTCTAATCGCGTCGTCGATCCGGGCGACGTGATCGGGGTCGAACGTGAAAAACCCGTCCCACACCCTGGGTTCGGTCTCGACGGAGACGAGTGCGGCTCCATCCGTGGTGGTTCGATCGGGTGGGCGGTACACGACGAACCACGAGTCGCGGTAGGCTGGCCCGGTTCCGGCGTGTACCGTCGACTCGAAGGACGGATGCTCGCCGTCGTCGACGCCGTAGACGTGGACGTCGACGTCGGTTTCGGCGAGGTCCCCGTAGATCCGCTGGGTCCCGATCTCGTCGTCGATCCGCGAGAGTTGCTGGAACGCCGATCGGAGCGTCCCGGCGTTGCCCATCCATGCTAACTGTTCGATGTACCGCGAGACGAGTATCAACAGCAGTTTCTCCTTGTGTGCGAGCGGATACCCCCGCATCCGGAGGCGGCTATCCGCGAGACCGCACAACACGTTCGGAAGCTCGATTTCGCCGAGGCCGCGGGAACCGGTCGTGAACAGATCCGAGTTGATCGCCAGGATCGATTCGTAGAGTGTTTCCATCGGGGACGCGGCGACCGGTGTGCCCTCCTCGAGCAATACGGCGGCCGTCCCACCGGACTCGACGACGGTCGCGACGGCGGGGTCGAGTTCGTCTCCGTCAGCGCTCGAGTCGTCGCCGGTCGTGTCGACGGTGATCCCAGCGTCGGCAAACGCGTCGCCGAGTAGGGCCGCAAGCGCCCCCGGCACGTCATCGCCGACGACCGCGATCGTGTAATCGACGTCGCCGACCTCGTCGACGAGCGAACGCGAAATCACGTACGTCGCTAGTTCGGGACGAAGTATAATTGTTCTCGCCGCCACGTTTCACGTCGGAGAAGTCGGCGGCTCGCCGTCGTCGATCAGTCGCCGGTGACCGCGTCGCGCTCCCAGAACTCGCTGTCTTTTTTGAGCTTCGGGACCCACGTATCACTGGTCTTCGAGAGCAAGGCAACTCGAGAGGCGGGGACCTCCTTGCACTCGGTAAACGCCGGCATGTACTCCTGGATCGATTCCGCGAACTCGACGACCTCGTCGTGGTCGGGCATCGACGACCGATCCAACCGCCCGCGGGAGTGGCCGATGTGCATGTACGCTTTCAGTTCGACGAAGTCGGGGTCGGCCTGCTGGTAGAAGCCCGCATACCAGTCGGGGTGGTGCATGTTCTCGCCTTTGACGAGCGTGGTTCGCAGAACCGTTCTGGTCTCGTCTTTCTCGGCGAGAACGTCCATCGTCTCGAGCAGGCGGTCCCAGGCGTCGTCCTCCATCGCCTTGACGACCCGATCGAAGGTGTGGCGTTCGGGCGCGTCGACGCTGACGTACAACTGCGTCGGATCGCACTCGCGAAGCACTTCCGGGCGGGTGCCGTTGGAGACGAGGAACGTCGTGATGTCCCGGTCGTGGAAGGCGTCGATGAGTTCGGGCAGGTAGGGGTAAAGCGTCGGTTCGCCGTCGAGTGAGATGGCGACGTGACGCGGTTCCATCGACTCCTCGAAGACCTCGCGGGGGACCTCCTCGTTGCCGCCAAAGCCCGACAGTAGTTTCTTCTGGAGGGAGATCGAGGCGTCGACGACGGCTTCGGGGTCGTCCCACTCGACGTCGTCCATCTCGTAGGCGTGGCCGTTGTGGTCGCGCCAGCAGAAGACACAGCGCTCGTTGCACCTGACCACGGGCGTCATCTGGATACACCGATGTGACTCGATGCCGTAGTAGATGTTCTTGTAACACTTTCCCTCCCCGCGCAGGGCGTTTGCGGTCCAGCCACAGGTCTGGGCCGCCGTGTGGTTCTCGCTGTGGTAGTCCGGGCTCGAGACCTGTGCCGGGCCGCCGTCGTCGCCCTCGTCGGCGTTCGTCCCCGCCCCTGTCGGGGAATCGCCGGTGTCGGCGGAGTCGCTCATGATAGCGTCGATTCGAGTGGCGCGGACAAAAGCCGTGTGGTGTCAGTCTCGGAGCCCGGTCGCCCGGCTGGCGGTGATCACTCCTCGGAACCGTCGTCCCCTCGAGTCGATTCGGACGGGGCGTGTGGAAGCTGTCCGGGTTCGGCCGGTTCGTCGCCCTCGGTCACGACCTCGCGCTCGAACGTGTAGAGGACGAGCCCCGTGTTCGCGGTCATGATGACACCCGTCGTCGGGACTGTCGCGAACAGATACAGCGAGACGCCGACCAGAAACGGGATCGCGGCCACGGCGGCCCACAACTGCGGTCGGGCGATCTCCGAGCGGACCGCGTCCCAGCGGATGATCCAGAAGATGGCGGCCGTCGCTACGAGTCCGAGCGCAGCAACCAGTGGCGACTCCACGACCATACCGACGAATCCGGTCGACGACGGCAAAAGGGTTCCGTGAGCGAGCGATACCCTCTCGGAAGTATAGTACACGCTGAAAGTCATTGCACACCCGGTCACGAACATCGGCGGCCAGCCTCGGCTTCGTTGTCGAGGCTGGCCGCTTGGCTGTGACCGGGCGTAAATCGTTTCAACGAGTTCTATAAACACTTTTGTCCCGTATCGGGATCTATTCCAGCATGTTCGATGGCATCGGTTCGATCGGCGACGTCAACGCGGTTCGCAGTCCGAACACGATCCAGTACGGGATGGGGGCGACGGCGAAACTCGAGGACTACGTTACCGACGAGGGAATCGAGTCGGCGCTGGTCGTCACCGACGAGGGCGTACTCGAGGCCGGCGCGACCGACCCCGTCTTCGACGCGCTCGAGGCCGTCGATGTCGACGTCCACACGTACGACGGCGTCACGCCGGAACCGAAACTCGAGCTCGTCGAACACGCGGCCGACGAACTGACGCGGGTCGATGCCGACCTCGTGATCGGCGTCGGCGGCGGCTCCAGCCTCGATACGGCGAAAGCCGCGTCCGCGCTGGCCGAACACGACGTCCCCGTCCGTGAGCTACTCGGGATGGGGAACGTCCCCGGGCCCGGCAGACCGACGGTGCTGTTGCCGACCACTGCCGGAACCGGCAGCGAGGTAACGCACATCGGCGTCTTCGCCGACGGCGACGACGGCGGAAACAAGAAGGTCGTCTACTCCGATCACCTCTTCGCAGAACTGGCGATCGTCGATCCGGAACTGACGCGCTCACAGCCCCCGGGAGTCGCGGCCGCCACCGGGATGGACGCGCTCACCCACGCCGTCGAGGCGTACGTCTCGACGCTTCGAACCCCCTACACCGACGCGCTCGCACGACGGGCGATCGAGTTGGTCGGCGACACCCTCCGGGAGGCGGTCCACCAGGGCGAACACAACGACGAGGCCCGCTACGGGATGAGCCTCGCTGCGATGCTCGGCGGCCAGGCGTTCGTCAACTCCGGGCTCGGGGCCGTCCACGCGCTCACCTACCCGCTCGGCACCGAGTGCGGGCTCGGTCACGGGCTCGCCAACGCCGTCTTGCTCCCACACGTGATGGCGTACAACGTCCCCGCCGAAGCCAACCGATTCGCCGATATCGCAACGCTTCTCGGGGTCCCCGAACGCGACGGAGAAACGACCCTCGAGCACGCCTACCGCGGCGTCGAGGCCGTCGAGGACCTCAACGACGATATCGGGATTCCGAACCAGATCGGCGATCTCGAGGCGGACGTCGACCCGGACGCGTTCGACGCCTTCGCCGACATCGCACTCGAGCACTCTCGGCACAACGTCGATCGGAACCCGCGGCGGATGACGAAAGACGATATCGTGAACGTCTTCGAGACGGCGTACTGACGGCAATCAGCCGAGCGTCAGCGACAGGATCCCGACCGCAAGCGCCGAGGTGACGATCGAGAGCGGAACCCCGAGGAGCAACAGCGTCCGAATCGGGACGCGGACGTCCTCGTCGGAGGCCGCCTCGAGCGCCAGAAGCGTCGCGGCGGAGGCGATCGGCGTCGCGTTTCCTGCGAGCGTGCTCACCGCGGCCAGCAACAACCAATCGGCGGTCGCCTCGGCGGGGAGACCGGCGGCGAGCAAGACCACGGCGGGGACGTTGCTCACGAGATTCGAGAGGGCGAACGTCCCGGCGGCAAGCTGGGGTTCGCCGTCGATCGACTCGACAGCGTCCAGCAGGGCCGTCCCGTCGAGGCCGGCGACGAGTGCGAACAGCCCGGCGAACAGGACGAGTACGCTCCAGTCGACGTCCGCGAAGATCTCGTCGCCGGCGACGCGGCGAAAGCCCTGGAGCCACGCGAGGTGGACGACGGCGGTCGACGCCGCGATCGTTCCGGCGCCGATGTGGGGAAAGATGAGCAACGCGAGGAACGTCACGACGACGAAGCAGATGCTGGTTCCGGCCCAGACGCGGTCGAACTCGACGGGGTCGGCCACGGCGAGCGCACCGTCACTCGGCGTGATCGGGAGGAGAAACAGCGCGGCGACGACCAGGCAGACGGCCGCGACGGGGGTCAACGCCGTGACGAACTCGAGCGTCGTCAGGTCGCTTTCGGCCAGAATAAACGCGTTCTGTGGGTTACCAAGCGGCGTCGCGACGCTGCCGATATTCGCGCCGAAGACGACGGCGAGAACGGGGGCGACCGGGTCCGCGTCCCCTCTGTCGGCCGCGACGATGAGTATCGGCGTGAGCAACAACACCGTCGCGTCGTTGAGCGCGAATGCGCTGAGCACCGCCGAAAGCGCGAGTGCGCCGAGGGTCAGCCGCCGCGGGGTCCGGGCGATCGCGACCAGCCGAGTGGCCGTCCACTCGTAGAACCCCGAGCGGGCGAGAGCAACGACGTGGACCAGCATGCCGAACAACAAGAGCAACGTCTGGACGCTCATCGACTCGAGTGCGCGTGAGGGCGAGACGATCCCGAGTGCGAGTAAGACGACGGTCCCCGTGGCCGCAGTCACCGACCGTGAGAGGGGATAGCGCCCGATCCGCCTCACGAACAGCAAGGCGAAGGTGGCGAGAACGACGAACGTCGCGACGAGACCGCCACCGAACTCGATCACGGTGGATGTACTATCGTCGTCACCGATAGCTGTACTGACTGCTCACGGAATCGATCGCCCCGTCGGTCGACGACTCGAAGTGACGGCCGATCACGTATCCGTCGGTCGGCGACTCGAGGCGACGGCTGATTGCGTCGCCCGCGATCGGCGCTCACTCCTGGTCGCATCCCACTCGAGTCGACAGCGCGTCGGTCTCCCGGCCGCGAACCCGCTCGTGTGGCTGTCACTCCTGGCCGCGAACCCGCTCAAGGACCGCCAACGTCCCGTCCGCGTGGACGTCCTCCAGGACCTCGTCGGCGGCCGCCTTCGCATCCTCGTCGGCGTTCTCGACGGCGAAACTTCGACCGGCGACCGCGAACGTCGAGACGTCGTTGATCGAGTCGCCGACCGCGACGACGTCTGCGAGGTCGAAGCCCACGTGGTCGGCGATTCGCTCGATGCCGTCGCCCTTGTTCGGCGTCGTATCTTTGACGTGGTAGGCGTAGCCGGTGTCGATCACCTCGAGGCCGTAGTCGGCGGCGATCTCCTCGAGTGGCTCTCTGGGCTGTTCGCGGTTGACGGCGATTTCGGTCTCTCGCCAGCGATTCACGGTGTCTTCTCCGCCCCAACCCAGCGAGTAGCCCGCCTCGCGGTAGGCCTCGGCGACGGCTCGAGGGGCCTCGCGATCGGCGGTAACGAAGACGTCGTCGCCGGTGTAGACGACGCCGCCGTTCTCGGCGACGACCAGTTCCGGAATCGCGGCGAAGTGACAGAGCGCGATCGGGTACGGAAACGCCTTCCCGGTGGCGACGACCACGGGGCCATCCCACGCGCGAAGCGGTTCGAAAATACGGGAGTCGATTCCCCAGCCATCGGGGCGGGTCAACGTGCCGTCGATGTCGAGTGCGAGCGGCGGATCGGCGGTCATACACCTCCGTCGGTTACCAGTCGTCTAAAGCGGTCGGATGCCGGCGAATCCTCGAGCGGGCTCGGCGGATCAGCCGAGAGGGGCGATCCAAATCCGTTCCTCGGGTCAGTCAGCTCTCCACGAGACGACCGCAACCGGGAGGACCACCCACGCGAGAAGGACCGCGAGTCCGAAGAGGTTCGGTGCGTGCGGGTGCGTCGCGGACTCGCCGAGAACGAGCGTCTCGAGCAGTCTCGGAAGGTAGTACAACGCGCCGTCGAACGCCTCGTACGGGTTCAACCGGGTCAGATACAGGTACCAGGTCGGCTCCGCGAGACTCGCGAGCAACGCGGGTTGTTCGACGTCCACCGCGGTGTCGCCGGTGAGGGCGTAGGAGACGAACACGACGACCGTCTCCCGCCAGAGAAATGCGAACAGGACGTACAGGCCGACTGCGAGTCCGATCGCCCGTCGTCTCGTCTCGAGGAGCCTCGAGGCGCCGACCGCGATCGCCACCCAGACCAGTCCGAACAACGCCACGGCGGTCAGTCCCCCGACGAAAGAGGACACCAGCACCACGCCGGGTCGCACGGCGACGAGTGCGGCCAGCAGACAGACGACGATCGAGACCGCGACGACGACCACGACGGCTCGGCCGACGAACGACTCGAGAAACCGCTCGGTTGGTCCCGTCAGAGCGCCACAGTCGGACGAATCCGATCCGCGCTCGTCGCGGATCGAGACCCATCCCACGAAGATCGCAAACGGGGGAAGCCACAGTTGCGCCTGCCGGATCGCCAACAGGAGCGGTCTATCCTCGTTCGCGAGAAGCGCCGAGAACATCCAGGGAACCCATCCCAGCAGTACGGCGACCGAAAACAGCGCCGTCGCGATCCAGACGGGCCACGAGCGTACGAGCCCATCGAGGTCGCTCCGTGTTGCCGTGAGGACGTTACGCATCCGAGTCACCGTCCGGTAATCGATTGGGGGAAATCATCTGCGGTGGACCGGTTGTAAAGACCATCACGTTGCCATTAATACTACCGACCCAACCGGTCGGTTCGAGAAACGAGGCGGTGCTCGTCGAGGACGTGGCAAGCGCCGAGTCGCGGTTGTGGCGAGCGAGGGTGTGTCGAGTCACAGTGTGTGGTGAGTCACACCGACGAATCCCGTGATGGAGTCAAGCGGACGTTCGTGTGTTCGCCTCGATCAACTGGATTAGAACGGACGCGAACCGCGATCCCGAACTCCAGATTGCGGTCTCGTCACCGTCGTCGTCGATCACGCTCAACAGGATCCCGTCGTCGTCGACGATGACGATCCGGCCGGAGCGTCGGTCGTCCCCGTGGTGGGCGGGTGGGGGTCTCGCATCGACTCCCTCGAGCGAGCCGAGTCGCTCCCGAATCGACTCGGTCCGACTCACGACGGCTACCGATGCGTCGGCGGCCGCCCGCTCACCGAGCGTCCGCGCGATCTGGTCGGTGACGAGTTCGGGCAGTCGGGTTCCGAAGACGACCCGCTCGTTCGCACTCGAGAGGAGATCGACGACCCGGTCGTCGACCCGATCGCGCCCGCGAACGGTCCAGATGTCTTCCTGGGTCTCCTCGCCGGTCGACTCCTCGCTCACTCGATCGACGTAATCGAACGCCCGGTCGCGCTCGCACTCGAATCGTCTCTCGAGAGTCTCTTCGGCCTCTTCGGCGCTGACCGGTCTGTAGCGGATCGGATTCGACTGCTGGACCTCGAGCAGGCCGCGTTCCTCGAGGCTCTCGGCGACGCTGTAGACCTGCGAGCGGGGGACGTCGGTGATTCGAGCGACGTCTCGTGCGGTCCCCGAGGCGATCCTGTGGAGGGCGATGAACACCTTGGCCTCGTAGCTCGTGAGCCCGAGTCGTTCGAATGCCTCGACGGCTTCGTTCTCGTCGACGTTCACGACTCGTCACCTCCGCTCGAGTCGGTATCGGTCGTCTCGGCCGCGGCCCCATCGTCGCCGCCGTCGGCGTGTTCGGGCATCCCGCCGTCGCTCGCCGTCGGCGTCGGCCGCCGGACCGGCGGAGCGTCGAACGAGACGTCGGGACCGAACAATCGGGTCCAGAGGACGAGCAACGTCGGGAGGACGACGACGCTCGCGAGGAACGCGTACGTGATCGTCAACGCGGTGATGATCCCGAACTGCTCGAGGACCGGGAGGATGGCAAACGCCAGCGTGCCGAAGCCACCGACGGTCGTCGCCGCACTTCCCAGCAACGCACCACCGGTCCCGGTAACCGTCGTTTCGAGGGCCGACCAGACGTTGCCCTGGCGCTCGAGTTCGAGGGTGTACCGGGAGCTAACGTGAATGCTGTAGGCGACCCCGAGGCCGATCGTGAGGCTGGTGATCATCCCCGTCAGGACGTTAAACGGCATCCCGATGAGGTACATCGTCCCGAGGATCCAACTGACGGCGAACGCGACGGGTAACAGCGTCACGACGCCGAGTGTCGCGCTGTTCCCGGTCAGGCGATAGGCGGCCGAGAGGAACGTAAACACCGCGACGAGCGTAATAAGCAGGCTCTGAAGAACGGTGTCGAGCAGATCCTGCTCGACGATGTAGTTGACGATCGGATCGCCGGTCGCGATCGCGCTGACGCCGCCCCCACCGGCGAGAACCGCCGCAGTATCGTCGTTCGTCGACTCGTTGTCCGCCGACTCGTCAGCTATTTCGTCACCGCTCGTCGATCCGCCGTCTCTTTCGTCGCCGTCCGCCGACTCGCCGCCCTCGAGTCCACGGTCGTCGCCGACGCCATCGTCGTCGATCGTCGCCGCGATGGCCCGCATCTCGTCGGTGGTCTGCTCGAACGCCGCATCACCCTCGACGGCGACGATCAGCCGAGCGGCGTCGTACGTCCCGTCGTCGCTCCGGTGGAGGACCTGACTCGCCTCCTCCTCGTTGACCTCGAACAGTTCGTCGTACAGCTCCTCGACGTTCTCGTCGGGGAGGCCGTCGCCCGTGGTGTCGGCGGCCTCGAACGACTCGTTGAACGACTCGTTCTGGGCGGCGGTGTCTTCCATCACCGACAGCGGCCCCTGGACGTCGGCATCGCCACTCGCCAGCGTGTACGCGACGTCGCTGTCCGCGGCCTCCTCCTGGGCCGTCTCAAGGCGTTCCAGAACGTCGCCGTCGGCGACGTCACCCTCGACCAAAATCTGGGCCTGCAGGTCGTCGCGCTGGAAGTTCTCGTTGACGAAATCCAGGTCGGCCGACGCCTGGTACTCGCCGGGTGCCATCCCGCCGGGGAGCGACTCCGTCCACGCCGGCGGGCTCTCCGCGAGGAAGTCCTCCTCGTCGAAGCTGGTGTCGACCTGCGTCGCGCCGTAGACCCCGCCGGCGGTCACGAGCAAGACGACCAACAGGAGAACCAGCGGCGCCCGTCTCGCGGCGACCGCGCCGACGGAGAGGACGTCGCCCAGCCGGCCGCCACCGGTCCCGAACGCGCGCTTACGGCGGTCGAACCCTCGAGCCTCGAGCGCCGAGTCGATCTCGACTTTCGCGGCCGGAATCAGCCCACCGAAAACGATCAGCGCCGCGAGGATGCCGAACGCACTCACGACGCCGAACTCCTGGATCGGACCGATCGGGCTGATCAGGTTCGCGAGAAATCCGATCGCGGTCGTCGCGGTAACCCAGACGAGCGCGATCCCGACTCCCGCGAGCGCGACGGCCATCGATCCGCGGACCGGACTCGAGTCGGTGATGGAACGATCCCCCTGTTCCCGTTTCCCACGGTTCCCTTCGCTCCCCGTTCGCTCGTCCGGGACGCGTGGCGTCTCGCGTTGTTCTCTGTACCGCATGAAGACGTGAATCGCGTAATCGATCGAGAGCCCGATCAGCAAGACGGGGATCGCGATCATCATCTGGTTGAACGCGATCCCCGCCCAGCCCATGAAGCCGAACGTCCAGACCAACACCGTGACGATGCCGACGACCCCGAGGACGATGTCGAGCGGGTCGCGGTAGGCGATCAGGAGCGCGGCGACGACGAACGCGAGCGCGAGCGGCCCGACGATCGCCAAGCTGTCACCCATCGAGCGGTCGATTTCGTCGGTGATGATGCCGACGCCGAAGACGATCTGGTCGTGTTCGTGACCGGCCGCAAGCTCCTGTAAGTCGAGTTGGGTCTCGAGGACGTCCTCGTCGACGGCACCCGTCTCGACGTCGGCGTCGCCGATCTCCTGGGTGACGAACGTCATCCGCGCGTCAGCCTCGGTCGATCCCGGATCGTAGTCCGACGGCATGAACCCGAGAGCCGCCCCCTCGTTCTCGTCGTCGTCCGACAGCGAATCCTCGAGGGCTTCCTCGAACTCGTCGTCGTCGATCTCCTCGAGCGCCTCGATCTGTTCGTCGAGCGTCGGCCCCTCGTCGTCCTCGAGGTCCGCTTGCATCTCTTCGAGTTCCTCGGCGTCCTCACCGAGCTGTTCGTACTCCTCCTCGAGTTGTTCGCTCGCTTCTTCGAGCTGTTCGCTATCCGCCTCGAGTTGCTCGCTCTCTTCTTCGAGTTCCTCGGCGTCTTCCTCGAGTCGTTCGTACTCCTCCTCGAGAACTCCCATCGTCGCGCCGAGGTAGACGTCCTCGAGTCCCTCGGAGAGCTCCTGGTACTCGGGAACCTCCGCTGGCTCGTCGGTCGTCTGTTCGATCGCGAACCGATCGGATTCGATCGCCCGCGCCTGTTGGGCGAGTTCCTCGTACTCGGCCGCCTGCTCGTCATCGAGACCCGCGGTCGCCTCCTCGATCGTCGCGTCGAACTCCGCCTCGAGTTCGGCCGAACCCTCCTGATACTCGGGGTCGGTCTCGTCGGCGGTCGCGGCCAGTTCCTCGTACTCGCGCTGGATACCGATCGACGCGTCGATTCCCTCCTCGAGGCGCTCGCTCGTCTCGTTCAACTCCGCCTCGCGTTGCTCGATCTCGGCGCCGCGCTCTTCGAGTTCCTCGCCGCGCTCTTCGAGTTCGGCGCCGCGTTCTTCGAGCCCTTCGCTCGTCTCGTTCAACTCCGTTTCGCGTTCCTCTACGTCCTCGCCGAGTTCCTCGAGTTCTTCGACCTGCTCGTTCGTGATCGCCGTGATCGCGACGATATTCTCGACGCCGGTGATCGCGTCGTCTTCGACGAGCGTCTCGTCGATCGATTCGTTCGCCCTGATCTCCGCCTGGAACTCGAGGGACTCGAGCAACGACTCCCGCGTGAGGACGTTCTCGCCATCGCCGCGGGTAATCACCTGCACGCTCGTCGTCTCCTCCTCGTCGTCGCCGCCGAAGCGGTCGTCGATCTCCGCCATCGCTTCGCCCTCCGGCGAGTCGCTCTCGAACTGCTCGAGCGAGGAATCGTCGTCGATCATCAACATGCCGGCGCCGACCAGCGCCGTCGTAAGCAAGAGTACAACGAGAACGATGCGCCCGTTGGAGGTGACGAACTTCGCGATCCGATCCGCCGCGCTCATTCGATCTCCTCCATCGACTCGAGGTAGACAGGTTCGAGGACCATGCTGTTGTTACGATCCTAAAAACACGGTCGGATATACGTGTTTGCAATATTACACTATCGTGAACGTCACGACTACTGATACACACTCCTGTCCCTGAAACACTAATTGTGGCCCAATATTGTCCTTCCGCCATACCTGACATACCTCATACCAGTTCAATATTTGACAACGACACTTCATAGGGACTGTTGTAAGTCGTTACCGGCGAAACCACAGGCGGATCGTGGTTTCACCGGTAAATCGTTACAACAATCCCATCGACCCGCTACTGGGTGGCCCGACTCCAGACGTGGGCCGTCCGTCCCATCCAAACGTGAACGGTAGACGGCCGACAATACGAGAGACCAGTCGTGTCGAAAAGGGCTACGAATCAGAAGACGAAATGGGGCAAAGCGGCGTGATCCGCGGACCCTGATCGGCCACATCGACCGCTGCCTCGATTTCGAAAACCGTCGCGAGCAACTCCTCGGTGACGATCTCGGTTGGCGTTCCGTCTCCGTGGATCTCGCCGTCGTCGAGGGCGACGATTCTGTCGGCGTGACGTGCGGCCTGTTCGATGTCGTGGAGTACGACGACGACCGTAATCTCGCTCTCGTCGCGCAACGTCTCGACGATCTCCATCACCTGGAGTTGGTGATGGAGGTCGAGAAACGTCGTCGGCTCGTCCAACAGCAAGACGTCAGTGTCCTGGGCGAGCACCATCGCAATCCACGCAAGTTGTTTCTGACCCCCGCTCAAGCTCCCGAGTTCGCGCTCGCGGAGATGACCACACCCCGCGAGTTCGATCGCACGGTCGACCGCCCGGTGGTCCGACTCGGTGACGTGATCGAAAAACCCGCGATGAGGATATCGCCCGTGATAGACGAGTTCCTCGACGGTGATGCTCTCGGGAGAGGTGCTCTCCTGTGAAAGCAAGCCGAGCCGCCGGGCGAGTTCTTTCGTCTCTAGTTCGTGGACGTCTCGGCCCTCGAGTAGTACCGTCCCGTCTCGAGGAGCGAGTTGATCGGCCAGCCCTTTCAACAGCGTACTCTTTCCCGACCCGTTCGGCCCCACGAGCGCCGTCACGACCCCGGGTTCGACGGCGAGCGATTCGCCGTCGATCACCGGCTCGTCGCTCCCGGGGTACGCCAACGTGAGGTCCTCACCGACGAGAATCGGTTCCGACCGCGGACCCGACCGGGTAGTGCGACTCGTGTCCGACTCCCGGCCGGCGTGACTCGACTCGGACTCGCGGACGGCCTGACGTGCGTCGGCCGTTCCGGTAGCACGACCCGCGTCGTTCTCGCGGTCGACGCGACCCGCATCGTTCTCTCGAGTTGCTCCGCTGGATTCACTCGTCGATTCGTTCGTGGTCATATCTCTCCGAGATTCGATTTCTTACGCATCAGGTATAGGAAGTACGTGCCGCCGACGAGCCCGGTGACGATGCCGACGGGAATCTGGACGGGGTTGAGTGCGAGTCGTGCGCCGACGTCGGCGGCGACCATCAGCGCCGGACCGACGAATACGCAGCCGACGATCAGCTGCTTGTAATCGCTTCCCACCACGTTGCGGACGATGTGGGGAACGATTAGCCCGACGAAGCTGACGATGCCCGCCACCGCGATGCTGGCCGCCGCCGCGAGGACGGCGACGCCGGAAAGCGCAAAGCGGACCTTCTCGATCGACATTCCGAGGGACTTCGCCGTCTCCTCGCCGAGCAAGAGGACGTTACACTGACGCGACCCGACGAGTGCCAGCCCCACGGCGACGACCGTCCACGGCAACGCGAGACGGACCTGTTGCCAGTCGGTGCCGGTGAGCGAGCCGGTCGTCCACGCGATCGCAGACTGGACGATTCCGACATCGTCGGCGAAGAAAAACAGTGCGGTCTGCAACGACCCCAACACCGTTCCGACGATGACGCCCGCGAGCACCAGCCGGACCGGGTTCGTCCCGCCTTTCCAGGCAATCGCGTAGACGATTAGAAAGGCGACCGCGCCGCCCGTCGCGGCGATCAGCGGGAGAAACGCCGTCAGACTGCCGAACACCACGAGCGTGAGCAGGATCATCAGACCCGCCCCGGAGGAGACGCCGAGAATGAACGGACTCGCGAGTTCGTTTCTGGTCACGGCCTGGAAGATCGCCCCCGAAACCGCGAGGTTCATTCCGACAATGATCGCGACGAACACCCGGGGCAAGCGGACGTTCCAGGCGATGAGACTCCGCTCGTGCATGTCGGGCACCTCGCCTCCGAGCAGGAAGGCGTTCCACGCCTGGATGTTGAACACCACGTCGGGATTCAACACCGCTCGCCAGGCCTCGCCAGGGGTCATCGAGTAGGCGCCGAAGCTCACCTGAACCAGCCCTCCGACGACGACGACGAGCGTACTCGCGAGCACGACAGTTACCAGCTTTGGATCGAACAGCCAGCCCAGCCGGCGGATTTCGGTGGTCGACCCTGTCGCTGCCGATCCGGTGACGCCGGGACCCTCGGCACTCACGAGAAATTCACGGCGGCGAAGCCGATCTCATCGACAGGAATATCCGTCGGTGGGGAACCAGCGAATCCCACTCCTAGAACTCCCCATTGATGATGTCCGCAACCCGCTGGCGGTCGAATAATCGTTCGTCCTCGGGCGGTGCTTCCATCCCCGTCGGCTCGCCGAAAACGCCGGGGTAGAGGCTCTTCGCGAGCGCCTCGGTCTGGAACGTGTTGAGGATGGGCCCCTGTTCCATCTCGTGCCAGGGATAGACGCGGCCGTTCCGGACGGCCGTCACCTCGCTCGCGACGGGATCGCTCTCGAGCGGTTCGATCAGGTCGGCCTCCCAGTCGCGTCCGTCCCGACGGATGACGCCGTCGAGCCCGTTGTGGTAGATGATCACCTCAGGGTCGTGCTCGAGCATCAACTCGAGGTCGGCCGTGAGTCGATAGTCGTCGTCGGGGTAGACGCCCGCGAACGCGTCGTGGTCAGGCACACCGAGATCACGCAACGTCTGCGTCTGCGTCCCCGGCAACACCGGATTGAACACGTCGATGCCACTAGCGGCGTCGAAGTCGTCGAAGTTCAGATAGCCCACGGTGGGACGCTCCTCGACGGGTGGGAGTTCGGCCCGAATCTCCTCGAGCATCTCCCCGTGAAGGTTCCGAAACGCCTCGCCTCGCTCCTGGACCTGGAACACCTGGGCCGCCTCGTCGTAGACCTCCCAGAGGTCGTAGTGTGGGTGGTCGTCGGTAAACTGGGGTCGGCGAATCCAGCTTCCGATAAAGGGGGCGACGTTCGCTTCGAGTTCGTCGACGTCGTCCCAGTCGAGCGCGAAGTAGTTCTCCGCCGTGTAGGGATCGATCAGGTGTAAATCGAGGCCGAGTTCGTAGAAGACCTCGACGTCGGCGTCACCGTCTTCCTGGAGAGCGAACGTCCCGTCTCGGTCGAACTCGACGCCCGGCAGCTGCTCGAGATAGCCGACCGGGAACCGTCCGGGGAAAGCGGCCGCGGCCACGCCGTTGGCCTGTCCCAGCGAGATTGCGATATCCACCCAGGACTGGTGGTACACCGCGAACTCCGCGGGCGGTTCGTCGAACTCGACACAGCCCGCAGGCTCCATACAGACTTCGTAGGCGTCGTCCGTCCCGTCGGTTTCGGTACTGGCGTCGCCGGTATCACTGAGACAACCTGCTAGCGCCCCGATCGCTGTCCCCCCACCGAGGCGAGCGAAGGTTCGTCGTGAAACGATCGATGAATCGCGTCGATCCGATTTCGAACTCATCACCCGCCCCTTTCCGGAGCACCGTAATGTATTTTCCTAAGCTAATTTATAGTTTAGACTAGTCTAATTTACCGATCTGTCGCCGGCGAACGGGAGCGAACGGCTGGTGATCACTCAGGACGTGGTCGACGACGAGTGCACCCGGCGTTACAGCGGAACGGTCAGTTTTCGAAGGTTTTGCCCGAGAACGGCAGATTCGAATCAGAATTGAGGTTCCGACAGGCCGATACGAGGACTGCCAGGACGTTCAGCGAACTGGTTGATGGGATCGTCATGGGACCAGTCCAGGACGAGCGCCACCGAATACGTCGGACTCGAGACTGGTGTAGCAAGGGGTAGGCCTCGAGACGGTCGTGATCCGAAGAAGATGTAATCATAACTGGAGTCGACTCGAACCCGACCCGTCAACGAGCGAAATCGGGGGTGATAGCACCCGTGAGTCGGGATATGGGCTCCGATCGCAGTCGAACTCGAGTCCCGGATCGTCTAGACGCCCTGGCTCATCAGGTAACTGCGCAACACGTCCGCCTCCTTGTTCCCGGTCGCGGTGTTGACGAGGACGACCGTCTCGTCGCCGTCGAACGCGCCGCGCTCGGCGAGTTCCCAGGCGCCGGCGGCCGCGGCCGCGGCACTCGGCGTCATCTCGAGACCCTCGTGTTGGGCCACAGTCACGCCGGCCTCGAGGACGTCCTGGTCGTCGGTCGCGACCGCGCCACCGCCGGTCTCGGAGATTGCCTCGAGCACCCACGAGCCCGCCGCCGGATCGGGGACTTCGATCCCGCCACAGATCGTGTCTGGCGTCTCCACCGGCTCGGTGTCCTCTCGTCCGTCCGCGATGGCGTCGACGACGGGCGCACAGCCCTCGGCCTGTGCGGCGTACAGCGACGGCCGGTCGTCGACCAGTCCGAGCGTTTGCAACTCCGTCGCCGCCTTGGCGCCGCCGACCAACCCGACCCCGCCACCGGTCGGGTAGACGACCGCGTCGGGCACCGCCCACTCGAGTTGTTCGACGATCTCGAACAGGGTCGTCTTCTCACCCTCGTGGCGGTATGGCGTCGAAAACGCTTGCACCGACCGCCACTCGTCGTGTTCCGCGAGTCCCTCCTCGAAGGCGCCGACGGCGTCGTCGTAGCGTCCGCCGACGACGGTCATGTCGCCACCGTGGACGTTCACCATCGCCTTGTTCGAAAAGCCCGAGCGCGAGGGGAGATAGACGTGAGACTCGAGGCCCGCCCGCCCGGCGTACGCCGCGGCCGACTGCCCGCCGTTACCCGTCGACGCGAGCGCGACGTCGGTTCCACCGCTTTCGGCGACGGCCGTGACCGCCACCGACTGGCCGCGGTCCCGGATCGTCCCCGTCGGATTCCGTCCCTCGTCTTTCACGTACACCCGTTCGACGCCCAGTTCCTCGGCGAGGGATGGACACTCGACCAGCGGCGTCGCCCCCTCGTCGGTCGTGACGACCGTCTCCCCGGCGAAGGGGAGCAGTTCCTCGTAGCGCCACATCGAGTCGAACGGCCGCGACTCGAGGCTCTCTCGCTCGAGGTCGATCGCGTCGTAGTCGTAACTCGGGTCGAACAGGCCACCACACTCGGGACACCGGCCGACGTGATCGGCGTCGGCACTGGCCCCACAGTCGACACACTCGAGGCCGAGAAAGGCGTCGGTCGTCTCCATATCGGAGTGTTCGCCCCGCCGGACTAATGGTTGTTCATCGGCGGTCGCGATCCGTCCTGACCCCGCGATCGAGCCCCCAAACCGTCGTGATCAGACCGCGGGTCGGTCGCCCGTCGATTCGCCGTTCGCTCCGTCGACGGAGATCGGGTGGAGGTCGAGCCACGCGTGACCGATGACGTAGTAGGCCGCGACCAGCGCGTAGAACGCGACGATCGCGCCGAGGATGGCGCCGACGAACGGGATCGATCCGAGGATACCCGAGACGAACGAGCCGACGATCACGATCCCGAGCGCGACGAGCCAGTTCGTCGCGTACGTCCCGCTCCTGAGAACGGGACGAAGCTCCTCGAGGTCGAATCCGGCCCGGATCCGGCGTTCGGCGGCAAACTGTGCCAGAGCCGCCGGGGCGACGTAGGCGGCGCCGACGGCGACGACGAACGTGAGGAGGCCAAGCGCCGCGATGACGGCCGCACCGAGTGCGCCGGGATCGCCGCCGACGGCGAGTATTCCGCCGCCGACGGTGATCGCGCCGAAGACGATCGGCACGAGCGAGTACGCGAGCAGGATGACGAACGCCTTCGCGCCCTCGATCGTCATCTCACCCCACTCGTCGAACACCGGGGCTTCGTCGTCGCCGCGTGCGGTTCTGTCCAGTACCCGGACGACGTACCCCCACACGAGAAAGAGGGGGATCAACAGGAAGCCAAAGAGCAGAAAGACTCCGCCGATGATGGCGGTCTTCCAGGCGTCGTCACTGTCTCTGAGATAGGTTATCGATTCGGTTAACATGGTCTCACCCCGACCGTCTGCAATCGCTCGCGGTCCGGTAACGTATAGTAGGTCAGACATCTATATAACCGTTCGTTACTTCCGGTTTCGGAACGTTCAGGCCGAGAGAACGGTGTCGGGGAACGGACGTGACGACCGATCGAAATACTTGGTCGATCCGGTCGTTCGAAACCGGACGAGAGACGTCACTCGAGACGAGAGCAGGAGTGAGATATCACTCGAGAGAAACGTATTCGGGAGAGACGAAGAAGCGTCGAAATCAGTTGTCGCCGGTTTTCGACTGCCACTCGTAGTCGCGGCGTTTAGACGATTTGCCGAAGCCACACGACGAGCAGACCTTCTTTCGGACGTGATAGGACTTCTCTCCGCACCGACGACACTTGACGTGGGTCGTCTTGTTTTTCTTTCCTTGGCTCGGGGTTCCTGCACCAGTCATGGAGTGATCGAAACGACGTTGTCGCCGCGTATAATGGTTGTGTCTTCGATCGGCTCCTCGTCCGACGACGACTCCTCGGCCGGAATGGCGACGTCCTCCAACACGAGATTCATGTGCTGGTCGTAGCCAGCGAGGTCGCCGACGTACTCGTCGCCGCTTTTGAGTCGTACCGTCACGCGTTCGCCCAGCGACGCCTCGAGGACGTCGAGCGGTCGTCCACTCATACGAAAGAGCGCAGGTGACGGACACTTAATCGTACCGGTCCAACGCGACCGTGTTCACACGACCCGATCCCCTTCTTCGACTATCTTCACCCGATCCGACCAAACGGCTAAGTGTCCGGTCGTCGTCCCCTCCAGTATGGGAGAACGGAAATTCACGTTCATCGAGTTGCATCTAGACGGCGAGACTCAGTTCGGTCCCCGCGAGATCGGCGAAGCGATCCCGTTCGGCGAGAAAACCGAGGAGTCCGAACTCGAGTCCGAAACCGACGACGAAGCGGAGGCCGCCGTCGCCGAGGAAGACGACGGCTCGAGCGGCAAGGCGATCGGCGCGCTGGTCGCCCTCGCCGCGCTGGTCGCCATCGCCGCCGCGGCCAAGAAGTTCGGGGGCGACGACGAACCCGACCTCGAGGAGGAAGACCAGCCCGACGTGATCGTCAACTAACCGAGCCGAACGCTTTTGCGTCCCACAGCCGTATCCGTCACTGTGAACCTCTATCGTAGCGCCCGGGCGGTCGCCGGGGCGTCCGGCTCCGACGGCGAGGCGATCGACTGGCACTCCGCCGCCGAGGCCGCCAAGGCGGCGACGGATCCCGGCTCGATCGCCCTCGAGCCCGGCGAGGCCGAGGCGTACGCACGCGACGTTCGGGAGGCCAGGGCGGCCGTCCGGACGGTCTCGGGTGTCGAGTTCGACGTCCCCGAGACCGTCGAGATCCAGAATCGTCACCACTGGATCGACGCCAACGTCGCCACCTTCGAGCGCGTGATGGGGGCGCTCGAGGCCCACACTGACGTCTTCCCCGGCGTCGCCCGGACGATCAACACCGGGACGATGGCCGTGTTGCTCGGCTTTCTCGGCCGAAACGTCCTCGGTCAGTACGACCCGCTGTTGCTCGCCGACACTCCCGACGACGACCACGCGCTGTACTTCGTCCGCCCCAACATTCTCGGGGCGGCCGAGACGCTCGACGTCGATCCCGACCGCTTCCGGCGCTGGATCGCCTTCCACGAGGTGACCCACGCCGCGGAGTTCGGCGCGGCGCCGTGGCTCTCGACGCACCTCGAGAGCCAGATGGAAGAGGGGATCACCGCCCTCTCGGCGGGCTCGTTCGACCGCGACGCGTTCCGCGAACTCGACGCCGCGATGACCGTCGTCGAGGGCTATGCCGAACTCCTGATGGACCACGCCTTCGACGACGAGTACGCCGACCTGCGGCGGAAACTCGACGCACGTCGACAGGGCCGTGGCCCGCTCCAGAAGCTGTTCCGGCGACTGCTCGGGCTCGGCCTCAAACAGCGCCAGTACGAGCGCGGAAAGAACTTCTTCGAGGCCGTCGTCACCGCGAGCGACGTCGGGACCGCCAGCCGGGTCTGGGACCACCCCGAAAACCTGCCCAGTCAGGACGAACTCGACTCGCCGCGGCTGTGGCTCCGGCGCGTCGATCGCTGAGGACTCGAGGCGGCCGTCGGTTCCGGATCGGGTCCGCTTGGAAGGGGCGGTCGTTCCAACTCACGTACGCCCAGAGTCCTCGATCGCGTACGCCTACGAGACGATCCAGCGGAGATACCACAACAACGCGCCGCCGGCGACGAGCCCGACGAGCGTCATCAGCCCGATCGCCGGAATCGATGCGCCACCCTGAAGCGCCATCGTCCCGCCGGAGAGTCCGACGAGGAGGACGAACCCGGCGGCGAGCCGTCGACGCGAACGTCGCCCGTCGGGAGTCGAGCCCGGACCGCGTCGCCGTCTCATAGCTCGTTGGCCGTACTGACGTGCATCGACGCGAACAGCCAGCGGTTTGAGTCGCGGTCGGGTTCGTTGCGGTCGGCCCGCTCGCCGACGCCCGCAGATTTCGCCGACAACAACGTCGCACTCCAGCGCGTTTCGAACTCGCGTCGGTCGCCGGATTCGAGGTCGGTCCAAGCCATCGTTACCTCGTCGGCGACCGTCGCAACGGCCCCGCGTTCGTCGACGACGAGCCGGTGACTGTCGATCGTCCAGTCGTCGGTCGTCTCGGTCTGTTCGCAAAGCGCCTCCTCGATTTCGTCGTATCCGAACAGCGCCTCCCCGATCCCGAACTTGACCGTGGATTCCTCGGCGAGAAAGTACGACTCGAGTGGCTCGCCACGGCGAAGCGCGTCGTAGTAGTCGCGGACGGTGTCCTCGGCGCGTGCGGTCATGGATGGGTCTTGTCGGAGGCGGGTCAAAGACGCATCGGACGCGAACGCAGGCCGGTGACGACAATTCGTCTCAATCGGTCCGTCTCTCGGCACGATCGATCGACCAGCCCGAGTTCGGTTTCCGTTCGGCCGGTGGACCGACGTTCGATCCGGACTCGACTCCACGTTCCCGCTCGAGTGACTCGCCGCCGGGCGAATCGAACGCGACTCGCGCCCGTCCGCTCGTCTCGTCGAAGACGTGATGGGTGTGGGGGTAAGCGATCTCGACGTCCTCGTTCTGGAACGCGTTCCACGCGCTTCGATGGACGGCCGATCGGATCTTCAGCGGGAGGTAGGGTTCTTCGATCCAGAGTTTGAGGTCGAGCAGGATGCCGTGGTCGGCGAACTCCCGGACGAACGCCGTCGGGCCGGCCGGGAACCGCGACCGGCCGATCCGGATCGGCGGCCCGCCCTCGATGACGCCGTCGACGTTCCTGGCCGACCGCTCGAGGAGGGTACAGGCTCGCTCGAGGTCGCCCTCGTAGGTGACACAAAGCTCGATCGAGAGGCGGTTGCGTTCGTCCTCGGCCGATCGGTTTCGAATGTCGCGTTCGCGCATCGTCTCGTTCGGGATGACGAGAAAGGAGTTATCCAGCGTGAACACCCGCGTGTAGCCGAGCGAGATGTCGTCGACGTAGCCACGTTCCTCGCGGTCGACGAGTTCGATCATGTCGCCGACCTCGTAGGGACGGTTGACGAGGATGAACAGCCCGCTGACGTAACTTCGACCGATCGGCGCCAGTACCGCCCCGAGGACGAGCGAGAGCACCGTAAACGAGAGTAAGACGTTCTGCGGTCGAAAACCGAGGAGACCGGCGAACGGAACCAACGCGTAGCAGACGATCGCGATCCGGGCGATCAACAGAACCGCGTTGGCGGTCGTCGGCCGCAGGACTCGCTCCTCGAGTCGCGGTCGAAGCCGATCCGTCAGGAGCTTCGAGCCGTACCACGCGATGACGACCGCGAGTCCGGCGAGGAACCAGGTGAGCTCTAGCGCGTCGACGACGTCCGCGACCACAGGTAGCTGGGCGTCTCGAGTGGATGAGGGGGGAACGAACACTGACCCAGTTTCCGCCGACGAACGAAAAAGGACGGCCGTGGCAACAGCAGGGGCCACAGACGGAAAGCTGATAACGGGGAATGTGCTGGTAGAGGTGGATGATCGCAGTATCGAGGAGGTTGTGCCGATATCGTACCGAGTGATACGGATTCCTGTACCGATTCACCGGCGCAACCGCCGCCCGGTTCGCGGTTGCGCCGGAAACGACTGACAGTAAACCGTATGAAACGATAGTGCCAACTGAAGCGATTCACACACTGATCGGCGATCAGTCTGGCGATTAGGTGTGTAACGACGTTCAGTACCACCAATAGTGGCAGACGAACGATCGTTCCACGCGGCCGGAGCGGGGGTATAAATTGAGTGTGGTAATTCACCGGAGTGTATTCATACTCTTACAGACAATATCACTAATAATTCCATGAATCGTGAACAACTGTTTCTCTACGTGCTGTTGGCGATCGTCACGTTTTCCGTCTTCGTCGTCATCCGGCCGTTTCTCGAGTACGTTCTGCTCGCGCTGTTGCTCGCGTACGTCCTGTACCCGTTGCACGTTCGGCTACTCGAGGCGACCGCGAGACGGCTCCCGTCGACTCGACTCGCGGAGATAGCGTCCGCGTTGGCGCTGATTCTCGCGAGTTTCGTGGTGTTGGTCCTGCCGGTACTCTATATTCTGACCGCTTTTCTCGAGGATCTTCGATCGATTTCGCGCGGGGAGACGGACCTACAGACGGAGCTAATCGAGACGAAACTCGCCGAGATCGCCGGCGCAGACGTCGACATTCAGGAGACGGCCGGCCAGTTAACCGAGCTGTTGTTCTCCGTGTTCTTCCAGGACGTCTCGCATCTGATCGAACTCACGTTACACGTCTCACTCGGCGTTGCGCTCGTGCTCTTTCTGGTGTTTTACCTGTTGCTCGACGGGCCGGCGCTGGTCGCGTGGCTCGTCGATGCCAGTCCGCTCTCCCCAGCGGTCAGTTCGACGTTGATCGATCAGATCGACCGGACGACGTGGGGTGCCGTCGTCGGCCACGCCTTCGCGGCAGTCGTCCAGGCGCTGGTCGCCGGTCTCGGACTGCACCTCGCCGGCATCTCGAACGTCGTCTTCTGGACGATCGTGATGCTGGTCCTCGCGTTCTTGCCGCTGATCGGCGTGTTTATCGTCTGGGCCCCGGCCGCCGGCTACCTCTTTCTCATCGACGAGACGGGAGCGGCGGTCTTTCTCGCCCTGTACGGAGTCACCGTCGTGAGCTTCATCGACTACTACGTCAGACCGGTCGTGATCGACAAGCGAGCGAGATTGAATCCCGCGGTGATCCTCGCCGGCGTCTTCGGCGGGGTGTACACGTTCGGCTTCGTCGGGTTGTTCGTCGGACCGATCCTGATCGGCATCCTCGTCGCCATCGTCGAAACGTTCAGACAGGAGTATCGGGCGAGTGACTCGGCCGAGAGGAAGACGAACGACCCGGCCGAAACGAAAACGAACGACGACGCCGAGAGGAAGACGAGCGATCCGACCGACGCGAAAACGAACGACCCCGCTGTCGAGGCGACGCCGCCGTCGAGCGGAATCGGTCACCGCCCTCGAGAAACGCGAAAGTAACCCGACGCCTCGAGCGGAATTCCCGATCCGGGGCGTGACCGTTACATGAATCCGCGGTCGACCTCGTCCGTCTCGATCAAGTCCTCGAGTTCGGTGTTCAGCAGTTCGTCGGCCTCCTCGAACCGCTCGGAGAGATCCTCGAGTTGCTCTGGCCGGTCGTACTGGTCGTACTCCATCGGGCCGAACGCCGGGCTCTCGACGGCGTCCATGACGTCGTCGAAGAAGTCCTGCGGCCGGGTCGGTGCGTCGGCGTGCGTCTCGACGACCGTCTGGAGACGCTTGGCGACGCTCTCGGCGTGGTCTTCGTCCTCGGGCGGCGACTGGACGGCGAACCGGCCGCCGGCGTCCTCCCGCGGGAGGAAGGTTCCGATCTCGTCGTCGAGTTTTCGGGCCACTCGGGTGCCGACGCCCCGAACCTCGTAGGGGTTTTTCGCGTAGGTCTTGAGGAAGAAGACGCCGGCTCGTGGATGGCCGAGATACAGATCCTCGCCGACGCCGCCCGCGCGGTCGCCAGCAACCGCTCGCCAACCCTGGGGATCGACGTCCCGGTCAGTGACGTCCTCGAGTATATCCTGCCACTCGCGAATCCGCATACCCGAAGGTTGTGAGGCGAACAGAAAGAACGTATCGGTCGAACGGAACGCGAGGAGTGAATCAAAAGGGCTACGGTAACTCGCTCGACAGTACGCGTAACCCACGATTTCCAATGTCCGTTCGAGGAACGTTCTCTTTCGCCGAACTGTTTCGGGCCGCCCCAGTTAAGAGCAGTTTGCTCGGTTTCGGTCCGCTCGGTCTCGCGGCCGGACAGCTGATCAACAGCTACGTCAACGGCGTCTCGCCGCTCGTCGCGGTCGGGTTCGCCGCGGTTATGATCGCGTTTGCGGTCGTCGCAACCGGCCACCACGCCGCGGAAGTTCGCCTCCAGCGCCTCGAGACGACGATCGAAGCCGATTCCGACGGCGAGCCACGGCCGGACCCGGAGTGATCGCCACGGTGGTAACGGTCACGGGAGGCGACGGGATGGCTCACGGTGGCGTATCCGGTTCGGTCGCGACCGTTCGGGCCTCTCGAGCCTCGTAGGCGTTGTATCCCGAGAGGCCGGCGACGAGCAATCCGGAGACAAGCGTGCTCCAGAACAGGCTCCCGAGCATGCCGAGCAACGCGGCGGAGACGATCAGCCAGATGCCGAGGACGGCGACGAGCGTGGAGACGCCGACGCTCAACGGAATGTCGTTCGAGAGCCGGTAGACGTTGTAGCCGGCGGCCAGCAAGACCACAGTACCGACGAGCACGTTGTTCCACAGCGACGCTTCGCCGACGTCGAAGACGAGCACCGAGAGGGCGACCCACGCGCCGATCGCGGCGACGAGCGCACTGACGACCGACGTGTTACGCCGTCGCTCCTCGTTCGCGACCCGGGTAGAGTCGTCCCGCGGGTCACGCCCCCGGTCGGGATGGTCACCGACGCCCGTTCCGGAGTCGACATCGGCGCCGGTCGTCTCCGGATCCTCACGCCGATCCCGGTCGGAACCAGTGGGGTCGCGAACCGGTCGGTCCCCCCGATCGTCGTCGTCCGGACGGTCGCCGCTGGTCGGATCACTCATGGCAACGGGCGCTTCACCTCGAGCGCGTTTAAGCGGCGGCGACCGTTTCAGTTTCGCCCGACCGGGGCGGGAAGGTAATCCGAGACTACGCGACGAAATCGCGCTAAACCGTTCACGGGTAACCGAGACCGATAGCGTTTTTGAACGCTCGCCCCTGACTGACAGGCGTGAACGTACGCGGAACCGTCGCCGGCGACGTCGAGGTTCGATCGGTGTCGACGAGCTACGGCGAGAGCGACCTCGCCGAAGTGGCGCTTCGGCTCGAGGCGACCGGTGAGGGGAACGACGAATCGGTGCCGGGACGTGACTCGCAACCAGACCCGACGTCCGCCGACCGCGACGTGACGACGGTGACGCTGTGGAACAAGTGGACCGAGTCGGCCGAGCTCCTCGAGCCGGGGATGGAACTGCTCGTCACGAACGCCGCGGAAGACGAGTACCAGGGAGAGACGCGGTACAAGACGACGGGTGACTCCTACGTCGTCGTCGAGCCGAGCTTCCTCGTGAACGTGACGGCGATCAGAAACTGGGTGGAGTGTCCCCGACTGTACTACCTGAACAAGCTCTCGGGCGTCCCGCTGAACTACCCCGTGGTCAAGGGGACGCTCGTCCACGAGGTCTTCGGCGACCTCCTGCGCGGGCGAGACCTCGAGGAGTCGATCGAAGCGCGCGTCGAGGAGCGCGCGCTCCAGCTCGGCCTGCTCGGCGAGACGCCGGACGCCGCCGCCGAGGACGTCAGGGAGAACGCGGCCGCCATCGAAGGATGGCTCGAGCAGGGGCGGCTCACCGAGGAGGATTCCTGGCGCTCCGAACAGCTACTCATCAGCGAGACGTTCGGCATCCGCGGGCGAGCCGACGCCGTCCGCCGGGGCGCGCCGGTCGAACTCAAGACGGGGAAGAACCTGAAAAAAGAGCCCCGATTCAAGGACAAGGTCCAGGCCGCCTGCTACGCGCTGTTGCTGGAGGAACGCGGCGGCGACGTCGACACCGGGACCCTCCTCTATACGAAGAATTCGGCGCTCGATCGTAACGAGGAGACCGGTGATCTGACGCCGGCGAAAGAGTTTTCGATGGGCGACGGACTCCTGAAGTTCGTCGTCCGATTACGCAACGAGATCGCGGCGATGGAGATACGAGGCGACGTACCGACCGGCTACGAGGCCGACGCGAGGTGTGAGTACTGTTTCGAACAGGACACCTGTATGGTCGTCTCGGGCCGGCTCGACCAGGAGTCGAAAGCGGGCCAGATCGGGCGAGCGCTCCCCGAGGAGGAACTCGAGTACTTCGAGCGCTTTTACCGGGCGATCGAGGAAGAACGCCGGGAAGTTCACCGCGAGTACGCCAAGCTCTGGGAACAAGACGCGCGGGAACGAGCCGACGACGACCGCGCGCTAATCGACCTCGAGTTCGTCGAGAAGCGACCGCTCGAAGAGGGGCGCTGGGAACTTCGCACACGCCGCGAGGGGAGTGCGACCTCGAAGCTCCGGGAGGGGGATCTGGTGCTCGCGAGCGACGGCCACCCGGTCCGGGGAAACTCGGAACTGGCCCGGATCGAGCGGTTGGGCGACGAAATCGTGCTGACAGCCGACGAGCCGGTCGAGGTGACTCGACTCGACGTCTACCCCTCCGAGTTGACGACGGATCGGTTGCTCGTCGCACTCCACGACGTTCTCCTCAAAGGCGACGAGCGCCGAAAGGACGTCCTGTTCGGTCGGGAAGATCCGGCGTTCGACCGCCCCGATGGGACGTTCATCGACAACAACGACGCACAGGACGAGGCGGTCCGCACCGCCGTCGGCGCGCGCGATTTCGCGTTGATCCACGGCCCGCCGGGAACCGGCAAGACCTACACCATCGCCCGAACCATCCGCGCGATGGTCGAACGCGGCGAGCGCGTGCTCCTCTCCGCGTTTACGAATCGCGCCGTCGACAACGCCCTCGAGGCGGTCCTCGAACAGCTAGACGGCGTCGTCGACGAGGAGCTGATCGTTCGCGTCGGCTCCGAAAGCGGCGTCCGCGACGATATGGAACCCTACCGCCTCGAGCGAGCCGGCGATCCCGCCGAACGCGTCGCCGAGTTACAGAACGCGAAGATCGTCGCGGCGACGACGGCGACCTGCGGCTCGAGGATGATGAAAGAGCAGGCGTTCGACGCCGCGCTGGTCGACGAAGCGGCCCAGCTCACGGAGCCGGGGACGTTCGCGGCGGTCAACCTCGCCGACCGATTCGTGTTGGTCGGTGACCACGAACAGCTTCCGCCGGTCGTTCGGGCGGAGAACGATCTCACCGAGTCGCTGTTCGAGCGGCTCGTCGAGCGCTACCCCGAGGCGGGCGTCATGCTCGACCGCCAGTACCGGATGAACCAGCGCATCCAGGCCTTCGCCTCCCGCGAGTTCTACGACGGCCAGCTTCGACCCGCGACGCCCGACGTCGCCGGCCGGACGCTCGAGGATCTCGAGGGGGTCTCCCGCGAGGCGCTCCCGACAGACCTCAGTGACGCCGTCGCGTTCGTCGACGTCGAGGGAGACGACGACCGCTACACCGACGGCGAGGAGGCCGCGCGGATCGCGGAGATCGTCCGGGCGTACGAGGACGCCGGCCTCGAGCGTTCGGAAATCGGCATCATCGCCCCCTTCCGGGCGCAGGTTTCGACGATCTCGAATCACGTCCCAGCGGACGTCGCCGTCGACACCGTCGATCGATTCCAGGGCTCGAGTCAGGAAGTCATCGTCGTCTCCTTTACCGCGACCGAAACGCTCGACGGGCCGATCTTCGAGGATTACCGCCGGATCAACGTCGCACTCACCCGCCCGAAGCGGGCGCTCGTCCTCGTCGGTGACGCGCAGGCACTCGAGAGCGATCCGGTCTATGCGCGGATGCTCGAGTGGGCCAATCGGTGATCGCCGCGTCCCGCGGTCACCGTCGTCACCTGACTCTCAAGTGTCGAAACAGTTAGGATAGTGGACACGAACATGAGGATTGACACCGAATGCGACTCGAAGACGAAAGCGCCGTGATTCGTGAGGGGTTTCCGGCCGAGTACGCCGACCTCGTTCTGGTAGTGACCGAACTGGGCGGAACGACGGTTCCGATGGTCCTGCTGGCCGTGCTGTTCTGGCTCTCGAGTCGACGCCGAAACGCGCTCGTGATCAGCTACGCGGTCGCCGGCGTCTGCTTCGTCGTCGTCGCGAAGGAACTGTTCGGGCTCCCGCGGCCGCCGACCGACGCGTTTCTCGTCCCGTACGACACCGACGATCTCGGCTTTCCGAGCGGCCACGCGTTCGCGGCGACGATCGTCTACGGCGGCCTGCTGGTCGCGTACGATCGGGTCCGCGATCCCGGGCCGGTGCTCGCGGTTGCCGCCGTCGTCACGGTGGTGGCCCTCTCCCGCGTGATCCTCGGCGTCCACTACCTCAGCGACGTCCTCGCCGGGTTCGCCCTCGGCCTCGGCTTCCTGGGCGTCATGACCTACGCGACCCGCCGCGAGCCCCAGAGAGGGTTCGCGATCGCGCTCGGAATCGCCGCGGTCGCACTCGTCGTCGTCGGCGTGAACGGATACGTCCTGCTCGGTCTCGGCGGCTCGATCGGCGGGCTCGTGGCGACCGTCGCGAACGTCGACCGTCCGGCGCTTCGTTCCCGGCTCGAGGGCGGCGTGCTCGTCGTCGTCGGGATGGCCGGTATCGTGGCCGTACAGGCGGCTACAGACCTGTTAACGGCCGTTCCGATCCTCGTCGCGAGCTACGGGCTGTTGTTCGGCTGGATCCTCCTCGCACCCGCCGCCGTCGCTCGAGTTCCCCTCGAACGACTCGCCTCGTCGCCTGCAAACGCCTGATACATCTTTTGTGTCTCGTCGACCGGCGGAGTGCCCGTCTCCCCGGTCTGTTGTGACACAGGAGACACGTAGCGGATGGCTACCGACGAACTCGAGGGTACGCCGTCCATACAGTCGGGTGTGGTCATCCGGCCGCAGTCGGCCACTTTCGCCGGTTCGTGTCGAAAAAAGTGAGTGGTAACTATGGTGGTCCCCGTCAGCGTGAATAATCATGTCGATGGACGAACCAGTTTCCGTCGGTCTCCTCACCGAACCCTTCCTCTACGAGTGGCAACGACGTGCGCTCACGAACCTGGAACGCGACACCACAGCCAGCGTCGAACTCGTCGTAAGCAACGCAAGCAACGCCGACGCAGCCGCCGAATCGTGGAACTCGAAGAAGCGAATCGAGTTCGACGACGTCTCCCAGTTCCTCCGATTGCTCCGTCGAGAGGGGCCGTGGGCGTTCGTCCTCGCCGAACGGACCGTCGGCCGGCTTCTCGGGGACGATCAGACGCTCTGGCACCGCCACGCCATCGACGACGTCGACTGTCTGGAGGGGGCGACCCACGTCCGGTGTACGCCACAGAGGGACGGGGCGTGGTACGAGTTCCCCGACGAGGTGGTCGACCGCGTCTCTCGTCGCTGTGACGTCGTCGTCCTGTTCGGATTCGGCCTGATCCGCGGGGAAATTTTGACCGCGACCGAACACGGCGTCCTGAGTTTCCACCCCGCGGACATCCGTCGCTACCGCGGGATGGGCGTTCCCCCGGTGTTCTACGACGGCCGCGACACCATCGGAACGACGCTCCAGCGGCTAAACGACTCGATCGATGGCGGCGAAATCGTCCTCTCGAGGGAGATGAGTCTCCGGGACTGTGAGACGCTTTGGGACGCCTTCGATCGGGTCGTCACGGCCCAGAGCGAACTGCTGAGCGACGGAATCGAGCGAGCGACCGACCCGGCGTTCGAGCCGACGACCGTTCCCGACGACGAACTCGGGACCTTCTACCCCCGTCGAGAGCGACGGACCGTCGACTTCGCCGGGAAGATTCTGCTGAAAAACGTCGCCGGTCGGCTTCGACGATTGCGCCGGTCGCGTCGAGAACCGCTCGACCCGTCGACGCCAGTCGACGTCACATCAACTTCGACGACCGCGGACGAGGAGGCAGAGCCGCTTGCGGACGATTAGTGAACCCCTGGATCGAGCGGAACCCGCTCCGAGCCGGCGCGGAAACCCCGCCGGTGGGACTATAGTAGCCACTGCACGTCATTGCACACCTAATCGCCAGACGTGTCGGCGATCAGTGTGTACACCGTTGCAGTTGTTACTACAGCAACGACCACCGTCGCTTTTACTCACCGCCCCATGAGGACGGTATGGAACTCCCCCTGGGCACGGAAACCGTCGACGTTGAACTCTCCGAGTACGACGTGACGATCGCCGAACCGTCCGGCGGCGATCCCGTCGACGTCCGCCGGGCCGCAGAACGCGCACTCGAGGAGCCACTCGGCCCGTCGCTCGCGTCCAGAGTCGACTCCGACGACGACGTCGCGATCGTCGTCACCGACGTCACCCGAAAGGCGCCCGACGACGTCCTGCTCGAGGTCTTGCTCGAGGGGCTGTTCGCGTGCGGCGTCGACCGCGAGCGGGTGACGGTGGTGATCGGACTGGGATTGCATCGACCGATGACCGACGACGAAATCGAGTCGATGCTCGGCGAACACGCCGACCTCGCGGTCAACCACGACCCCGACGCCGTCGTCGAAGTCGGGCGGATCGGCGGCGCGGACGACGTTTCGACCGGGGCCGGCGACGGACCGACGGCCGACGGCGTTCCAGTCGAGATCGGCGAACCGGTCGCGGCCGCCGACACGGTGCTCTCGACGGGCGTCGTCGAGCCCCACCAGTACGCCGGCTTCAGCGGCGGCGCGAAGACCGTCGTCATCGGCGCCGGGAGCGAGTCGCTGATCGGCTACACGCACGGTCCGGAGATGCTCGTCCACGACGGCGTTCGACTCGGTCGCCTCGACGGAAACCCGTTTCGCGAGACGCTCGACCGCGCGGGCGATCTGGTCGGCGTCGACTTCTCGCTCAACCTCGCGTACGGCCCGTCCGGCGTCCTCGGCGTGCGAGCGGGCGAGGGTCGGCGGATCGTTCGCGAACTCGCGGACGTCGCTCGAGACGCCCTCTCGGTTCCGATCGATCGGGAGTTCGACGCGGTCGTCTGTGGCGTCGGCGCGCCCAAAGACGCGAACCTCTACCAGGCGACACGCGGTGGAACCTACGTCGCACTGGGGGATCGAAACCCGGTTCGTCCCGGCGGCCGGCTCGTCGTTCCGGCGGCGCTTTCCGAAGGGGCGGGCGACGGCACCGGCGAAGCGCGATTCTATCGGCGGCTTCGGGACGCCGACGACCCCGACTCACTCTACGGCGAGATGAGACGAGGGTACGAATCCGGCGCCCAGCGTGCGTTCGTCGTCGCTCGCGTCCTCCGCGATCACGACATCGTCGTGACCGATACCGACTCCCCGTCGGTCGTCGAGGAGTGTCTCATGCGGGCAAAGCCCCACGTCACCGACGCACTCGAGTCCGGCGACGACGTGTTGGTCGTTCCCGACGCGTTGAACACGCTGTTCGTCGACGGCTGAGACCCATATTCGCCGATAAACAGTTACAGAATCCGCTCAGGCGACGAGTCGATCGACGCCCTGCTCGAGGAGGTCGATACACCACTGGACGTCGGCCATCGTCGCCGCCTCGCCGTCGCGTTCGATCGAGATCAGAACGCCGGATTTCCGGCCGGTCGAGTCCGGACACGAGACGATCCACGCGTCCTCGAACACCTGAACGAGTGCGTTCAACGAGCCCGACTCGAACGCACTCTCCTGGCGTCCGTAGCTCAACTGGCCGACGATCGTCTGGTCGACGATCGCTTGCGTATCGCGTTGGGCGTACCGTTCGCGCACGTCGTCGCGCATCACCGATTCCCAGTCCCTCGGCTGGTACCGGATCACGGCGCGAAGGTCGTCCCCAATCCGGTCGTAAACCGCATCCCAGACCGTTCGCGCTGTGGGTCGTACAGTAGACATAAGTGCTCCTGAATGATAAAGGGAGGCAGTAGCAGAAATATCCTATGGTCGTTAGGCATTTCCATAGAGGGCCACGAACGGTTAGTCCCCTCGGAGAGATATCGCCTCGGAAGAACGTTCGCTCGGAAAATTCTCCCCGCGAGAAGTCGGCTCCGTCCGAGCCACGATCACTCCGAGGTCCGATTCACTCGTCCGCGTCTGCGGACTCCCACAGCGGATAGAGGTCGTCAGTCACGGGATCGGAGATCGACTCGCCGCCGAGGACGAGTTCCGGCTCGCCGCGGCGAACGAGACCGATCTCCGCGGCCTCGAGTCCCGCCCGCTCGAGACGTTCCAAACAGTTCTCGACGCGGTCGGCCGGCATCGTCGCGAGTAACGCGCCGGAACCGAAGATTCGGAGCGGATCGACGCCCGCCGCCTCACACAGCGTCTCGGTCTCCGAGCGGACCGGAATCGCGTCGCGCTCGACCTCGAGTCGAACGCCAGACGCTCGTGCGAGTTCGAGGAGACCGGCCGCGACGCCGCCTTCGGTCGGATCGTGCATCGCCGTCGCGTGCTCGCGAACGATATTCGCGTCGGGAACGACGCTGATCTCCTCGAAAAGCGACGTCGCGCGCTCGCGGACCGCGTCTTCGACGCCGAGTTCGTCGCCGAAATCGGCCGCCAGGATCGCCGTCCCCTCGATACCGGCACCCTTCGTGACGACGACCGCGTCGCCGGGCTCGGCCCCACCGGTCGGGACGTACCGCCGAGTCGCGCCCATCGCGGTCAGCGAGACCAGCGGTCGCTCGAGTTGGTCGACGTACTCGGAGTGGCCGCCGACGATCGACGCGCCAACCTCGGCGGCGGCCGCGTCGAGATCGGTCGCGATCGTCTCGAGTGACGTCCCCTCGTCGGGGAGCATGACGACGACGGTGAGCCAGCGCGGATCGGCACCGGAGGCGGCGACGTCGTTACAGGCGACGTAGACGCCGAGCGTACCGACCTGTGAGGCGGCCAGCGAGATCGGGTCGGAGCTGACGACGAGGTCGCCGCCGGGCCAGTCGATCGCCGCGGCGTCTTCCCCGTCCGCCGGCCCCTGGATGACCGTCTCGTCGGCACTGCCAGTCCGATCGAACACGCACTCGAGTAACTCGTTCGGCGGAACCTTCCCGGGCATACGACGAACTGGGACGATCGGCGGTTTGTAGCTGTCGGCATCCGGGTCGGCCGTCTCACTCGAGGTCGGCAAACGTGCCGCTGAGGTCGAGGTCAGCCAACGCGCAGGCGAGGTCGAGAACGGAGGGGTCAGCTCTGGCCGGGAGCCAGCGCGTCCATCGTCGCTTCGATCTCGTCTTCGCTCGCACCGCGCGGGAAACTGACCGCGACCCCGTCGACTCCCTCGAGTCTCTCGAAGCGCTCGAGTTGCTCGCGTGCGGTCTCGAGGTCGCCGGCGGCACAGAGGTCGGAGAGGAGGTCGTCGGAGACGGACGCGAGTGCGCGCTCTCGATTGCCGTTCTGCCAGGCCTCGTGGACCACCGCGGCCTCGTCGTAGCCCTGGCGAACGAGCGCGTCCCGGTAGAACGTCCCCATTCCGCCGACGTAAAATGCCGTATGCTGGCGGGCGAGATTCCGCGCGCGTTCGGCGTCTGCGAGCGCACAGCAGGTGACGCCGACGGTGACGCGAACCGCCGACGGAGCGCGGTCGCCGAGTTCGGCGCCGCGCTCTATATCCTCGAGTCGATCCGCGACGCCGTCGGGCGTGAGCATGATCGCGTGCCAGCCGTCGGCGAAGCGGCCGGCGAGTTCGACCGCCTTCGGCCCCATGCCGGTCACCTCCACCGGCGGCGTCGGCTCCGGCGGCTCACAGCGGAGTCGAAAGCCCGACAGCGAGAACACGTCGCCGTCGTACTCGACGCGATCGCCGGAGAGCACTTGCCGGACGATTTCGACCGTCTCGCGGGTCTGCCTGAGCGGGTTGCCGTACTCGAGGCCGTGCCAGTTCTCGACCACGGCGGGGCCGCTCGGCCCGATACCGAGACGAAATCGTCCGTCGGAGACCTCCTGAAGCGTCGCCGCGGTCTGGCCGAGCAGTGCCGGCGACCGCGAATAGGCGTTGAGGATGCTCGAGCCGATTCCAACGTCGTCGGTTCGTTCGGCGATCGCGGTCAGGACGGTCACGCCATCCCGACCCCACGTCTCGGGAAGCCACACGCAGTCGTAACCGTCGTCTTCGGCCCGCCGGGCGTAATCGGCGAGCGAGTCGATCGAGGGCTGGGCGGCGACTGGAAGGTGGATCGCTCTGTCGGTCATCGCTCTCATCGAAGAGGCGGCCCCCTGGACGGTAATCGTTTCGCCGATTTTCCCCTCGAGTGCGGATCGACGGTTGGTCGGTACTCTCCAGCAGTATCGAACCGAGAACCGACTCCGGGCTACCGCTCAGTTGAAGATTCACCGCGGAGAGGTCGTCGTATGGGACTCGACACCGACGCAATCGAGGCGGTCGCGTTCGACTCGTTCAGCACGCTGGTCGACGTAGAGAGTTCGAAGAAAGCGCTTCCAGACCGGATCGACGATCCGGAACGCATCGCGACCGTCTGGCGGCGACAAGCCCTGGAGTACTCGATGCTGGCTAACTTCCTCGACGAGTACGAGACGTACTACGACTGCCACCGGATGGGACTCGAGTACGCCGCTGACCTGTTCGGTCTCGACCTCACGCCGGTGGAGATCGAGTCGATCAACGAGGTGTACTACGATCTCGAGCCGTTCGACGACGTCGCGCCCGCGCTGGCCGACCTCGTGGCGGCGGGATACGACCCGTACGTGATTTCGAACGGCGACATGGCGATGCTCGAGGCGATGGTCGAGACGCTCGCGGTCGGGGATCTCCTCTCGGCAGTCGTCAGCGCGGACGATATTCGGACGTTCAAACCACACGCGAAGTTGTACGGCTACGCGGCCGAACGGGCGGGCGTTCCCGTCGATCGTACCGTTCACGTGAGCGCGGTCACCTTCGACGTCCAAGGCGCACAGAACGCGGGAATGCAAGGCGTCTGGCTCAACCGAGAGGGTCGTCCCGCACATCCGTACGGCCCGGAACCGAACCTCGAGATCGATTCGCTGTACGCGTTGACCGACGAACTCGACGTCGACTGAGACGGTTTACTGTCGGTCAGTTCCGGTGAGAGTGCGACCCGAGCGGCGGTCTCACGGCACATCGCGACAGTAATCCGTATGAGACGGAGAACCGTACCGATCGCGACAAACCGTCCGTGGCTCCGCTCGAGTCAGGCCCGCTTTGGGACGAGTCCCGATCCAAATCCTTTTGCTGGTATTGTGCAACGATTGAACTGAATGGGAACGGACAGCGACGAGGGGATCGACACGCAGGAGGCCATCATGCGAGCGACCTATCGGGCGCTCTGTAAGCACGGCTACGCGAACTTGACGACCCAGGCGATCGCAGACGAGTTCGACAAGACGAAAGGCGTCATCCACTACCACTACGACACGAAGGAGGCCCTCCTCGTCGCCTTCCTCGAGTACTTGCTCGAAGCGTTCGAGCAGAACATCGCCGTCGACGAGCGGGCGGATCCCGACGAACGGCTCCGGACGTTGATCGAAACGCTCCTGTTCGGCCCACCCGAGCGCGGCGAGTTCGACCACTGGGAGTTGATGACCGCGCTTCTCGAGGTCCGCACCGAAGCGCCGTACAACGAGGAGTTTCGACGACAGCTCACCCGAAACTACGAGACGGTCGAAGCGACGCTCGTCGCGATCGTCGAGGAGGGAATCGACGATGGAACATTCCGCGAGGTCGAGCCGGAACTCGTGGCGACGCTGTTGCTCACCTGCCTCAACGGCGCGCGCATCTACCAGGTGACGCTCCAGCGCGACGATATCGCCGACGGGACTCGAGAGAGCCTCGAGGCGGTCATCGACGGCTGGCTTCGCCGCTCGGAATCGGCCGTCGAATCGACGTGATCCGGCGGTTTCCCTCGGCGACCGTCAACGAAGGTCGGTCACTCCGAGCCGTCATACGGTTTCCTGTCAGTCAGTTCCGGCGCAACCGCCGCCCGGGTCGCGGTTGCAACGGTGGACTCGCTGCACTCCTCTACCGAGACTCGTCTCACACGGTTCGACTCACCGCCGGGACATCGGGACAGTAATCCGTATCAGTCGGCGTGATCCGACGACCGCTCCGCGCCCGGCACCTCCAGTTCGACGTTCGGCAGGAACTGACCCGTCTCGTGGTGGACGCCGGCGAGCAGGACGAGGCCGGCGAGGACGGGGAGGAGCGCGCAGACGACGTAGATCGGTCCGAAGCCGACCACCTCGATCAGCGGCAGGGTTGCAAGGGGCCCGAGTCCGCCGCCGACGTCGCCGAGAACGTTGTTGGTTCCGACGGCTCGACCCATCCGTTCGTCGGGCGTCAGATCCGCGAGCAACGCCATCAGCGGTCCGCTCGTTCCGCCCTGGCCGGCACCGATGAACAGACACGCGACGACGAGTGTGAGAATCGAGTCGGCGAACGCGAGCAGGACGAATCCAGCGAACGTCGTTCCGAGGAACGTGACGAGAATCGGAATACGCGAACCCCGGCGATCGCTCACGTAGCCGCCGAGGAACATGAACGCCGCGGCCGAGAGGACGGTTACCGCCATGAAGATCCCCGACGACGCCTGGGCATCGAACCCGAAGACGCCGAGGTCGTTGTGATCGAGAAAGAGGACGAGCGTCGAGAACAACGCACCGAGGTAGGCAAAGAGGACGGCGAAGTTGACGAAGCCGACCGTCAGCGCCGGCACGCTGACGTCGACGTCCCACGGTTTTACCGACCGGTGTTCGTCGCCCTCGACGTGTGTCTCTGGAATCGTCGCGTACGCGACGCCGCTCGCGACGACCGCGAAGGCGGTTGCAACTGCGAACGCGGCGACGGTACCCCAGAACTCGCTGATAATCCCGCCGATGACGACGCCACTCGGGAAGCCAAAGAGAATGCCACCCCTGATCAAGCCCATGTTCGCGCCCCTCGAGGTGCCGTCGCTGACGTCGGCGGCGATCGTGTACGCCGTCGCGAAGACGAACGCGCTTCCAACCCCCCAGATAACGCGAGAGCCGAGAAACCACGCTTCCGGGAGGTCGGGGAGAAACCACAGTTCGGGTCGTGCGGCGACCATCGCGACGACGTAACCGAAGGTGGCGACACTTTGGACGACCATGCCGACGACGAACGGCGTCCGCGTTCCGACGCGGTCGACGAGCACTCCCGCCGGTGCGTTCGCGAACAGTCGAGAAAACCGGTTCGCGCTGAGGATCAGTCCGACGAGAACGGGTGAAATGCCGAGTAATACGCCGAGGTTCGGCAAGATTGGGAAGATCACGCCGCCACCGAATCCGACGAAGAACGTACTCATGATGACCGCGGCGACCACGACGTACATCCCTGGGTCCGCGTCGCTCGCGGACGGAATTCGGCCGACGAGCCGCCCAATCCTCGAGCCCACGCTATCGGGCCTCGCGTGTGGAAACTCCGTTCTGGCTCTCGGCCGAATCGGCTCGGAGAGCATCCTCGAGACGACGTTCGTCTCCGGTTGTCGCGACGGTACGCATCTAGCTAACCAGTTAGTCAGATCCGTTGAAAAGGGTTTTGGATGTGTATACCCCCACAAAACGGTCGGATGGGGAGAATGACCAGATGTGGGAAACGGCTAGACACGGCGAACGACCAGGTATAGGGAGCGGCCGAGTACGGGGAACGACCAGGTATAGGGAGCGGCCGAGTACGGCGAATGCTCGAGTGCATCGAGTACCGTCGTCGACGGTCGAAACGGATCGTGAGTGTGTGGTCGACCGGGACGGGAACCAAATCAGTCGTCGACGGTCTCCCGAAGGTCTTCGTAGATCTGTGGATCGGTTCGGAACTTGAGGACGTTGTGGACGACCGAGTTTCGCAAGTTCGCGACGAACTCGCCGTGTTCCTTGTAGAACTCGTGGATCCACCGGGAGACGTCCGCTCGACTCCGGAACATCATGATCGCCTTCCACTGGTACTCGCCGTCGGAGAGGAAGAAAAACAGGGTGTGTTTGTCGTCCCGGACGTACTCCATCGCGTCTCGCCAGTTGTCGGCGAAGTTCTCGGGGTTGAACTTGAACTCGAACAGTGCGAACGTGTAGTACTCCTCGTTCGGGATGATCGCTTCTCGAAACACGCCCTGATCACGCATTCGTCGAATCGATTCGCTGACGGTGACGTGTGAGACGTCGATGTCGTAGCGCTCCGCCAGTACGTCGGTCAGTTCTCGGGAGGAAAGCTGTGGATCTTCCGAGAGTTCACACAGAATCGCGATATCGCGATCCTTGAACGTCCAGTTCGGTGTGTCGTTCATAGCTTCGAAGTGGTCTGCCGTGGTCTGATTGCGTGTTCGATTCGCCGAGTGCTCCTCGAGGCGCCCATATCCGGACTATCACTCCGCGTGGGCAGAATCCATTTGGTCCGGCGCCGATCAACCGCGTCCCCAGTTTCGGTGTACACTGTCTCCACCCATCGGTTCGTTTCGTTTCCACTGTAAAGATTATTTGGGAAACATTTCCGAGGAGAGACCATTCATTATAGCCACGTCAATAAGGGAAGTATATTATTTTATTGTATTAGTGGTTTCGATCAGGTAACTGAAATTATATAATTTCATTCGAGTGATCCGCCCGTCGTCGAAGTGTCGAGTCTGTATCGCAGTCTTGGGTCCTAATGGTGACCGAGTCGAGAGACTCGAACGAAAGGAGAGGATGCTGGTTACGCAGTGAGCGAGCCGATCCCGGCAGGAGTTGTACTACTTTCGAAAACGAACACGGAGCGCGCCCAGATCGCCGTGTGTGGCAAAAACGGACGAGACGAACCGTCCACACCGAACGTTATGTTCGCTCTATCGGATTTTCGACGGACCGCACATACACCGATATGATTTTTCCCATAACATAATTTCAAACAGTCACATAGATTCATCTACCGGAATTCAGACACTAACTGTCGGCGCCAAACCAGCAGGGAGTACAGGCGCTGTGGCCAGGTGTGCCCCAACGGGGGAGAGATCGTTCTGATGACGAGACGATCCACCAAACCGCACGACTCGAGCGAGTCACTCCTCGCGCTTGATGAGGAATTTCATATCCCCTTCGAAGACGACGGTGTCGTCCTGGTTCGTCATGACGGTGTCGAGTACGACGATTCCCGCGTCGTCGTGAGAGACGTCGTTCTTGTCGGTCACTTCGATCTCGAGCGAGAGCGTATCTCCGATGTAGACGGGGTTCGGGAGATCCATGTAGTTCATCCCGAGGAAGGCGTACGCCGTTCGTTCGACGATCCCACACCGGTAGACGAACCCCGTCGCGTGGACGAACGTCATCGGACCGTGGGCGATCCGTTCGCCGAAGGGGCCGTCCTCGGCGTACTCGGCGTTCGTGTGCAGTTCCGTCCAGTCGCCGCTCAGCGCCGAATGAGCGACGAAGTCCGCTTCGGTGACGGTGCGGCCGACGCTCTCGAACTCCTGGCCGACCTCGAACTCCTCGAAGTGGTGGGGCTCGTAGCTGTATGCCATACGTACTCAACCGAATCGTGCCACAAATACGTTCCGTCGAGTACCATCGCGCGAGTCGCGGTTGGCTTCGGTCACGGCGTCGAGTGCCCAACTTCGCCGGCAAGCACCCAGTGACGCGTCATCGGTGGTCGTACACCCGCTTTACTTTCCCGACTTCGGTTCGGTCGATCCCGCCGGGGTCGGCTACGACCAGTTCGTCCGGCGTGAACGAGAGCACGCTCGAGAGTCGCGCGTGGACGCGTTCGCGTAGTTCCTCGACCTCGCCGTCGAAATTCGGTTCGCGTTCGATCGTGAGTTCCATTCGATCGAGCGCTCCGTCGCGGTGGAGATCGATGCGATAGTGAGGGGCAACGGCGTCGAACTCGAGGACGACGTCCTCGATCTGGCTCGGGTAGAGGTTGACCCCCCGGACGACAATGAGGTCGTCGGCGCGGCCGGTGACGTTGTCCATTCTGACCATCGTCCGGCCGCACTCGCAGGGCTCGGACGTGAGCGAGGTGAGATCGCCGGTCCGATACCGGAGGACGGGGAGGGCCGCTTTGGTCAGCGTCGTCAAGACGAGTTCCCCTTCCTCGCCTTCGGGAAGCACTTCGCCGCTCTCCGGGTCGATCACCTCGGGGTAGAAGTGGTCCTCCCAGACGTGAAGCCCGTTTTGGGCTTCGTGACACTCGTTCGAGACGCCCGGACCGATGATTTCGGAGAGACCGTAGATGTCGATCCCGGTGACGCCGAGACGCTCCTCGATCTCCTCGCGCATCGGATCCGTACACGGTTCGGCACCGAAAATGATCGTCGACACCGGCAGATCGCGGACGTCGACGCCCATCTCGGCGGCCGTCTCCGCGAGGTACAGCGAGTACGACGGCGTACAACAGAGCGCATCGCCCTCGAGGTCCTCGAGCAGTTCGACCTGGCGCTGGGTTGCCCCGCCGCCGATCGGAATCACCGTCGCACCGAGTTCCTCGATACCGTAGTGGAGGCCCAGGCCACCCGTAAAGAGGCCGTAGCCGTAGGCGTTCTGGACGGTGTCGCCCGGTTCGACACCCGAGGCGACGAGACAGCGGGCGACGACCTCGCTCCAGACGTCGAGGTCGGCCTCGGTGTAGGCGACGATCTTCGGTTTGCCCGTCGTGCCGGAGGAGGCGTGGATGCGGCGGACGTCGGCGTCGTCGACGGCGAAGAGACCGTCGGGGTACTCCGCACGAAAGTCCGCTTTCGTCGTAAACGGGAGCGCCTCGAGGTCGTCGACTCCCTCGACGTCGTCGGGATCGACGCCCGCATCGTCGAGACGCTCCCGATAGAAGGGGACGTTCTCGTAGGCGCGGGTGACCGTCTCGCGGAGCCGTTCGTTCTGTCGGTCACGAATCTCCGCTCGCGGTGCCCTCTCGATTTCAGTATAACTCATGTGCAACCACCAATCCGATATCACTCACCAAAAATAATGTGGTATGTGCACACACCGCTGAGAGAGATCGGAACTGATAGTACGGACAACCGATTTCGCTCGATTCAGGCCTCGATCGACCGCAACGCGGGCGGTCGCTGGACGCGCTCGACGATCGGATCGTCGAAACAAAGACGCATCCGGAAGTCGTTTCCACTCCGATCGATCGTCTCGAATCCCAGCCGCCGGTAGAGAGAAAGCGCCCGCTCGTTCTCTCCGCCAACGTCGAGCAACAGCGCGTCGTGTCCGGCGTCAGCGGCGGTCGCAACGACGTGACGACAGAGTTCGGTTCCGATCCCGCGGCCGTGAAACGCCGGATCGACGAAGACGACCATGTGCGCTTCGGCGCTCGACGACGGAGCGTACGCGGCGTGGCCAACGACCCGGCCGTCGTTCACCGCGACCAGCGCAGTTCCGCGTTCGACCAACCGCTCGAGCCAGGTTTCGATTCGCTCGCGGCCGATCGGTGGGAGCCCCATCGATCGGTGTCGTTCCGGATACGCGTCGTACACGTCGACGAGGTCGTCGAGCCGTGTCGACGTGAGTGGTTCGACGAGCATCGGATCCCCCTGCTCGTCGACGAACCGTGGGCAACGAGGTGGACACCTCGGCGTTCCATCACACCGCGTCGCATCCCAGGCCGGGCAGGTGTCGGTCGGTGTGGTCATACCACGACATTGGTATGCACACACAATCAACGTCGGCCCGAACCGGTTCGGCGGGTGTTCGAGCCACCATACCCGGCGGTGATCGAGTGTCGATACCTGCCACAACCATCATATAAAACCACGACAAATAGGGGTCGATTTTTATGACCTCTTGTAATCTACTGAAGGTATGTCCCGAGATGGCACACACCAGGGGAGCAGGCGCCAGGTTCTCGAGGCCGTGACGGCTGGTGGGGCGGCCGGACTGCTCGGACTCGCGGGTTGTGTTGGCGACCCCGAGGAGGCTGGCAATGGGAACGGTACCGACGATCCCGAGACCGACGACGGCGATCCCGACGAGACCGAAACGGAGTTCGATACGGTGCAATTCGGGGTTCTCGAGCCGTTCACGGGTGAGTTCAGCGACCTCGCGGAGGAGCGCCACCAGGGAACCGAACTGGCGATCGAGGAGATCAACGAGAGCGACGAGTACGACTTCACGATCGAGTACAGCGAGTACGACACACAACTCGATCCCGCAACCGCAACTCAGCGCGCCGAACAGGCGGTCCAGTCCGACGACGCGCAGTTTATCACCGGCTGTATCTCGAGTTCGGCGGCGCTCGCGATCAACGACTTCGCGCTGGAAAACGAGGTCGTCTACACGCCGGGTGCGGCGGACGTCTCGATCACGGGTTCGGAGTGCAACGAGTACGTGTTCCGCTTCGAGACGAACACCGCCCAGATCGCGGAGGTGATGGCTCAGTGGACCGCCGACGAACTCGGCGATCGGATCTTCTATCACATCGCGGACTACGCCTACGGCGACTCCGTCCTGGAAGAAGTCGAAATCCGGATGGAAGCGATCAGCGACTCCTACGAGCAGGTCGACGTCACCCGCTCCGATCCGGGATCGACGGATTTCGAGGCGTTCATCAGCCAGATCGCAAGCGCCAGCGACGAGGCGGACGCGCTCGTCGTCGGCATGACCGGTGCCGATCTTGCGATCTTTCTTTCGCAGGCGGAGGCCCGCGGCCTGCAAGACGAGATTCCGATCGTGACGACGACCGGTTCGTTCTACGCCGTCAGGGCCGGTGCGGGCGAAGGTGCATACGATATCTACAGCGGCGTCCGATACGTTCCAGACCTCGAGACGGGCGACAACCAGGAGTTCGTCGAATCCTACGAAGCGGCCTACGACGACGTGCCGGACAACTTCTCCCGGGTGGGGTACGATTCGATCCGGATGGTCGCAAACGGCATTCAGGAGGCCGGTTCCGACGATCCAACGGTCGTCAAGGACGCACTCCCGGGACTGGAACAGGAGACGATATTCGGACCGAACGAGTTCAGACCGTGCGACCAGCAGGCGATGAACCCGGTCTGGATGGGCGAGTGCGTCGAACCCGAGGAAGGCGAACTCGCGGACGTCGAACTGCTCGAGGAGCTCTCCGGCGAGGAGGCCGCCCCCGACTGCGAGGACACTGGATGTGACCTGTAACGATCTCGAGCGAGGGATGAACTGCGCCGGTCTCGAGCGAGATGTCAACGATCGCGATTCCGGCCCGGAGGCGGTCACGCACCGATGATCGGAACGATCCTCCAGCAACTGATCGACGGGCTGACGATCGGCGTCGTCTACGTTCTGCTAGCGGCTGGACTGTCGGTCATCTTCGGCGTCATGCACGTCATCAACTTCGCCCACGGCGAACTGTTCGCGCTCGGGGCGTACTTCGCACTGGCGCTGGTCGTTCCCTTCGGCGGGGCCGGCTTCTTCGTCGCGTTGCTCGTCGCGCCGCTTCTGGTCGGCCTCGTCGGCGTCGCGATCGAACGCTATACGGTCCAGCCGCTTTATGGTAGGAACCCGCTCTATCACATCCTCCTGACGTTCGGGCTCGTGTTGGTGATCAACGACCTGATCTACCTCGTCTGGGGGACGGGCAACGTCAGCCTCTCGACGCCCGCGATCCTCTCCGGGACGATCGGCGTCTTCGGGCTCAACGCCAGCGTCTACAACCTCTTCATCATCGGCTTTGGCGCCGCGATGGCTCTCGCCGTCTGGGCCCTCCTCGAGTACACGAAATACGGGCTGATCGTCCGTGCGGGCTCCCAAGACCGAGCGATGGTCAGGAACCTCGGCATCGACATCGACCGCTACTACTCGCTCGTCTTCGGCATGGGGGCGGCGCTGGCGGCCGTCGCCGGGATCATCCTCGGCGGCTACCAGACCGTCAGCCCCGAGATGGGGATGTCGATCATCATCCCGGCGTTCGTCATCGTCGTCCTCGGCGGCCTCGGGAGCTTCAAAGGCGCCGTCGTCGGCGGCCTGCTCGTCGGGATCATCCAGACGACCTTGCGGACGTACGTTCCCATCCTCGAGGGGCTCGTGATCTTCCTGTTGATGATCGCCGTCCTCTTGCTCCGGCCGCGGGGACTGTTCGGCGTCGAGATGGAAGAAGACGGCGGCGACCTGTTGACCGGCTCCGGCGGCGGCATACTCGAGTCGCGGACCCGGAGACGGCTCGGACTCGGTATGATTTGCCTCCTGGCGATAATTCCGCTCGGTGCCGGAACGCTGTACTCCGCGTACGCTGTCACGCTGATGATCGAGATCATCATCTGGGGGCTGTTCGCGCTCAGTCTGGACTTCGTGATGGGATATACGGGACTGGTCTCGCTCGGCCACGCGCTGTTCTACGCGCTCGGGGCGTACGCCGTCGCGCTCGTCTTGATACACGTCAGCGCCTCGGCGTTCGTCGCGCTCGCGCTGGCGATCGCCCTCTCGGCCGCCATCGCGTGGTTCGTCGGCTACCTCTCGATCCGCGTCTCCGGGGTCTACTTCGCGATGATCACGCTCGCGTTCGCCGAACTGTTCTACAACACCCTCTACCGTCTCGATATCACCGGCGGCTCCGAGGGGCTGTTCGGCCTCTCGACGTACTACGGGCTCGCTGGAGCCGGCGTCGAACTCTCCGAGATCGCGATCTTCGTCGGCCCGGTTATGTTGACCGGCCAGTCGCTGTTTTACTACGTCGCCCTTGGAGCGCTCGTCGTCGCCTTCTTGCTCACCCGCCGGATGCTCGAGTCGCCCTTTGGATCGGTGCTCAAGTCGATCCGCGAGAACGAACAGCGGGCGACGTTTCTCGGCTACGAGACGACGGTCTACAAGCGTCGAGCGTTCGTCATCAGCGGGGCGCTCGCGGGGCTCGCCGGCGGGCTGTTCACGCTCAACGCCGGCTACGCGACGCCGTCGTTTGCCTACTGGCTTCACTCCGGCGAGGTGATCGTGATGGTTATCCTCGGCGGCATGGGGACGTTGTACGGACCGATCATCGGAGCGGCCGTCTTCTTCGGTCTAGAGGAGCTGTTGACCGGCTTTACGGCGCGATGGCGCCTCGTCCTCGGGACGATCTTCGTCCTGTTCGTCATCTTCCTCCCGCGGGGGCTGGTGTCGCTTCCAGCCCAACTCGCACCGTACGTCTCCGGTGGCTCCGGCCCGGGTCCGCGACCGACGCCGGACGAATCGAGCGCACGAGGTGACGATTAGATGGCTCTTGAAACTCGGACGACGGAGGGAATCGAAACCGGACGAACGATCCTTCGGACGGAGGGACTGACGAAACGCTTCGGCCAATTCACCGCGGTCGACCAGGTCGACCTCGAGGTCCGGCGGGGTGAGTTTCGGAGCATCATCGGACCCAACGGCGCGGGCAAGACGACGCTGTTCAACCTCGTAACCGGGGCACTCCGAACCACCGAAGGGAGCGTCTACTTCGACGACGACGAGATCACGTCGCTCTCGCCGTCCGATCGGGTTCGGCGGGGGATCGGTCGCTCGTTCCAGATTTCGAATATCTTCGGTGGACTGAGCGTTCGCGAGAACGTGCGACTGGCCGCCCAGTCGGTCGAACGCGATCGGTACAACGTCCTCGAGGCGCTGTTCAAGCCGACCGACCGCTATCCGGGAATGAACGAGCGGACCGACGAGGTGATCGAACGCGTCGGCCTCGAGGCACTGGCCGAGGAGGAAGCCGACGCGCTCGCCTACGGCGACAAACGCCGCCTCGAGATCGGCGTCGTCCTCGCGACCGATCCCGACCTCGTCCTCTTCGACGAGCCGACCGCGGGGATGAGCGTCGAGGAGACCCAGGCGACGATCGACCTGATCGAGCGCGTCCTGGAGGACCGAACGCTGTTGTTGATCGAACACGACATCGAACTCGTGATGGATCTCTCCGATCGCATCACCGTCTTGAATCGCGGCGAGATCCTCGCGGAGGGGACCCCCGACGACATCGCGGCGAACCGCGAGGTTCAGGAGGCGTACCTCGGAGGGATGATCGAATGACCGGTTCTCTCGAGAGATCTGATCGAACGAGCGACTCCCTCGAGGAGGTGCTCGAATGAGCGCCGATCCCTTACTCGCCGTCGATGCGGTCGACTCGGGGTACGGCGAGACGCAGGTCCTCAGGGACCTGTCGCTGTCGGTCGAGGCGGGCGAGATCGTCTCGCTCGTCGGCCGCAACGGTGCCGGCAAGACGACGACCCTCCGGACGATCATGGGTATCTTGACCCCTACCGACGGGGCGATCATCTACGACGGCGAGGACATCTCGACGCTCGAGCCGACGGAGACGGCGACACGTGGGCTCGCGTTCGTCCCCGAGGATCGACGGATTTTCCCCGAACTGACGGTCCGGGAGAACCTAGAGATCGCGGCCCACGGCGGCGCGCCGGAGGCCGACTCGATCTCGGTCACGGAAGCCCTCGAGACGTTCGAGAACCTGAACGCCCGGGCCAGCAATCCGGGGTCGTCGCTGTCGGGCGGGGAACAGCAGATGCTCGCGATCGGCCGCGCACTCGTCGGCGGTGCCGATCTCGTTTTGCTCGACGAACCCACGGAGGGACTCGCTCCCTACATCGTCCAGGACGTAATGGAGATCGTCGAGGGGTTGAACGACCGCGGGATCACCGTCTTACTGGTCGAACAGAACGTCCACGTCTGCCTCGAACTCGCCGACCGAAACTACGTTATCGACCAGGGTGAGATCGTCTACGAGGGAACATCGGCGCAACTCGAGGCCGACGAGGAGATCCTCGACAGGTATCTCGGCGTCACTGCCTGATACGGACGCGGTGTGGCCACAAGATGGGCGCGGCCGTACGATCGATCGAGACAGCAGTCCGTCCGACGGCACCGCTCGAACCGCTCGTTCCGCGGAGTGTGTCAAGGCTTGTATACGCGACCGCGAAACGTCGCGACCCGCTCGCCGTCCTCGCCCGTGACGACGACTTCGTACTCCGCCGTTTGCCGGCCGACGTGGGTCTCTTCTGCACTCGCGGTGAGCGTCGTTCCCACGTCGACCGCCTCGAGATACGAGACGTTCGTCTCGAGTGCGACGGCCGTCTCCCCGTGGGAGTTCGAGGCGGCGGCGAACGCCGCGTCGGCCAGCGAGTAGATCGCCCCGCCGTGTGGCGTCCCGTGGAAGTTCGTCAGCGCCTCGGTGATCTCGAGACGGGTGGTCGCGGCCCCCGCCTCGAGCGAGACGAGTTCGATCCCGAGCGTCTCGCAGTAGGCGTCCGCTTCGATTCGCTTACGCATCGCATCGACGTCGGGCATATGGTAACTTCCGACACGGGGGTGGAAGTATCTACTGACCCACCGACACCAGACCGATCGCGAGCGTTCGACAGTTCGCCGACTCCCTGCACAGTGTTCGGGTCAGCGATAGACCTCGAAGTCAACGAAAGAGTTGTTCGAACAGTACCTCCTCACCCCGCCGAAGCCGCTCTAAGAACGCGGACTTGCTGATACCGAGTTCGGCGGCGACGGCCTCCGAGGACGCCTGACGGGGAATCTCGAAGTAGCCCATCTCGAGGGCGGTTCGGATACACTCCTCCTGGGCGGGTGTCAGATCCCAGCGCTGGCTCGGCGCTTCCTCCGCCTCCGACTGAAGTGGGTAGACCCGCTCGAGAGTAACGCCGACGGTCTCACCCGCCGCGGCCATGACTCCCTTGAGCGCGTCGCGACCGACGATGGCGCCGAAGACCGTCGCCTCGCCGTCCCGGTATCGGAGCGTCTCGATGATGAGGCCGCCGTCGATCAGCTCACGGACCACGCAGGGGTGTTTCGAGAGACAGCGATAGCGCGAGCGCCCGTCGGTTCGCGAGACGTGCAGGTACGAGATGCGGTCGTCGTCGTCGAGTATCCGCGTGAGAGGTTCACAGCGGGGCGAACTGAACTGGAGCAACTCGTAGTCGTCCGATCGGCGCTGAGGTGGTTGTGCGCGCACCTCGAGGTCGACCGTTCCGGTCGCTTCGGCGAGCGGACAATCGTCGTTCCGGATCCGGCACTCGACGGCGAGACACTCCTCGATCATGCGAACGCGTACGGCTTAACGACGGACCGGTATTTAAAACCTCGTTATATAGGGGTCAACGGCTAAGGGAATAACCGACCACAATTAAAACGAACCAATGGATCTCGAGACAGTCAAAGAGCGAGCGGGGCCGCGGGCGTTCGATCCGGCGGACGACCTCCCCGAGGAGTACCGGACGGCGGCGACCCGGATGATCGAGTTCCACGCCAACAGCGAGATCATGGGGGCGTATCTCGAGCGGCCGTTCATCCGGCAGGCGCCGAGTATCGACCGAAAATTGGCCTTTTCGGCGAAGGTCCAAGACGAGATCGGCCACGGCCAGTTGCTCTATCGCGCCGCCGAGTCGCTGGGCGTTAAGACGCGCGAGGAGATGTTAGATGACCTCGCCAACGGCGACGGCAAGTTCTTGAACTGCTTTCACTACCCGATGGAGGAGTGGGTCGAGACGCCGATGATCGCCTTCTTCGTCGACGGAGCGGCGATGCGCCGGCAAGCGACGCTCCGACGGACTAGCTGGGAGCCCTACGCCCACGCCATGGACAAGGTGTGTTTCGAGGAAGGCTTTCACGTCAAACACGGCGAGAACATCCTCGAGGAGCTCATGACGGGCTCGCGCAAGGAACAGCGGCTGACTCAGGAGGCGTTCGAGGAGTGGTGGCCCCGGATCATCCAGTTTTTCGGGCCGACCGACGACAAGAGCACCCACCACGACTTCGCCGCGTCGGTGGGACTCAAACAGAAGTCCAACGACGAGCTTCGCAACGCCTTCCTCGACCAGTACATCCCGAAAGCGAGGAGCTACGGCCTCGAGATCCCCGACGAACCCCGAATCCGGGAGCGTGACGACGGGACCTACGAGGTCGAGGAGGGCGACCTCGACTGGAACGAGTTCTTCGCGATCGCGAAAAACGAGTACGAACCCGGATTGGGCCAGATCGACGGCCGGAAGGCCGCACAGGAGGCCGTTCAGTGGGTTCGAGACACGATCGAGGGCGACGGGGCCGCCTCCGGCGGCCACGAGCTCCAGGCGGCAGACTGATCATGATCTGGGAAGTGTTCCGACAGGAGTCACAGGGCGAGTATCACACCTACTGTGGCAACGTCCACGCGCCGGATCGCGAGATGGCCAAACAGTTCGCCGCCATCCAGCACGGCCGGCGCAAGCCGACCAACAGCCTCTGGGTCGTCCCCAAAGACGAGATCGGCGAGATCGACGCCGAAGACGTCGCCTTCGGCGGCACAACGGACAAGAGCTACCGGTGGGCGACGACCTACCGCACGACCGGCGCCGATGCGCGGGAGGTCGTCGAATCGGAGGACGAACAGGCCGAAGCCGAGCGCGGACGGGGTGACGACTGATGGCCGAGACGCTCGATCCCGACGCCATGGACGCCCGCGAACGAGCGGCGCTCGAGACCCTGCTGAAGCGGCTTGGCGACGACGAGTTCGTCCTCGCCGAGCGCTACACCGAGTGGCAGGTCCGCGCGCCCACGCTCGAGTCGGACCTGGCGCTTTCGAACAACGCCCAGGACGAACTCGGCCACGCTCGCCTCTGGTACGACGTCCTCGAGGACGTCGGCCTCGAGGAACGCGAGTTGGTCTACGAGCGCGACCCAACCGATTTCCGCCACAGCACGCTCGTCGAACTCCCCTTCCGGGAGGGCGAGTGGGCCGACGCAGTGGTCCGGTCGTACCTCTACGACACCGCCGAAGCACTCCGACTCGAGGCGCTTTCTGACTCCTCGTACCCGAAGATCGCCGACCGCGTCGGCAAGATCCAACGCGAGGAAGAGTACCACCGCGAGCACGCACAAAACTGGCTCGAGCGCCTGGCGGAGGGCGAAGAGGGTCACGAACACCTGCAAGACGCGCTCGATCGGCTGTTCCCACACGCACTGACGGTGTTCGAACCGGTCAATCCGAGCGTCGAGGACGATATCGTCGACCTCGAGTTGCGGACCGCGACGCTCGAGGAAATGGGCGAGGAGTGGCTGTCGATCGTCGTCCCCTTCCTCGAGTCGCTCGATCTGGTCGTTCCGGTCGCCCAGGAGGACAGAGGGGACGGCGCTACCGAACAAGACGACTCGAGTGACGATGGCGCTCCGTTCGAGGTGACCGAGGAGATGCTTCCCGACGAACGCGGCCGGGACGGCACCCACACCGACGCCTGGTTCGACCTCCACGACGAGTTGACCCACACCTACCGAGAACTCGAGCGCTCTGAGACGACGAAGATCATGGAGAAACCCGACTGATGAGCCAAAACACGTCCGACCGCGACACCGACCCCAAACGCGAACCGGATTCCGAACGCGAACCCGATGGCGGTCTCGACGGCGCGATGGATCCGAATTCCGACGGAGCGGCGACGCCTTGCGCCTACACGGAGTATCGCGAGGGAGAGGCCGCGGAGGCGCTCCCGGCGACGGGTGAGGGTGCGACCGGCCTCGAGGCCGACGTCTGGGACACGTTGTACGCGATCGAGGATCCCGAGATGCCGATCAGCATCGTCGACCTCGGGCTGATTTACGGTATCGACGTCGAGGACGGCGAGGCGACGGTCGACATGACGCTCACCTATTCGGGCTGTCCGGCCCGGGAGATGCTCACGACGGAGGTCGAGGCGTCCGTCGCCGGGCTCGAGGGAATCGACGCGGCCGCAGTTCGGCTGGTCTGGAGCCCCGAGTGGACGGTCGAGATGGTCACCGAATCGGGTAAGGACGACCTCCGGGAGTTCGGGTTGAGCGTATGAGACGGACGGATCCAAGCGTCGAGACGGGCGGCGATGACGCCGGCGCGGAGTGTCCGTACTGCGCCTCGACGAACACCGTCCGCGAGCACCCGAAGGGGCCGTCGCTCTGTCGATCGATGCACTACTGCAACGGCTGTGACCAGCCGTTCGAACGGTTCGAGTAGCAACGTGATCGCGCCACGCATGACGGACTCCCTCGAGTTCACGTCCCGCGACGTCTTACGAGACCGTCAGAACGAACGGCTCCGCGAGACGGTCCGGTACAGCTACGAGAACGTCCCCTTCTATCGGGCGACGCTCGACGATGCGGACGTCGATCCCGACGACGTCGAGGAAGTCGACGACCTCGAGGCGCTGCCGTTCACAACGAAGGAGGACTTCCGTGCCGAGTATCCGGACGGCCTCTTCGCCGTCGACGACGTCGACGTCCGCCGCATCCACGCCTCCTCCGGCACGACGGGCAAACCCAAGATCGTCGCCTACACCGAGGCCGACCTCGACGTCTGGAACGAGGTGATGGCCCGTTCGATGGACGCGGCGGGTATCGAACCGAACGACACCGTCCAGAACGCCTACGGCTACGGACTGTTCACCGGCGGTCTCGGCTTCCACGCCGGTGCGGAGGAACTCGGCGCGACGGTGATCCCCACGAGCAGCGGCAACACCCGGCGGCAGGTGGAACTGGCCCGCGACCTCGAGAGCGACGCGCTCTGCTGTACGCCCTCCTATGCGCTGTACGTCGCCGAAACCGCCGAGGAGATGGGCGTCGATCCGCGTGACCTCCCGCTCTCGACGGTGCTCTACGGGGCCGAGCCGTGTACCGAGCCGATGCGCGAGGAGATCGAAGAGCGCCTGGACGCGGTCGGGATCGAGAACTACGGTCTCTCGGAGCTGATCGGCCCCGGCGTCGCCGTCGAGTGTCGCGAAGCCCAGAACGGGATGCACGTCCAAGAGGATCACTTCTACCCCGAGGTCGTCGACCCCGAGACCGGGGAGCCGCTCCCCGAGGGCGAGGAAGGTGAACTCGTGTTGACGTCGCTCTCGAAGGAAGCACTTCCCGTCCTCCGGTATCGCACCGGCGATCTGACTGCGCTCACCACCGACGAGTGCGAATGCGGGCGGATCACGACGCGCATGGACAGCGTCACCGGCCGCGCCGACGACCTGCTGATCGTCCGCGGCATCAATCTCTATCCGAGCCAGATCGAGGCCGTCGTCCTCGAGTTCGACGACGTCGCCCCACACTACCGTATCGACCTGTATCGTGAGGGATCGATGGATAGACTCGAGGTGACCCTGGAACTCGTCGAGGGATTCGACGGCGACCGCGAGCGCCTGCGCGAACGGATCGCCGACCGGCTTCGGAACGCGCTGTCGATCGACCCTGACGGCCTCGAACTGGTCGCGTACGGGGCGCTCGAGCGGACGGAAGTCGGGAAGGCACGGCGGGTGTACGATCGCCGCTGACGCTCGAGCGGACACCCGGACCCGTCGGCACTCGAGGATGCCGTCTGCGGCTGTCGGTTTTAATACGCTTCGCGAACATCCTCGAGTATGGACGTCGAAGCCTTCTTCGAAGGGATGCCGTTCGCGTCGTTACTCGGGATCGAGGTCACGGAGTGTGCCGACGGCCACGCCGAGGGTCGTCTCGAGATGAGCGAGGAACTCTCCTGGAACGAGGATCGGTTGATGGCCCACGGCGGTGTCACGTTTACGCTCGCTGACACCGTCGGCGGCGCGGCGTTGGTCTCGCTCGTCGACCAGCCGGTTCCAACGATCGACATGCGCATCGACTACTTAGATGCCGGAACGGGCGACCTCTACGCGGAGGCCGAGGTCGTCCGGCAGGGCGGTGACGTCGGCGTCGTCGACGTCGACGTGTTCGCCGCGGAAGACGACACGCTGATCGCCGACGCACGCGGCGTCTACAAGACTGGTTGATTACCGGAGCGAGATCGGCCGATCACCGGAGTTCAAGGTCGGATGACTACCGAAGTGCAGGCGCAACCTCGTCGCCGAGGCGGTGGATGCAGTCGACCATCGCGTCGGTGCCGACTCCCGGGTAGTACGTCCGGAGGATGACGTGGACGTCGTCGCCGACGGCGTCGCGGTAGGCCTCGAGTTCGTCCGCGACCTGGTCTGGCGTGCCGAAGACTGCCTGTGCTTTCAACTCGCGTTTGCGGTCGTCCTCGAGTTCCTCGACCGGCTCGCCGGAGAAGATCTCGGCGTAGCGGCGCTGGAGGTAGACGTAGCCGTCGCACATTGTTTCCCACGCCTCCTCGCGGGAGTCGCCGACCCAGCCGTGTCGGATGACGTAGACCTGAAAGTCGTCCTCGAGCCCCGCCTCCTCGCGAACCCGTCGAATGTCCTCGACCCGCTTTCTGACCCCTCCGACGGAGAGCGCGGAGGGGGCACACCAGCCGTCGGCGTTCCTGGCCGCCCGCCGCACCGCCGGCTTGGCCCCACCCCCGAGGAAGACGGGAACCCGCTCGTTCGCCGGTTTCGGCGTGATCGAGACGTCCGCGGGGACGTCGTGAAACGTCGACTCGTACTCGAGGGGGCCGTCGCTCCAGGCGGCCCGGAGGAAGGGGACCAGATCCTCGAGTCGCTCGGCACGCTCCTCGCGCGGGACGCCGAAGACGTCGAACTCCCGCGGGTTCGAGCCGATCGCGAGCCCGAGCGTGAGCCGTCCGTCGGCGATGAGGTCGACCGTGGCGGCGTCCTCTGCCAGCCGAACCGGATCGTACAGCGGCCCGAGCGCGACGCAACTCCCGATCTCGAGGTCGTCGGTCTCGGCGGCCATCGCGCCCAGCGTCGGCATCGTACTCGAGAGGTAGCCGTCCTCGGCGAAGTGGTGTTCGGAGACCCAGGCGCTGTCCAGCCCTGCGCGTTCGATCTCGCGGGTGAGTGTCAGAATTTCGTCGTACAGTTCGCCCGGCTCGCGGTCGTCGTCCGGTCTACGCTGAGCGGTAAAGAGGCCGGTGCCGAGTTTCATACTCCCCACGTCGGGCGGAATCGGCATAATTGTTGGCGAACCAGCGACTAGTCGTCGAATACCCCGATCGAGTTCGGGTTATTGCTGGAGACAACACCACGAAAGCCCCTGGCGCTCTCGCTGGTTGCGACTCGCTGTGGTCCTCGCTTCGCTGCGGTCCTTGCGTCGTCTCACTCACCGAGAGCGCCAGCCCCTTTCAGTCCCACCCACGGTGGCCTGCCTGACCAGCCGATACGGGCGGGAATGAAAGGGGCTGACTCGCTCGAGGAACCCGGCCGACGTAAGCACCGCAGGACGAAGTCCGAGGCGCGCAGCGAGGCCTGGGAGTCGAGCGAGTCAGGGGCTTTCGTGGTGGTCTCGTCCACGAACTCGAGTGGGCGATCGATTCGTTTTCCAATCGATCACTCCGTTTTCGCCGAGCGCCTCGAGCGGTCAGTAATCGATACAACCGCTCAATAGTCGATAACGGTGATCTCCTCGATGGGCCATTGGCTGAGAATTTCGACGCCGTTCTCGCGGACGACGACCATCTCCTCGATTCGGACGCCCTGGCGGCCGGCCGGCTCCTGGGTCTCGACGGCCATCGTCATCCCTTCCTCGAGTTCGATGGGGTGGTCCGGCGAGAGGCCGCGCCAGATCAGCGGCACCTCGTACAGCTGGAGACCCAGGCCGTGAGCCCAGTGGTTGGTGGTCAGCTGCCAGTGTTCGTCGGCGTCGTAGTAGTCGGCGTGCTCGCCTCCCATATCCGGGAAGCCCTGGGCGACCTCGTCGGTCGTCACGCCGGGTTCGATGCGCTCTAAAACGTCGTAGAGGTTGTCGCGGGCCGTTTCGTACGCCTCGCGCTGTTTCTCGGTCGGCTCGCCCATCGAGAACGTGCGGTAGTAACACGATCGGTAGCCCAGATACCCGATATTGTAGAAGTCGGCGTAGACGAGGTCGCCCGGCCGGATCGCGCGGTCGGTGGTGTTCGCCTGGTGTTTGGGCCAGGTGTTTGGCCCCGAGGTGAGGTAGCCGCCGCCGACGAACGCGCCGTGGCGCCAGAGTTCCCGGACGGCCTCGCCCCACACCTCGTTCTCCCGTTTGCCCGGCCGCGCGCCCTCTTTGATGCGCTGAAAGCCCGCCTCGCAGATGGCGGCGACCATCCGCAGGCATTCGATCTCGTCCTCAGTCTTGATCTTCCGGGCGTCCTCCATCACTTCCTGGGCCGTCGAGACATCGACCTCGAGCCCCTGTCCCTCGAGCGCCTCGACGAGTTTGGAATTACCGACGTCGACGCCCAGTTTCTCGTCGGCGACGCCGTATTCGGCCGCCGCCTCGCCGACGGTTTCGGCCATCGTCGAGACGAGAAAATCGCGGGCTGACGGACTCCCCGAGGCCCGCGGGACGTTCCCGAGCCCGGGACAGGCGTAGCGGACGTCCTCGAGCCACGGGCAGTTGGCCCGCTGGTTGCTCGCGTGGTCTGCGGTGTCCCAGTGGACGACGTCGCCGTCCTCGGTGAGCAGGGTGTAGTGGTCCGCGCCGCTGCCGCCGGTCATCGCCAGCCCGGTCACGTACCGGATGTTGGGGTCCGAGACGAGGAGCAACGCGGCGAGGTCGGACTCTCGGAGACGCTCGAGCGCCCGTGCCTTGCGCTGTTCGCGCAGGCGCTGGGTGTCGATGCGTTGCTCCCAGTCGACGGCCTGCGTCCCGAGCGTCCCCTCCATGAGCTCCCGCTCGTGAAACGTCATGGCACCTCGTACCGCGCCGGCCCACTAAATCGTACCGCCGCCGGAAATCGCGCCGCTGCCAGAAATTGCACCGCCGCCAGCGGACGGCGACCCGCGACCGACGTCGCCGCGGATCACCGTGTGATCGATATAAGGTGACGAACGTCGTACACTCCCACATGCCTGTTTCCGGCTACGATCCCGACGACCTCGACGACGCGCTCGAATCGAACCTCGAGGACGGCGAACTCGAGGACCGGCTGACCGACGAGGAGATCGACGCCTATCGGGCCGGCGACGAGCGGCTGGTCGACCTCCTCGAAGGCGAGGAGATCGATCGAATCCTCGAGGACGAACCGTCTTCCGCTGAGACGACGGAGTGACGTCGATCTGACCACGGACGGGTGGAGCGGGGGGCCGAACCAGGGACGAGTAGAGCGGACGACCATCCCAGTTTCGACGATCAGACCGCGCGGACCGCGACGCCCGATTCCGGCGATCAGTCGTCGTCGGCGTCGGCCCCCTCGTGACAGCCGCCGTCACCGTGTCCTGGCACGTCCTGGTTCTCGATCGCGTGCTGGGGCGGGACGTCGATCGCCGGGCTCTCCTCGAAGAAGTTCACCGGCTGGAGTCTGAAGCTGTAGACCTGCACCGGCAGGATCGGCCAGTCCTCGGGCCGGGTCACGTGGTTGACGCCGAGCGTGTACCAACAGACGAGGTCTTCCTCCTCGAGGTTCCGATCCGCCTCGGTCCAGGCCGGCAGTCCCGCGCCGCCGGGGTGCTGGTTCGGGTACCGACCGGCGGGATACCGTTCGTCCTCGCGATACGGCGTCGCCCACAGGTGATACCGGATGAATCCGGAGCGTTCCATCACGCTCGAGTCCGGCTGGACCGCCGCCTCGACGTTGTTCCCGGGGACGAGACGGTAGCCGGTCGGCTCGCCGAGACGGTTCGTCTCCGTCGGGTTGACGATCTGCCAGTATCGCCCCTTCAGCGGATCGACGAGGTCTTTCGCCTCGGACTCACTCGAGAGCGTCTCTCGTTTCGCGTAGAAGGCGTTCCCGCCGGGGTTGTGGGTTCGGCCGTCGACCTCGCTCATCGGCTCGAGGCCGCCCGGTCCCGTCGGTACGGGCTGGTTCTCGACCCGGGAGAGGGAGTTGGGGCCGTCGTCGACGTTCGTATCCAGTCGGAAGTTGAAGAAGTGCTGGTGGATCGGGCCGGCGAGCTGTGGCGCGACGAGTTCGGCGTAGCCCGACGGATCGTCGTCCGGTCCGACGGCGGAGACGCTGTCGATCCCCGTCAGCCGAACCTCGACCTCCATCGAGGCGTCCTGGTAGAAGTACCAGTTGAAGATGTAGTCGTAGTTGCCGACGGCGGCGACGAACGAGACGACCAGCCGGCGTCGACGACGAACCTCGTCGGTTCCGGTTCGCCAGTCGCTTCGCTCCCAGAGCGTGCCGTTGTCCTCCTCGTGGAGGCAGATCGCGTTCTCGAGGACGTTCGCCTCGCCGTCGGCCGTGTTCATCACGGCGTCCCAGTAGTGCATGTGACCGAGGCAGTCACAGCCGTTGGTCAGCGACTTCGCTAGCCGACCGATGTTGTACTCGCCGACGTCCATCGCGTTCTTGAACCGGTCGTTCGCGTCGACCGCGCCGTAGGGAACCGACATCTCCGCACAGGAGGCCCGGTCGACGATCGAACGGACCTCGCCGTCGTCCTCGTAGCCGATATCGTACAGCACCAGCCCCTCGCGTTGGGTCCAGCCGACGCGCATGTGCCACCCCTGCCACTCGAGTTTGTGGCCGTCGACGCGCCAGCTCGGTCCGTCGGGCTGGTCGACGTTGTAGGCGGTCAGATCGTCGCGGAAGTCGACGTCACCCTCCCGGTAGGCCATCGACTCCGGCGGAAGCGGCTCGTCTTCGTCCGGTGGACCGTAGTCGACGACGTTCAGGACCTCCATCCGATCCAGATCGACGAACGCGTGGATGCCGGTCAGCGGTTTCGCGTACCCCTCGTCGCCGTCCTCCTCGCTCGGCCGCAGGAACGTCAGCCCGTGAGCGAGCCGCTTCGATCGGTCGACGTCCTCGGGGACGAACTCGTGGCCCGCCGACCAGGGATCGACCATCGCCCGATCGGTGTTCTCGACGCCGCGGCGTTCGACCGCCGCCTGCCACTCTGCGTTCGCCTTCACCGCCGCCTCGCAGGCGAGAAACTCCTCGATGGCGATCGAGGGCTGTGCGTCCTCGACGCGTTCCCACGAAACGACTGCCTCGTCCTCGAGCGAGACGACCGCCTCGATCGTCCGGCGTTCGGCGCCGTCCCTGAGAACGATCCGCGCTCGTCGATCGGGGGCGTCACCGCCCTGGTCGTACGCCGCGAGCGCCTCCTTCGAGGGCTCGGCCAGTTCGATTTTGATACAGAGGCTCCCCTCACCGACGCCCCGTTCGTCCGCCAGTATCTCGTAGCCGGCTTCGATCTCCACCGGTGCGAGCGGATCGAGCGGGTGATCCGCGACAGATGTGACTTCCGATACCATGACCACCGTCAACACGACCCAGAATAAAAAGGTGTGGGACCGTCGACAGTCTCCCCGCGAGTTCTGCTCGAGACTTGGGTCGCTATCCCATCCCCCACTCGAGTCACCATCTTTACAGACACCACTCGAGTCACCATCTTCCAACCTCCACCCCGGCACCGACTGGAGGCGAGAACGAGGCCAGATTCGGGTCGACGGCGACGACACCGGATCGGCGAGTATCCGCAGGCTCAGATCGGCTCGAGTCCTTCCTCTTCCCGTAACACGTTAATGTACTTCCGGAAGCCGGACTCGAGGTCGTACTCGGGGTCGTAGCCCATATCCTCCTGTGCGGCGGTCATGTCGAGGTTCTGGGTCCACGGGAGTTCGCCGTCGTCGGAGACGTCGATGTCGGCGTCGGGAACGATTTCTTCGACGGTCTCCGCGGCTTCCCGGACCGTCGCGAGCACGCCGCGGACGTTGTAGACGCGTTGCGTGAGTTGTTCCTCGGGGGTAAAGGCCGCCTTCCGGAACGCCTGGGCGATGTCCTCGACGTGTTGCCAGTCGATCGCCTGGTCGCCGTACTCGACGCTGTAGGGCTCGCCGAGCGCCGGCTTCTCGATAATGTTCGCGAGAAAGGCCGAACCGCCGGTCTCGCGGTAGGGACCGTACGCGACCGTCGGTCGGAGCGCGACGTGGTCGACCCCGTAGTCCTCGCAATAGACCCGCGCCTGGTGTTCGTTGTACTCCTTCGTCGCGCCGTAGAGCGTGTCAGGGTAGACGAGTTCGTCCTCGTCGACCCACTCGGCGTCGTAGTTCGTCGGCGGGGCGTACACCGCCGCCGATGAGGCCCACGCAACTCGCTCGAGTTGGTCGTCGAGGATGCGTGCGGCCTCGAAGAGGTTGTTCGTCCCCATCACGTTCACTTCGGCCGCCGTACGGGGATTTTCACGGGCCGTCGTCGTCAACAGCGCGGCCAGGTGGATCACGCGGGTCGCGCCGGTCTCTCTCACCGACCGGATCACGTCGGTCGGCTCGGAGACGTCGCCGCGGCACACCGTCACGTCGTCGGCGACGCCGAGGTTCTCGAGGACCGTCGTATCCGTCGAGAGATCGTACGCCACGACGTCGTGGCCGTACTCGAGTAACTCTCGAACCACGTAGGAGCCGATGAATCCGGTTCCGCCGGTCACCAGGACCGCCTCGTCTGTCATACGGGACCGTACAACAGCCCGGCACCTATATCTACGTGATCGTTCACCCGGCGTCAACTGACCGTGCGGGGCAAGATAGTCCGGAAACGGAGACCGTCACTCGTGGAGCCCACCAACCGACTCGTAGAACGACGAGGCTAGCGTCTCCGCCATGTCCTCCTCGCGGTCGATCCGCACGTCGAGGACGTGAGGGGTGTCGGCGCGTTTCGCTTCCTCGAGCGCACCGCCGAGGTCGTCGGGTTCGGTTACGCGCCGTCCGACCGCCCCGAACGCCTCCGCGATCCGGACGAAGTCCGTGTCGTGGAACTCGACGCCGGCGATCTCGCCCTCGTCGTGTTGCATCTGTCGGACCATCCCGAGGCTGGTGTCGTTGAGGACGACGAACGTCGGCGCGATGCCGTACTCGACGGCGGTTTCGACGCTGTTCATCGTCATCGAGAACCCACCGTCGCCGGCGACCGCGATCACGTCCTTCCCGGTCGCGAGCGCCGCCGACACCGCCGCCGGGTTCGCCCAGCCCATCCCGCCAACGCCGCCGCTGCCGAAGTAGGTTCGAACGGCCGGCGTCTGCAGATAATAGAGGAGCCAGAACCGGTTGTTCCCGGAGTCGGCGGTGACGATCGTCTCCTCGTCGACGACCGCTTCGATCTCCTTTGCGACGCGTTGTGGTTTGATCGGCGCGGAGTCGTCCTCACACTCCGGTGCGTGGAACCAGTCGCCAGCTTCGGCGGCGCGCGCTCTCGCCCAGTCGTTCGACGCCTCGCCGGCCTCCGCGAGCGCGGCCAGGCTCTCGGCGGCGTCGCCGATCAGGCCGACGTCGGCGGGGTAGACCCAGCCGGCGTTTCGCGTATCGACGTCCGCGTGGACGATCGTCTGTTCGTCGGGACGGATGAATTCGGGCGCCTGCCAATTCGTGTCCATCGGGTTGAGGCGGCAGCCGACGACGAGCAAGACGTCCGCCTCGCTGACGACTCGGTTCGCCCCCTCGTGGCCGAACGAGCCGACGACGCCCGCGGCGCGTTCGTCCGTCTCCGGATACGTGGACTTTCCGAGGTAGGAGGTGACGACGACGCAGTCGTACGCGTCGGCGACCGCCGCGAGTTCGTCGTACGCCGTCGCGGCGTGAACGCCGTCGGAACGCCGTTCCGGCGAGCTCACCCTCGCTGCGCTCGCGTGAACCCCGTTCCCCGCGACGATGACTGGTCGCTCGGCGGCCTCGAGCGCCTCGACGGCCGCGGCCACGTCCCCGTCGGTGGGTGCGCCGTCCCAGGTCCGGGCCTGTTCGCCGGCGTCCCACAGCGGCGGCGTCGGATCCGCCGGAACGTCGTCGATGATCGCGTTCCCGTCGAGGACGATCGCCGTGGGACCGGGACGGCCGGCGACCGCGTGTTTGAACGCCAGTTGCGTCGAGCGGAGGGTTTCGATCGGCGTCCGCGGGAACCACCACTCCTTCGTGACGCCGTCGAGGACGTCGGGGAGGCTCAGGCCGCCGTAATCCCCCCTGGACTGCTGGTATGGCGCGAGCGTCGAGTACTCGCCGCGTTCGGAGGCCTCGGTGAGGGCGATCATCGGTGAGGAGCCGAGTTTCGCCTCCATCTGTCCGATCGCACCCAGACTGGCGATCCACGGCCCCTGTCCGGCGAGGACGCCCGGTCGACCGGTGAGGCGCCCGTACGTCTCGGCCATCACGCTCGCCTCGCGCTCGTCGCGGGGGCGAACGAGGTCGATCTCCGACCTCGGGAGGTGCTCGAGCAGTTCGATGATTCGTCCGCCGGGGTAGCCGAAGACGTACTCGACGTCGAGTTCCGCTAAGGTCTCGACGAGCGCTTCCGCGGTCGTCGTCATCCGTCCCCAGGACGTTCGTCGCCGGCGTGATCGAACGCGTCGACGTGGACCGTCTCTTCGACGATCATTCGCGGGCCGGCACCGAGATCGACGAACTCCGCGGCGTCGGCTTGCACCTCCCGACCGACCGCGGACTCGAACGCACCGTTCAACGCGGCGGGGCTCTCGAAGACCAACTCGAGGACGCCGTCGTACTCGGCCGCGTCGGGGTCCGCGGGAACGGATGTGCTGTACCGTTGCAATCCCGGGAGTTCGCGGGCGATCTCGGCGTGGTCGCCCTCCCACCGCTCGCGGAACTCCTCGTGGCTGTAGCCGTCCTTACGGACGAGAAACTCGACCAGTTTCGTCATGCGCGTTCACCAACATCGTCCGTCGACTTCGTTTTGTCGGTGTGTGGTGTTCGCATAGGCCACGATAGGCGCAAACACGGCCCACATACTTATTAGGGCGGCCGTCCGCCTCGAGGACATGGCCGACCAACCGGCGATGCCCGAAACGCGCGTCGACCACGTGGGAATCGCCGTCGAGTCGATCGCCGACGCCGAGGGGCTCCTGTTCGCGCTGGGCTGTGAGAAGATCCACGAGGAGGTCGGCGAGTACGGCGAATTTACGTGGGCGACGTACGCCCTCGGGGACGCCTCCCGGCTGGAACTGATTGCGCCTCGAGAGGGCTCCAAGTCGTTCCTGACCGACTTCCTCGAGCGCAACGGCCCGGGTCCCCACCACGTCACGCTCGAGGTGGCCGACCTCGAGGCGACGGTCGACGCGCTCGAGGCACGCGGGATTTCGGTCGTCGACCGCGCCGAGTTCGACGACTGGGACGAGGCGTTCGTCGCGCCGGGAAACCCGACCGGCACGCTGTTCCAGCTGATGGAGTACCACAACGGCTACGCGGAGAAGCGGGAGGCAGGACACAGGCTGTTCGTCGGCGGTGAGTCGCTGTAACTATCCTGTCGGACAGAACTATTCGAAGATCGATCGCACTACTGCGGCCGTCGGTGACAGCCGCGAATTCGCGACCGACTTCTCACTGACTTCTATCCGACAGTATACGCGACGGGCGCCGCTATTGACGTGGGCGCCGAGCGGGAATCTACTGACGTGGGCGGCGACAAGCGGGACGTTTCGCGGCGGGCTCGAGAACGGCCCTCACGATTTATTGAGCTGTGGGGAATACCGCCGTGTATGTACAAGCACGTCGCCCTCCTGGTCCGACAGGACGGACTGTCCCACGAGGAGTTCGTCGACTACTGGCAGAGCCAACACACGCCCATCGCCCGCGAGATCGACGGCGTCGTCCGCTACCAGCAGGTGTTGCCGACCGATCCCGAGCACGCCGAGTTCGACGGGCTTGCGGAGCTGTCCTTCGAGGACCTCGAGGCGCTTCACGACGCGCTCGGCAGTCCCGGCTCCCGAGACTACGATCCGGAGCGAGGGAAAGCGAGGGAGGCCCGCGAGGACGTCGACAACTTCCTCGCGATCGACGAACGTCCGCGGTTCATCGGGGAGGAGATCGTCCAGAAAGACGAGGTCGGCGGCGACACGGACGGGCTGTACAAACACTCGGCGTTTCTCGTCCGACAGGATGGGATCTCCCACGAGGAGTTCGTCGATTACTGGCAGAGCCAGCACACGCCCATCGCCCGCGAGATCGAGGGCGTCGTCAGGTACGCGACCGTCCTCCCCACCGATCCCGTGAACGCGGAGTTCGACGGCATCGCCGAACTGTACTTCGAGGACCTCGAGAAGCTATACGAGGCGCTCGGAAGCGAGGGGTCCCGGGACTACGATCCGGAGCGAGGGAAAGCGAGGGAGGCCCGCGAGGACGTCGACAACTTCCTCGCGATCGACGAACGCCCCCGATTCATCGGCCGGGAGCGACTCGTCGACGTCGAGGGAGGGTCGTCGACGTCGGGACCGATCGCCGACGCCGAGGACACGCCTCGAGAGGGGAGCGAGCGCTGATCGCCGTGTCCGACGATTTCGATCGACAGATCCGTCGCGCGCTTCCCGAACTCGAGGAAATTCGAGACGACGACCTTCGGGAGCGGGTCGTCGAGGCCTGGACGCTGGCCCTCGAGCGCGGCGGGTGGCGAGAGATCGAGGACGTTCCGTACGCGTGGAACATCCACGAGGTGACCAACGTCGAACACGTCCGCGGCGTCGCCCGGATCGCACTCGAGACGGCCGACCGTCAGCGAGAGTTCCACGGTGCCGAACCGGATACCGATACGGTCGTCGCCGCCTGTCTCCTCCACGACGTCGGGAAGTGTTACGAGTACCCTGACCACGTCGACGACGACCTGCTCGACGAACCAGATCCGCGGTACGTCAGCGAGGAGATTCCTCACTCCATCTCGGGGTACGCGCTGGCCCACGAGGTGGGCTGTCCGCTCGCCGTCCAGCGGGCGATCCCACACTTCCTGGGTGAAGTTCCGAAACGGACGCTCGAGGCCGAACTCGTCAAGAGCGCGAACGCGGCGTCCTCGAACGCGATCACGCAGGCGACGATGGGCCTGACGCTCCAGGAGTGGGTCGAGAAGTACTCCCAGACGTCGTAAGGCCCCCGCCGGATCGGTTCGGCTGTTCGAGTCGATCTCACCGGAACCAGTTCCGCCGCCGGAGGATGCATCGAGTAACCGACGCTCAGTCGGTGGTAGCCGACGCTCGAGTCGCGTTCGAACGATGCGAACGAATATCCGCTTTCGTTCGAACAGCGGGAACAGATTTTTGTCGGAACACGACGAATGTGAACACATGGCAAGCGACTCGACACACAGGCCGGTCGAAACCGTCGACACGGCGTTCGACATCGTCGACCTGCTCAAACACGCGGACGGGGCAGGGATAACCGAGATCGCCGACGAACTGGGGCTTGCGAAGAGTACGGTCTATCGACACGTAAAGACCCTCGAGTCCCGCGGACTGCTCGTTCGAGCGGGCGATGAGTACCGCATCAGCACCTGGTTCCTGGAGTACGGGTCGGTCGGGCGCGACGGTCACGAACTGTACGACGTCGTCAGGCCGAAGGTGGACGAACTGGCGGCGGAGACCGACGAGAAAATCTGGTGTGTGATAGAAGAACACGGGATGGGCGTCCACATCCACGGCGCCGAGGGCCGCCACTCCGTGAAGACTCACGCACGGATCGGACAGCGAACACCGCTTCACCAGTTCGCCGCCGGGAAAGCCATTCTCGCACACCTCCCCGACGGGCGAGTTGCCGACATTCTCGACGAGTACGGCCTCCCAGAACGCACCACGCGAACGATCACCGATCGTGCGGAGCTTCGATCACGCCTCGAGACGATCCGAAAGCGGGGCTACGCGTTCAACCGCGAGGAGTCGGTCGTCGGCGTCCACGCGGTCGGCGCACCGATCAGAGACGAATCCGGGACTGCCGTCGGGGCGATCAGCGTCGCTGGCCCGGCAAATCGTCTTCGTGGCGAGTTACTGACGGACGAACTCCCGAAACTCCTCCTCGGTGCGACGAACGAAGTCGAGATCAACCTCGCCCACTCGTAACCCCACTCGTTCGAATCGTTCGAACACCCTCTCGAGGGGCGCACGAGAACACCGGTCCAAGCCACGGAGTATCGACGGGAGTCCGGGGAGTCAGTAGTGTTTTGTTTACATTCGTATGGTCGTAATGACTCGGTGCGGTTTCCTCGTTTCCTCCGTTCGAACGGCGTTGCCGATCATCGTGACAAGACTAGCACAGTTTGGGGATGGAGGACGCCGCTTTCGGAACGTCACCGGACGAAAATGTTGGGACGAAGGAAAGAATACAAAACAGATAAAGCACATATACGAATTTGCTCATATTTGAAGGAGGAAACGCCGTTCTGAAATACTGTTAGCACGCATAGACCAGCTATGTAGTGCACTGATGGCTTCTCGACGTGTGATCGTCGTTCGATGACACAATATGAAATGTTTCTTATATATACTAGGTTCTTGTATACTCGACCATCGTACGGAATACGTTCTTTCGGTACACATTACGGATTTCAATCACATATGTGAAGTAGTATGTGGATAGCCCATAAATAAAAATTCGAGAACATCGATTTACTTGAGAGATAGTGGGGCGAAGAAATCGATCAAATAGAAATGTCGATGCAGACGGAATAAGAGTCGATTTTTCACGCAGTTCGGAAGTCCATAATCGGCACCCAAAGCTGACAGAATCAAATAGTGTAGTGGAAACGATTGCAATAATATGAGTAAATTTATGGTGAGCGAGAACGTCGGATGAGAACGTAATGACACCAGACCGCAAGGGTGCGACGTCGTCGCGTGGGGAACGGACGAGCATGAACCGACGGACGGTGCTCGCGTCCGGCATTACGGTCATCGCAGGAACGACGGTCGCCGGCTGTATCGGCGACGAGGGTAACGGCAACGGCTCCGGGAACGGCAACGGTACCGGAGACGGAAACGGGAACGGCAACGGCGGGGACGCCGGAACGAACGTCGCGATCATCTCGAGTCCGGCCGGCTTCGACGACAACGCGTTCAACGACAACGCCGTCGAGGGTCTCGAGGAGGCGTCGAACGACTTCGATCTCGAGTATACGACGATCGAGGAGACCGAGGAGGCCCAGTACGAGTCGATCCAGGCCGACGCGGCCCAGAGTGGGTACGATCTCATCGTCTGCGTCGGTGACAACCACACGGATCCGCTTCACACCAACGCCGAACAGTATCCGGACCAGAACTGGATGCTGATCAACAACGTGATCGACGGCGCGGACAACGTCTCGGGCTGGATCGAGATGAACAACGAGATGTCGTTCCTCGCGGGCGTCGTCGCGGGCGTGATGACCCAAGAGGAGTTCGCACACGATGACAGCGAGACCGACCCCGACGAGTCGATCGTCGGCTTCGTCGGCGGCGAGGACATTCCGCTGATCAACGCCTTCGAGCAGTCCTACATCGAGGGAGTCGAGTGGGTCAACGACGACGCAGAGGTCCTGACCGGCTACGGTGGGAGCTTCTCCGACACCGGTGCGGCGAGCGACGTCGCCGAATCCCAAATCGACGACGGTGCGGACATCGTCTGGCACGCGGCGTCGGCCGCGGGTGCGGGTGCGTTCTCGGCGGCACAGGACAACGACCGGTTCGCGCTCGGGGTCGACGTCGACCAGTCGGTCACCGAAGACCAGTATCAGGACGTCATCCTCGGCTCCGCGGTCAAGGCGCTCAACGAGGCGACGTACGACGTTTCGGAGGCCGTCGTCAACGACGACTTCGACAGCGTCGTCGGTGAACAGAACCTGAGCATCGCCCAGGGGAGTATCGACTTCGTCGTCGGACAGGCCTTCGAAGGCGAACTCCCCGACGCGGTCGAGCAGAACCTAGAGGACGCGAAAGACGGGTTCGAAAACGACGAGATCGAACTTACCTGCGGCCCGACCAGCTGCTGAGGGCGTCGCCGTCTTCAGTTTCGTATTTATGAGTATACTTCCGACGGAGGACAATGACGACGAGTAACGTACCGCCAGCGGTTAGACTCGAGGGGATCACGAAGCGATTCGGGGACGTGGTCGCCAACGACGGCGTCGACTTCACCCTGGAGAAGGGGTCGATCCACGCCGTCCTGGGGGAGAATGGATCGGGGAAGACCACCCTGATGAGCGTCCTCTACGGCCTGTACGATCAGGACGAGGGCGAGATCGTGATCGACGGCGAACCGAGAACGGTGGAGTCGCCTCGCGACGCGATGGCGGCGGGGATCGGGATGATCCACCAGCACTTCCAGCTCGTCGAGACGATGACCGTGCTTCAGAACATCGTCCTCGGCCACGAGCCGACCGAGAACGGGCTGGTCGACGAATCGGCCGCCAGAGATGACGTCGAAGAGATCTGTTCGCGGTACGACTTCGACGTCGATGAGTTCCTCGACACTCGCGTCGAGGAACTCGACCTCGGCGCTCAACAGCGCGTCGAGATCGTCAAGAGCCTCTATCGTGGGGCCGAGATCCTCATCCTCGACGAACCGACGGCGGTGCTTACCCCCCAGGAGGTCGAGAGCCTGATGGCAGTGATGAACGATCTCCGGGAGGACGGACGATCGCTGATTTTCATCTCACACAAGCTCGACGAAGCCCTGGGAATCGCCGACGATATCACCGTCCTTCGGGACGGAGAGGCGATCGGGACAGTTCGAGCCGACGACACCGACGAGCAGGAACTCGCCCGGATGATGGTCGGGAGAGAAGTGTTGTTCGATCGACTCTCCCGAGAAACCGAGCCGGGCGATCCCGCACTCGAAGTCGAGGAGCTGTGGATGTCGGGCGATCGCGGCCGCGAACAGGTTCGTGGCGTCGATCTCACCGTCCGCGAGGGCGAAATTCTCGGCATTGCCGGCGTTCAAGGGAACGGCCAGAGCGAACTGATCGAGGGGATCACGGGCCTCAGACCGGTCGACGACGGTGCCATCCGACTCGCCGACGAGGAGATCACCGGTCGAAGCCGTCGCGACCGGATCGAATCCGGGATCGCGTACATTCCCGAGGATCGCCAGACGGAGGGGCTGGTCCAGGAGTACTCGCTCGTCCGGAACGCGTTGCTCGGGAACCAGACCGTCGAACCGTACGCGACCGGCGGGCGCCTCGACTGGTCTGCGGTCGAGGACCACGCCGAGGAGATCATCGAGGAGTTCGACGTCCAGCCGCCCAACGCCGAGGCCGAGGCGGCGTCGCTCTCCGGTGGCAACCAACAGAAGTTCATCGTCGGACGGGAGATCGGACACGACCCCGACGTCATGATCGCCGCTCATCCGACTCGAGGCGTCGACATCGGCTCGATCGAGTTCATCCATAACCGACTGATCGAACTCCGCGAAGAGGGGCTCGCGATCGTCGTCGTCTCCTCGAAACTCGAGGAGATCCAGAAGCTCTCCGACCAAATCGCGGTCATGTACGAAGGCGAGTTCGTCGACGTCGTCGATCCCGAACGCGTCACCGAGGAGGAACTCGGTCTCCTGATGACCGGCGGGAGCCTCGAGGATGAGGGGTCGACGGAAGAGAGCGAAGCCGGTACGGGGGCACAGGCATGAGTAGCGAGACCGGCAGACTCCGTTCGAGACTCGACCGTGTTGCCGCGAAGATGCTCGATGCGACCGTTCTCGAGCGGATCGGGATCGCGATCGGTTCGACGGCGCTTGCGTTGTTCATCGGGCTGGTCATCGTCGCGGCTTCTGGATACGATCCGATCCAGTTCGCCAACCAGCTCGTCGTCGGCTCGTTCGGGAGCGAGCGAGCCGTCGCACGGACGTTCCGGTACTCGACGCTGTTCGTGCTGGCCGGCGTCGCCGTCGCCATCGCCTTCCGGGCGGGCGTATTCAACATCGGTGTTCAGGGGCAGTTCATCGTGGGCGGCTTCGCGACGGTCGTCTCGATCGTCTCGCTCGCACCGTATCTCCCCGACGGAACGATCGGCGGTATCGTGTTGATGGTGATCGGTACTGTCGCCGCCATCGTCGCCGGCGGCCTCTACGCCGCACTTCCCGGCGTGTTGAAAGCCTACGGCGGGGCGAACGAGATCATCACCACGATCATGCTGAACTTCATCGCCATCGGCTTCGTCGGCTGGCTCGTCGCGGGCCGGTTCGGCGACCCCGAGGCGACCGCGACCAGAACCGAGCGAATGCCGGAAAACGTCGGCTTCCCGTCGATCGTCTTCGACGATCCCAACCTCTCGATCGTCGGTATCCTCGTGACGGTCGGCGTCGTCGTCCTCGTCGCCGCCATCATGACTCGGACCAGCTTCGGCTACGACATGGTGACCAGCGGCTTCCAGGAGTCGGCCGCGACGTACTCCGGCGTCGACGCCAAACGGATGATCGTCTCGACGATGACGTTCTCCGGAATGGTCGCCGGACTCGGCGGTGCGATCTTCGCGATCATGATTCAGGGCTACTTCACCGACCCGTCCGGTATCGGCAACTACGGCTTCGACGCCATCGCCGTCAGCCTGCTCGCCGCGAACAACCCCCTCGGGGTTATCCCGGCAGGCCTGCTGTTCGGCGGCCTCGAGTCCTCGAGTTCGCACATCCAGATCAACAGCGACGTTCCCGTCCAGTTGATCGACGGCATCGTCGGCCTGGTCGTCCTGTTCGTCGCCGTTCCCGAACTGTTCCGGATGATCGCCCGGCGAACCGGGCTCGGAGGTGAGTCGCGATGAGCGTCGCCGACTACGCCGGACGAGAACGCGTTCAACTCGCCGGCGCGACGGTCGTCGCGTTGCTCATCGCCGCCGCAGTGTTCACGTTCGTCTTCGACATCGCACTCGAGCGACTGCTCACGGTCGGCTTCCTGACGCGATCGCTCGAGATGGCGACGCCGATCGCACTCGCCGCGATCGGTGGTCTCTACGCCGAGAAAAGCGGCGTGTTCAACATCGGCCTCGAGGGATTCATGATCTTCGGGGCGTTCAGCGCCGCGGCGACGATGTACCTCCTCGGCGGAACCTCGCCGAGCCAGCTCGACGTCTGGCTCGCGATCGCGATCGCAGTCCTGATCTCGGCGATTCTGACGGTGTTTTTCGCCGTCCTCCTGATCCACTTCAAGGCGGATCAGATCGTCGCGGGCCTCGCGGTCTGGTTCCTCGGACTCGGCTTCGCCCCCTTTACCGCGGCGATCATCTGGGGGAGTCGCTCGAGTCCGGGCCTCGAGAGTATCAACTCGCTGGCGTTCGGGCAGTCGCCGCTGGTCGTGCTGACGGTGATCGTCGTCCTGGCGTCGTGGGTGTTCCTCTACCGGACGAAGTACGGCTACTGGATTCAGGCCGCCGGGGAGAACCCCGAGGCGCTGGATACCGCGGGCGTCGACGTCAACCGGGTCCGGTACGCGACCGTGATCTTCTCCGGTGCGATGGCCGGCCTCGGCGGCGCGGTGTTGCTCGCCCACGCCGGCAACTTCGTCGGCACCGGCGAGACGATGGTCGACGGACGCGGCTGGATCGGCATCGTCGCTTACCTGTTCGGCAACTACAACCCGATCGGTGCCGCCGCTGCGGCGCTGCTGTTTGGCGGGCTCGACATGCTGAACGTGCAGTTTCAAACGGTCGGGATCGAGGTCTCCGCGCGACTGGTCAACCTCCTGCCGTACGTCGCCGTCATCGTCGTGCTCACGGCGTGGGGCAAGACGCGGATGCCATCCTCGGTCGGCGAACCGTACGAGAGCGAGGACTAGGCCCTTCTGCCCTCGTTCGTTCGGAACTGTCTACGAGTGTTCCATTTGGACTCGAGAAGGCCCAAACGCATTAGTAGACAGTACTGACATTGTTAATATGTGACAATGGCCGCAGGAGAATGTGTCGAACGGTCCCGCGGGTGGGATACGCCCGACGAAACCACGAGCCAAGCCGACGCCGTCGTTTCTTCGTTTCCGTCGCGGTCTCGCCAGGGAAACACCGACTCAGTACGGTCCGTACGCCGGACGATACGAGCGAACGAACAGAAGCGAACAATCCCAGACAGATGAGCAACGAACGACGCGAACCGATCCACGACGACGAGCCGGCAGACGAACCGTCCGACGTGCTATCCACGCATACGACGCATCCGAGGGAGTACACGTTTAGCTACGAGGAGATCCAACAGATCCTCGAGGCGGTCCAACACTGGATATGGGTCAAAAACAGGGACGGAGAGTACGTACTCGTCAACGAGAAACAGGCCCGCGAGGCGTACGACCTCTCGTCCGAGGAGATCCGCGGAACGACGGACTACGATCAGGTGCTTTCTAACACTCGCGCCGGCGAGGAGGCGGACCTCGAGGAAGAACAGTTTCGGGCGGACGACCTCGAGGTGATGGACACCGGTCGGAAAAAGGAAATTCCCCAGGAGCGGATCACGACCGCCGACGGGGCTGAGCGCGTTCTCCGAACGGTCAAGTCTCCGTTCGAGACCGAGATAACCGACCAGGACGCGACGATCGGCATCGCGGAGGACATCACGAACAGGCTCCACACGGACAAACTGGTCGGGGTCCACGAGGCGACTCACGATCTCTTGTCCGTCCAGTCGATCGACGAGATCGGCGAGATCGCCGTACGAACGTCGACGACGGTGATCGAACAGGAGTACTGCACCGTGTGGGTCCCGGACGAATCCGCGGACCGACTCCGATTACACTCGTGTTCGGACGCGGTCGAAGCGAACACGACCGTCCGAGATCCCACGTCGATCACCGCCGGACCCGGCGACGTTCAATGGGAGCGGTTCGTCAGCCAGCAATCGGCGGTCGAGACGAACGTTCGGGAGGACATCGATCCGGCCGACCTGCCGGTCGACCGACCGTTGACCTCGCACATCCTCCTGCCGATCGGCGAGTACGGATTGCTCGAGATCGGCTCGTTCGACCGGGTGCTGTTCAAAGACGATCTCGCGAAGATTCTGGCGGCGAATCTCGAGGCGGCGTTCGGTCGGTTGGAGCGCGAACGAAACCTCCGGGACGTGACAGGGGAGGTCGATGCGACCGTCGCCGAGGTCGACGAATCGACGACCGAGGTCGCGGAGATGTCGACGTCCGTCACCGACCGGGCAGACCAGCAGGCGGCGACCATGGAACACGTCCTCGACGGGGTGACGAGAATGAACTCGGCGGTCGAGGAGATCGCCGCGACCGCGGACGAGGTGGAAACGACCAGTTCCCGTGCGGAAGCGCTCTCCGAAGAGGGAAAATCGTCGGCCGAAGACGCCAAACGGGTGATCGACGACGTGACCGGATCCGCAGAGTCGGTCGCGGATGACGTCGACCGATTGCAAGAGCGGGTAAACGAGATCGACGAGATCGTCGAGGTGATAAACGACGTCGCGGATCAGACGAACATCCTCGCACTCAATGCCTCTATCGAGGCCGCTCGAGCGAACGAGAAGGGGAAAGGGTTCTCGGTCGTCGCGAACGAGGTGAAGACGCTAGCCGAAGAGACCCAGGAACACGCAAACGAGATCGAACGCGTCGTCGACGACGTCCAGAACGAAACCGACGAAACCGTGGAGAATCTCTCGGAGATGGTCGATCGGATCGAAAACGGGAACGAACTCGTCGAACGCGCGGTCGACGCCTTCGTCGACGTGGCCGATGCGATCGCGGATGCATCGACCGGCATCGGCGAGGTCGCGACTGCGACCGACGAACAGGCCGCAAGCGCCGAGGAGATCGCCTCCCAGGCCGAGCGGGCGACGGAACTCGCGAACGAGGTCGCCACCGAGGCCGACCGGATCGCCACGGCGAACGACGAAATCGCGACGCAGGTCGCCGACCTGCAGTCGGCGGTCGCCGACCTCGCCGAGACGGAGTGAGTCGAGCGCGTCGGCGACCGGACCGCGGAGTGCTGGTTTCGAGACGTCTCATAGATAGTAACAGATCGGTCACGTTCCGGGACAACTCGAGTTTCTGTCATCTTCTCGAAGACCGTTCGCCGATCTCACCAGACCGTGTGAATACGTGTTCTACGGGCAAGTTACCGCTTCGAATCCAGTTGAGAGGGGGCGCCAAACTCCCCAGTATTTGACAAAAGTGGCGTGCTGAATACACAGCGCGAATGTCCCACGAGCTTCGGCTCGATTTGCGAACGTGATTATCGCTCACCTATGGAAATTCTGCTGGCTGAACAGACCACGTTTGCCATGATAATTCTTCGGGCGAGGACGAGCTGT
>NZ_JBGFCC010000012.1:0-167042 GCF_041205745.1 Natrarchaeobius versutus | reverse complement strand
AGAGCTGTGGCTGGTGGGGTAGTTTACATTGCGGCGGGGTGTGTCGCGGGTGTGGTGTGAGGTTTTCGGTGATCGTGAGCCTCGAGTCTCCCTTCCGGTGGATGTTTCGATACACTCTCTCCTAATATTTCGTTCGTATCCGTCAGCAAGAATAACAGGTGTTATTACAGTTCGATCAGACATCGTCGACATGGAATTAACGCACGATGTGGTGACGACGACCGAACTCGCGGTGACGACGGGTCAGTCGACGGACGTCTGGGAAACGACTTCGTTATCGATCAGAGCCGGTAACGGTCTTGCCGTTTCGGACGACGTATCGACCAGTTTTGATGAGCGGTGTTCTCGAGCGAGTCGTTCCGGTGGAGTTCGTGAGGGAGAGTCGTCGATTGTTGGGGGTGACTGTCAGTGAGCGATCCGTATCCGGACCCGCCACGCACGGAGTGGGCTGGTCTGCCGGTGTTGAGCGATGCGGACGATCCGTCGGCGTTCGAAGACCGCTGGGGGAGCGTTCTGGACGAGGAAGGGTGGAAACGGCTCCAGTCTAAAGTTCTCGAGGATGGCCCGCTCGAAGCGCGTCCCGATCAGGGGCCGTTCGACGGGGCGAAGTACCACGCGACGGATACGAACGCCGTCTTCCAGTGGGACGACCTGGCCGAGACGTGGCGGCCGCTTGGCGGTGGGACGTCGGCCGACTCGGTACCCGGGACGAACTACCTCGAGTCGGTTCGTGCCGAGAAGTCAAACGGTGTCGTCTACGCGTCGCCCGGTGACGTCCAGTCGGCGATCGACGACGTCTACGAAGCGGCCAAAGAGTGGGAAGAGGACGAGGACGGTGAGGCGTACGAGGAAATTGGTGGAATGGTGAAACTGTACGGGGACGAGGTTTACAGTTTCACTGATCTCTACGTGTTGGAGAACGTTACCCTCGATTTCAACGGTGCAACCAACGTCGTCCACGAGGACGAAGACTGCGTGTACGTCTCCGAAGGGTCGACCGTTCTCGAACCGCGGATCGCCATCGAGGATACGTTTACGTCGAACGTCTGGAATATCAACGCCAACGTAACCGGTGGCTTTTCGGGGACGCGGGCGAACCGTATCGTCGGTGGTCGGACGATCGGCGGCGACTACTACGACCCGGAGGGGACGTGTTTTCACTTCTACGCGGACAGCGACACGTACGATCCCGACGAAACGCTGTCCGACGACGCGACCAACCGAGCGAGGATCGAGTTCTTCGAGGTCATCGGACACGCGATTTCCCGGTTCGATACCGCGATTCGAATCGAGTCGACCAATGGTGGTTCGGACGAAGAGGAGTTCGCGTACATCAACAGCAATAGCTTTCGGGGTGGGACGGCCAGACACTGTCGGCGCTTCGTCGAGATCCTCGGCAACTCGGCAGCGAATCAGAACCGATTCGACATCGACGTTCAGCCGGAAATATTCAGAGAGGACGACGACGACAATCCCATCGACGGAACGGACGTCGTCTGGCACACCGAGAACGGCTCCCGGAACATCTGGACGGGTCAGATGTGGGACTTTCACGCCACGGAGAACGGTGCCTGGCGGATCGAGGAGGGCACTGGTTCGTGGAACCATATCATCGCGCGGACGCGATCGATCAGGGAGGATCGTATCGTCCGGAATGCACCGGAGGAGGACCCGACGAACTTCGTCTGGTATCCTCCGCGTGAGGGCCAGCGCTTCGAAACGTTCGTCGACTTCGATCGGACGTATTACACCGACGACGCCGAGCTCAGATTCGAATTGCCGTATCCGATGAACTTCGCGACGAACGTTCGGCTCGAGGTCAGATACAGGGACGACGAGAACGGGGAGAACAACCCGCTTACTCTCCGATTCGATGCGGATGGTGTTGGCGACGGGGATTACTGGTATACGCTCGAGGACGAGGAGTTGAACGGACACCACGAACGAGGTGCCGACGGTATCGTGTTGGTCGAGCCGACGGCTTCGTCCAGATACGACTGGAACAACGGCGTCTGGACGATCTCGAACTCCTCCAGTTCTGGGGAGGGGAGTACGATAGGCGTCTATGGGGGTGGCGCCGCATCCAATCAGATCGAGGGACGACATCTCAGAAAGGGTGGAACGTCGTCGACGATGACTGATACCGACGGATTGGAACTCGTCCTTTCGGCGTCTTCGGCGGGATCCGGGGACGACGTCACGATTGCGGCCGCGGTGTTCATGGATCGCGACCGAGACGACGTCCTCGGCGAGCTGTACTGATCTCTCGAGAGCCCGCTGTCGCGACGGTTGGCGGAGCGATCCGAGTTTTGTTACCCCAAGCACTCGGGATCCGAACTGTTCCGGGAGTTCGACGTCGGCTCGAGTTCGAGGACGGAGAATCCGAGCGCCGACGTCTCGATCACCACCGGGGACCGTAACCGTTATGCGCGCAACTCGCCAATTCTCGGATGCGCCAAGGTGGCAGAGTCCGGCCGAACGCAGCTGCCTGCAGAGCAGCCCACCGCCGGTTCAAATCCGGCCCTTGGCTTCCTGCGACGAACAGATCCGTAAGCGACGGCAACTATTCGGTCGATTTGAACTGAACCCTGAACTGAACTCTGGGACGAGCGAAGCGAAGTTCCTCCGGTTCAAATTCGGCCCTTGGGTCTCACACGTCCCCTAAACCCAGTGACGATTACGTCTTGGCAACACCTCCTATTTCGAGACGCTATCTATGGTTCTTGAGAGGAATCCTCTGCGAGGACCTTGTTTACGTCGAATCGGGGTCAGACTCGTCGTTCACTTCGAGGATCTCCGCCGCTACGTCTTTTACGTGTTGCTGGTGAGAAGCCGACGGCTGGACGCTTTGGGTTGCATCGAGTTGGTCGTTGACGACCACGTTCTGCTGTGGTCCCCACGTCTCGGGGGATTCGGACTTGATGTATTCGACCCAGCGCTTGATACCCGCGATGCGCTGCTCACGGTTGCGTTCGTGCTTCGCATCCAGCTCCTCACGAGCGTTTGAGTCGGTCATATTCGGCTTCGACGTCGAGTCGCGCTACCCACTCTTCGAGGCGGGGCACACTAAGACTTTCCTCAAAGAGCGCGTAGAGGTGGACTGCATCCTCGACGTCTTTTTGCGCACCGAGGTAGAGTTTGTACGCGATCTGGAGTTCTAAGGGGCCTATTGGAATTGTCTTGCCATCGATTCGGGCCGTGATAGCGTTTTCGAGGGACGCGCGGTCGAACCCGTCGCGCGCGAACTTGACTTCGAGGTGTGGCGTGACCTGATCCGTTGGCGCGACCCAGATGTTATCCCCGTTATTGAGCATCTCGTACATCGACGTAAGTGGCATTGCCGGTCCCCAGAACTCCTCTTCGTCCAGCATGTCGGCGAGTTCGTCTGCGGTCTCCTCGTCGATATGTTCGATGAGGACGTCGACGTCTTCGGTAGAGCGTGCCCGACCAGCGAGGATGGAGACGTATCCCGCAATGTAGACGTGCTCGATGTCAAAGTGACCGAGAATCTTGGAGAACTCAATTGCCAACTCGTCGAGCTGATTCGGTTCTCGTTCGACGACGAGTGTTCGGTTCCGTAGCTCGATTCCGCCCATAGAGGTTCGTTTGCAGGTAGGCGCATAAATCGTCGGGGCCGAGCAAACCCGAAGGGTTTGCGATGTACGGCGAGGCTGCGACTGAACAAGCGTAGTGACACGACGAAGTGACCTGGCCGGGAGTCGGTGGTCAACTCCTAAATCCGACTTCGATTCCAGTAGTTGGTTCCCTGCTCCAGGGATCGTTCAGTACGGAGTAACCGAATCTTTTCTCGGGTGGGGAATTCGACCATTATCGTCGCTCTTCGAGGTTGTCGATCGCTCGGTAGAACTGCTCGGTGTTAGCCGGATGCTCCGATGTCGCTTGGCCTTCTATAGTAGCCACTGCACGTCATTGCACATCTGATCGCCAGACGTAACGGCAATCTGTGTGTAGGTTGTTGCAGTTGTTACTATAACATACCGATGTACTTCTCGAACTTTCCTTGGTCAGGATCGGCCTCGGGCACGCACTCGACGTATCCATCGAGGGCGAACTGCAAGGCTTTGGTGTAGTGGTCGTACGCGGCGTCGATGTGGACTTCGTTACCGTCGATCGCCTCGAACAGCGTGGATAGACGGCCATATTCGTCTTCGACGTCGAGTTGCGTTATCCACTCGTTGAACTAACACGTGACGACTACGTTCTCGTCGTCCGCCTGATCGGCTGTAGTACGGTGACCGTTCCGACGCCGAACAGGAGGGGAAGCCAGTAGGTCGCGGCTCGGTAGAGAAGTGTCGCGGCCGTCGCCTCCGGGGCGGGAACGGCTGCCGTCGCGACCAGCAGGACGATAAACACGGACTCGACGCTTCCCAACCCTCCGGGGAGGGGGAGGATGTTCGTTATCGCACCCAGAGGAACGACGAACAGAACGATTTCGGGTGGAACGGTGTATCCGACGGCGTAGATGGCGAGCCAAAGTGCAACCGAGAGCAACAGCCAGCCGGCTGTCGAATACGCGAGCCCGCGTTTCAGATTGCGGCGGTCGGTGCTTACGTGCTCGATCTCGTCGACGAACAGTCCGAGGCGACGCTCGAGCCTTCTCGTCGAGACTGCGCGAACGCCGGGGGTGATCGCAGCTGTTCCGACCGAGATACGGCCGACGGTTACTGCGACGCCGTCGACGATCCGCCTTCGGTGCCCCCAGCCGTAGACGACCCCGACGACGAGCACACCGAACGCGGTACAGACGGCGGTGAGTGCCAGTTCGAAGCGTCGGCCGAGCGTAGCCGTCGCCGTGACGTACAGGAGACCGATTCCGGCGAGTGGTACCATCGGTGCGTAGTTGAGCAGGTCGACGCTCGAGACCGTCGCGAAACTCGTTTCGTAGTCGGTTCCGGTGTGGCGAGTTAGCAGGTACGCCGCCAGTGGTTCACCGCCGAGGTACGTCGACGGAGCGACACTGTTCGCGAACAGGACGTCTCCAAACAGGAGAACGACGTCGATCGGTCCGTGTTCGACGTCGAGAATCGACAACACGATCGAGAGCGTTCGTGACCACGCGCCGGCCCAGAGTACGACGATGGCGAACATCGCGACGAGGACGGTTCGGTTCGTGGCCACGATCGCCGCGCCCGTCTCTCGAACGCCGACGGTGAAGAGGATTAGAATCAGTAGACCAGTGGCGACGACGAACCAGACCGCGACGGTGGTTCTTCGGAGGCCGACGACGGACATAGGTGACGGACCACGAACGGATCCCAAAACGTTGTGGTGCTGACGAGGACGGTATCGATTCGAGCGATCGGTCGGTACGGGTGACCGATCCGTCTACGCGTCTCGCCCGAGTTCGGCGAGCAGGTGTGCGACGTGGATCCGGTCGCTCGTGCCTTCGTGCATCTCGAATTCGACGTCGGCGGCCAGTCGGTGAATGCGGGCGAGTTTTCGCCCCTGGTAGCGCTTGCGGGCGACGCCGAGGATCGATTCGACGACCTCCTCGCCGTCTAACCCTTCGTCGACGAGGAGGTCGTCGAGGGTTTTGCGGGCGTCGGTGAACTCGCCGGCTTCGGCGGCCTCGAGCATCGACCCGATTTCGTCGTCGAGGCCGACCTCGCCGATGGTCTCGTAGGCCGCCGTCATCGTGAGTTCGCCCTCGGATTCGACGGTCGTCTGGGCCGCGAGAATCGCCTCACGAAGGTTTCCGCTAGCGTAGCCGGCGACGAACTCGAGGCCGTCCTCGTCGTAGTCGACGCCCTCGGTTTCGACGATACGGGTGAGGACGTCGACGGTTTCGGCGGTGGTGGGGGAGCGAAACGAGACGGGGAAACAACGCGAGCGGATCGGCGGGATCAGTTTGGTCGGCTGACGGGTGGCGACGATAAACTGGGTCGTCCGGTGGTGTTGTTCCATGATCCGTCGGAGCGCCTGCTGGAAGTCCTCGCGGACGTCCTCTGCGTTGTCGAGGAGGATCGTCTTGTACTCGCCGGAGACGGCGGCGTAGCTCGCGGACTCTTTTAGCACGCGGTTGATCATGTCCCGCTTCGAGAGGGCCGATCGACCGACGAGAAACTGTGCGAAGCGGGGATCGTTCTTGATCTCGGTTTTGGTTCGACCGAAGAAGTCGGCGACGTTGATCTCGATCAAGTCGTTGTCCGGATCGGTGTGTGCCGCTCGAGCGAGTGCGCGTGCTGCGGCCGTCTTCCCGCTCCCTGGGGGACCGTACAGGAGGAGATTGATCGGCTCCTCGACGGCTCGCTCTAGGTACTCGCGAGCGTCGTCCTGTGGCAACTCGGCCAGCTCGGGGGCGTGGGTATCGGTCCACAGCGGCGCGTCCATCGGGTTCCGGTAGGGAAGGCACGGGTAAGAATCGGTCGATCCGTCGGGACCGTCGGACGTCTACGGTTCGGGTAGCCACCGATTCGTCGGTCCGTCTCATACGGTTTGTCGTCCGTCAGTTCCGGCACAACAGCGATCTGGCCGGCGGTCGTGTCGGCAAATCGGTACAGCAACCCGTCTCAGCTGTTTTCGTCGTTTTCCTCGTCAGCTTCGGGATCGTCGGCTTCGTCACCGTCACTCTCGTCGTCAGATCCCATCGTCACGTCCGCGATCGTAAACGTGACTTCGACGGTCTCGTTGTCGTGTTCGATCGCCTCTGCGTCGTCGGGTTCTTCGGGATCTCCCTCGTACAGCGTGGCGTTCAGTTCCTCGTCCTCGTCGACCGACTCCTCGAGTTCGATCGTTACGTTCGCGTGTTCGCCGGGGTCGAGTTCGTCGCTCGTTCCGAGTACGGACTCGTTGTCCTCGACGGCGACGAAGCCCTCGGTGGGGATAGCCACGTTGGTCGTGACGTTTTCGTCGCTTGCGTCGACGACGTCGATTCCAGGATCGGTGTGGAACTCGAGCGTGATCGTTTCGATCGCGCCGTCCCCGTCGGTGTAGACGCCGAACGTCTGTTCGCCGGGTGGCGATCCGGTCGTGTTGATCGAGAAGATCACCTCGCGGGTCTCGCCGCCGGCCAGTTCGAGCGCCTGTTGTTCGAGGACCGTGCCGTCGACGCGGAAGTCGACGGACTGTTGGGTGTCGAACTCCGTCGGATTGCGAACTTCGGCGACGATGTCGATCGTTTCGTTCGTCGTGGCTTCGGCGGGTATCTCGAGGGATTCGACCACGAACGAGTCGGTGAGGGCGTCGTCGTCGGTCGTCGTGACCGTGGCGGTATCGCTGACCGGGAAGCCGTCTGCGAGATACGGTCGATCCTCTTCGCCATCCGTCTCGTCGTAGGCGTACGTCTCGTCGCCGGTGGTGTCTTGGTGGACCGTCGCGGTGAGCTGGCCGAACAGTTCCGGCTCGTCGTCCTCTTCGAGTTCGACGGTGACGTTCTCGTGGGTGCCACTCCCAAGGTACTCCGAGACGACGATCGGATCGGTGCTCCCATCGGTGATCACGACGAAGCCGCCGTCCGAGAGCGTGACTTCGTCGATCGTCACGTTCGTCCCGTCGCCCTGTTGATCTTCGAACTCGATCGACGCCTCGGGATCCTGGTCGACGCCGAAGATCGCCGGCGCCTGTCCGACGACGATCCCTGCCGCGAGAACGATGGCGATCGCGATCAGGATCGCACCGATGCGTTTTACCGTTCCGAACGTCGATCTCGAACTCATTTGGGGGTGGGGGTGTACCGTTCGTCTCCTGATAGGGACTGGAGCGACGTAAAACGCGCCCTCCGTTCGCAGGATTCGGATCGTTCTCGACGCTTCGCTCGAGTATCGGTCGGATAATTCGGGATGACTCACCGGTCACGATCGCCGCCGGCGACCGGCCGTGACGACCACTTCTTAGCGCCGCTAGCTCGTTCGAACCGTTTACGAACGATCCGAAGCGAGTTTAATCGCGGCTCCCGGAGGATCAACGCATGTCTCTGCGCGTAACGTTTCTGGGAACGGCCGGCGCGATTCCGACGACCGAGCGGAATCCGAGCGCGATCTTCGTCGCCCGCGAAGGGGAGCAGTTGTTATTCGACGCCGGCGAGGGGACCCAACGCCAGATGATGCGGTTCGGGACGGGGTTTTCGATCTCCCAGTTGTTCGTCACGCACCTCCACGGCGATCACGTTCTCGGGATTCCCGGATTGCTCCAGACGATGGATTTCAACGACCGGGAGGATCCACTCGTCATCCACACTCCTCGCGGAACGCGCCGGAAACTCGAGTCGCTCGTCTACGCACTCGACAACCGTCCTTCGTTTCCGGTCCGGATCGCCGAGGTCGGTGACGGCGACGTCGCCTATCGCGCCGACGAGTACGAGGTTCGAGCGTTCGGGACCGACCACGACGCCCGTTCGGTCGGTTACGCGCTCGTCGAAGACGAACGAAAGGGCCGGTTCGACCGGGAGCGTGCGGAGGAACTCGGCGTTCCGGTCGGCCCGAAGTTCTCACAGCTCCACGAGGGACAGCCGGTCGAACTCGAGGACGGGACGGTCGTCGAACCCGAGCAGGTCGTCGGCGAACCTCGTTCTGGACGAACGGTCGTCTACACCGGTGATACGCGGCCGACGACGGCGACGATCGAGGTCGCAGAGGCGCCAGACTTGCTCGTTCACGACGCGACGTTCACCGAAGATCGTGCCGACCGCGCCACGAAGACGGCACACTCGACGGCGCGACAGGCCGCCGAAATCGCCAGCCGGGCGAACGCGAAACGGCTCGCGCTCACCCACGTCTCCTCTCGGTACGCCGGGAACGTCGCCGATCACGTCGCGGAGGCCCGGTCGGTTTTCGAAGACGCGTTCGTCCCCGACGACGGAGCGGAACTCGAGATCGACCACTCCGATGGCGAGTAGCGGGCAATCGGCTCTCGACGGACCGGATTCTCGGGCGATCGTCCGGTCGTGAACGCGACTCGATTGTTTACCGATAGATCGATCATTATGGATTATCGTTTTTCGGATGTGACGAACTGAGTTACCCAATTGTCACACAATCTGTGGCAAGAAACGGTCCGTTTCGTGGACACCGACGCCCCCTCCTCGACGGAAATGGTAGGTCTTTTACCCCCATCGGAGCACCGTACACACGAGATGAGTTACGAGAAGATCGAGGTCCCCGAAGGGGGAGAGAAGATCACGCTGAAAGAGGGTACCGAGGGCGAACTCGAGGTACCTGACAACCCGATTATCCCGATCATTTACGGCGACGGCGTCGGAAGTGACGTCGGCCCGGCCGCACAGAAGGTACTCGACGCCGCCGCGGACGCGACCGGCCGCGAGATCAACTGGATGCGCGTCTACGCCGGCGAGTCCGCTCGCGAGAAGTACGACGAGAACCTCCCCGACGAGACCGTCGAGGCGATCAAAGAACACCGCGTCGCGATCAAGGGTCCGCTGACGACGCCCGTCGGCGCCGGTTTCCGGTCGCTGAACGTCGGCCTGCGAAAACTGCTCGACCTCTATGCCAACGTTCGACCGACCTACCACTTAGAGGGCGTTCCGTCGCCGGTCTCCGAGCCGGAGAAGATGGACATGGTCACCTTCCGTGAGAACACGGAGGACGTCTACGCCGGCATCGAGTGGGAAGCCGGTACCGACGAAGTCGAGCAGGTCAAGGAGTTCGTCGAGGAGGAGATGGGTGAGGACGACGTCATCCACGACGGACCCGTCGGCATCGGTATCAAGCCGATCACGGAGTTCGGAACCAAGCGCCTCGTCCGCCGTGCCATCGATTACGCCTTAGAGCACGACCGCGACTCCGTTACCCTCGTCCACAAGGGTAACATCATGAAGTTCACCGAGGGCCAGTTCCGTGACTGGGGTTATGAGGTTGCCGAGGAGGAGTACGGTGACGAGGTCATCACCGAGGACACCCTCTGGGAGGAACGCGACGGCGAAGCGCCCGACGATGCCGTCGTCGTCAACGACCGCATCGCGGACAACATGCTCCAGCAGCTCCTTACGCGAACGGACAACTACGACGTCATCGCCACGATGAACTTAAACGGTGACTACATGTCCGACGCCGCAGGCGCCCAGATCGGCGGCCTCGGCATCGCGCCCGGCGCCAACTTCGGCGACGGCCGACTGCTCGCCGAACCCGTCCACGGCTCCGCGCCAAAGTACGAGGGCCAGGACAAGGTCAACCCGACCGCCATGATCCTCTCGGGCCGCATGATGCTCGAGTACATCGGCTGGTCCGACGCCGCCGACCTCGTCCGCGACGCCGTCGAAGAGACGATTTCCTCGGGCAACGTCACCTACGACCTGGAGCGCCAGCTCGAGGACGCCGAGAAGCTCGCAACCAGCGAGTACGCCGAGGAAGTTGTCGCGAACATTGAAAAGTTGTCGTAGACAACTTTTCACGCAATCGGATGCCAACGGCATCTGACGATATCGAGAAGCTCTCGTAGAGCGTTTCTCGAGCAATCAGAACGCTCGTGCGTTTTGACGATCTCGAGATGCTGTCGCAAGCTGTTTTCTCGCACGCGTTTCGTTCTGTTTCGTCCAGGACTCGTCTCCCATTCGTCGGAACAGTGTTCGAATACACGTGTCCGGTGTAGCCCGTCGAATAGCCTTCTTCACGAGAAGGTGGACAGGGCGAGAAGAGAGAACAGTACGTTCGATCGTGCGAATGCGATCGCTTACGGTGGCGCGTACTCGTCGCAGTCGTCTCCGTTGATCTCGGAGTTGCCTTCACACTCGAGTTGCCAGTCGTTGTCGAAATAGGCGTGGCCTTCGATCGTTCCGTCCTCGAGGTGAATTTCTCCATGGTTCGTCGTGATATCGACGTCTCCTTTGACGACCCCTGACTCGATGACGATTTCTTCTCCAACTTCGACGTCGCCTTCGACGGTCCCCTCGGAGCCGACGACGATTTCTTGTTCTACGCTGACGTCGCCTTCGACGATCCCCCACTCGACGTTGACTTCCTCGGTGGTATCGACATCGCCATGGACGATGGTCCCGCCGGTCACGTTGACTGTCCCGTGCATATCGACGTCGTTCTCGACGGTGGTTCCATCGAGTGAAACGTTGTGCCACCCCGAGTAGACCGTTCCTTCGATCCCGCTATCCGTGATCGTCATGTCCGCCCCATCGACGAAACCGCCGACCGATACGTCGGTTAGGGTCACTGAGTCACCGCGGGCATCGAGATTGCCACCAACCTCACTGTCGCTGGCCGTGATTCCACTCTGGGCCCAGAGGTTGCCGGTGACGTTAGCATTGTCCAGTGTCGCCTCGCCGCCTTCGGCGTCGACGTCGCCGTCGACGTCGCTGTCGATGATCTCGACGTCGTGATTCGTGATAATATCGTCGTCAGCAGTCGCATCGACGAACGTCACACGGTGGTGTTCTGAATAGACGACGTCGCCCGTGAACCCGCGTTCGACGGTAACTTGTGCACCTGCGTCGATTCGACCGTGAATCTCACTGTCGCTCGTTTCGACTCGGTTTGAAACGTCGAGATTGTCGTATAGTTTCGCGTTCTCGAGATGTGCCTGGCCCGTCCCGTGTGCGCTTCCGACGATGTAGCCGTCGGTGACGTTGATATCCTCGTGCGTGTTGACGGTTCCGTTGACGAACCCATCGTCGATCATCAGTTCGGTAACGGTGGTACTGCTCCCGATGTCACCGATGACGCCACCCTCCTCTACGACGTGGACCGGAAAGGGCTTATCGACGTTACATTCGATCACGGTGTCGATCACGATAATGCCGTCCTCGTTCGGCTCGAGGTAGCTATCACAGTCTACCGGTTCCGGATCCGGGTTCGGATCGGGATCCGGATCTGGAGTCGGATCAGGGTCGGGATCCGGATCGTCGTCGGCGCCACCGCCGGCGCTTCCCTCGTCGACGGTCAACGTCGCCAGCAGGTGCTGGGTTTCGCCGTCTTCTGACTCCCAGACGACCCGAATCTCGCCGTCCGGATTCGTCGGCTCGAGGTCGACGCGTTCGCCCGACCCCAACGCGTCCTCACTCCAGCCCTCTTCGGTTTCGTTGCCGACCAGCCGGACCCGGTCGGGATCGAGGTCGTCACCCGCGTAGTTGGATAGTTCGTAACCGTCGCCGTCGGCGGATTCTCTGACCTCGAGGCCAGTATCCGGTGCGGGATCCGGCGTCTCGGTCAGTCCCAGCAAGACGGTCGCGGTGACCGTCACGACCGCCACGGTAATGGCGATCATCAACACGACGGCGATAACCGGGGAGACCGCCCGTTCGTCTCCCTTCGAGTGTCCTTTCTTCCCTCCGCTATACATTTGCTAGAAATACTCTCCATCGACATATAAAGTTGTTCGTTACTGTGTGACAGTCGTGACGGGGCGATTCGACCATCGGAGCGACGGCTCGTTAGCTCGCCACCGACTCTCGAATCGGCGGTCTCCGTGGGACGTCCTCGCCCGGTTAGTCGTAACGTTCTCGCCGCCGGAACGCCAACGGCTGGTCGATGGTCGAGGTACGAATCGCCGACGACGAGGAAAAACGGGCGGACGCGTTCGAGGTTCGCCACCGCGTATTCGTCGAGGAACAGGGCGTCGACGAGGATCTCGAGTACGACGAGTACGACGCCGACGCGACCCACTTCGTCGCCTACGACGGCGCGGAGCCGATCGGGGCGGCCAGATTCCGTCGACTTGGGGACGCCAAGGGCAAAGTAGAGCGAGTCGCAGTGCTCGAGTCACGCCGCGGCGAGGGGATCGGACGAGCGTTGATGGAAGCGATCGAGGACGAAGCCGCGTCGCTCGACGTTCGGACGCTGACGTTACACTCACAGACCCGAGCCGCCGACTTCTATCGGCGTCTGGGGTACGAACGATACGGCTCGGAGTTCGAGGAGGCGGGGATTCTACACGTCGAGATGCGAAAGTGAGTACAGAAACCGGCTCACGCCTCGAGCGGGTTCGCCCACGTAGTTCGCCCCGATCCCGCGGCGTGGGATTTCGTTCACTGGTTCGTCTCACAACTCCCCGTCCGTCCCGAAAACGATGCCAAATATTGATGGCATTACCAAGAACCATCAGTGATCTTTTTCTATATTGCGTTCGAGCGGACAGCCATGCCTACCCCCCCAACTCCGTACGACGACGTTCCGAACTTTATCGTGGATCGATTTGACGATCACTCGAAAGAAGAACTCCGTGAAATCGCGACGTATGCGGAGACACTCGACGGTTCGCTGGACGTCCCCGATTACGTCGTCCAGGCGTTTGCGATTCAAAACGAGGAGACGCGGACCGTCGTCGCGATCTACGCCAACGAGTTGGCCTCCTATCTGGAAGAACTCGAGGAACTCGAGGACGAAGCGGAAGACGACGAGGAAGACGACGACAGATATCCCGGTCGAATGGGCGGGGCGTTTTTCGGCTAACGTCATCGTCACGACGGCCGTCTGTCGGATTTACTGTGCTTTCCTCGCGGAAGGTTGAGATCCTCTCTCGTTCGTCGAGCACCGAACGCGGATCTAATCGTCTTCGAATCCGATCTCTCGAGCCGAGTCGTTACTCCTGCCAGTTCGGGCTCTCCCGTGGTGGGCTGAAGATGTCGACGCCACGAACAGTCTCGTCCCCGCGATTCTCGGCGGCGTGGGGTTGGTCGCCCGGAATCGCGTAGGAGTCTCCGGGTCCACAGACGATCTCGTCGCCGTCGGTTACGAACGCGAGTTCGCCCTCGTAGACGAACCCGGTCTGTTCGTGTGGGTGGCTGTGTTCGTCGACGACCGCGCCGGGTTCGATCTCGAAGTGTTGGACGTTCATCGACTCGGAGCCGGCCATCAATGCCAGATGGACGCCGTCGACGGCCTCCGCGGACTCGAGGTCGGAGAGGGAAACGCGTTCCATAGACGGCCTACGATCACCTTCCTCTAAACTGTTCCCGATACCGTTCCGTCCGAGAGTCGCCGCTCACGGTACTACAGTAACAACTGAAACTGTTTGACACCGGTCGTCCGACGACTGTACGTCGAGTACGCACTGACTTTCAGCGGCTACTATAACCAGATCATCGCGAACAGGCCGACACCGGCTAGGCCGCTGCCGGCCATCGCGTTCCACCGGACGAGCATGTCGACCGACGATCGGACGTCCTCGAGGCTTCCCGTGGCGACTACGAACGCCGGTGACTTGCCCGCATCGGCGACGACGCGGTTCGACGCGTAGCCGTGACCGACCGACTCGCAGTGTCCGACGACGGTGACTTCGTCACCGGATTGGATGTGGGCTTCGCGGTACGACCGATCCCGGGAGGTCGTGCCAATCTCGAGTTCGTCGAACTGTTCTACGACGTGGGCGGGCGGGTGCTCGTCGCCCTCGACTTCGATCGTCACGTCCCGGACGAAGACGTCCGCCGGATCCGCCGGGAGGACGTCGGCGGCTTCGGGGTCGACCAGGAGTTCCCCGCTGCCGTCGTCCACGTAGAACTGGGTCGCGTCTGAGTCGACCGCTATGGGAACCATCGTAGAGTCGGAGCTTCCCGAGTTGGGTATCCACCGTCGTTCCTGGACGCTTGCCGCGTAGGCCAGACAGGGTTCGTCCGAGAACGGTCCAACGAGCGCGTCGTCGACGGGCCGAACGTCGCCCGTGACTCGAACCGGCCCGTCGTGGATGAACCCCGCTCGATCCGACTCGATCCCGAGCGCCCGATACCAGTCCGCGTTCGACGCGGCGATCGTCAGCATCCCGACGCCGGCGACGAACGAGGCGGCTGCGAGCCAAAACCACACCGAGTCGGGAAACGGTCCGAGAACGCGAAGGAGAGCGAAGACGGCCACGACGAGGGTACACGCGGCGAATGCCACACCGGACCCCACTCGAGTCCGTCGGCTGACGATCCGCAACTCGTTTCCGAGGTGAACGTAGCGCAGGCAGACGAGAAACGGGATGCCGACGAACACCAGCAGGAACGCGGCGGCGAACGCGTAGATCACCAGCGTTCCCGTCGGTGGAACGACACTGGACATCATTATCCGTAGCTGATGTGATCGGTAGAAAAACGTTCCCCTTCGGCGACCGATCTCGGCTCGAGTCGAGTGGTGTCGGGCGGTATCGAACGGCATCGATCGGTCGGTTCCGGTCTGCGTCGACGGCTGTCCGATCCGATTCATCGGGTCTGCTCGCCTGCTCGCAACCCGTGACGTCCGGTCCGGTCGCCGAAGATTGAACTGTCGTCCCGACCCACTCGAAGGTATGTATGCTGTCGTCGGTTGTAGCGAGTGTTCGAACCTCTGGATCATCGAGGGACGCTCGGAGACCACCCAGTGTCCTCGCTGTGGCTCGCGCCGAGCCTACGAGAAGCGCAAGAAATTCGTCGAGACGGACGACGCCGATCACGCCCGCGACGTTCGGGCGTCGATGCTCGCGAACCGCCAGGGCGAGGGCGAAGCCTTCGCGAACCTCGAGTCGTTTTCCGACCTCGAGACCGATGTCGCCGACGGCGTGGTCGACGATGCCGAGTATCTGGAGGCGTCGGGACTCGACGTCGACGAGGTCGAAGCGGCCGGCGACCGGGATCCACGGGGAGCGACGCGAACCGGGAGCAAGAAGGAGATCGTCGAACGAGCCATCGAGGACCTCGAGCGGCCGACCGAGGACGAAATCGTCGCGTACGCCGACGAGCGTGGCGTCTCGTCCTCCTACGTCCGGAACGCTCTCGAGAAACTCGTCCGGCGGGGCGCGGTCAGCGAGAGCCGAGGACGATACCGCCCGCTGTAGTCGCACGCTCTCGCCACCGACCGTGGGGGAGCGCAGCAGTCTATGGTGGCCAACACACGCCGAGACGGGAACGGCAGGATTTTGGGTCGAGGTGCGGAACCTCGAGTCGATGACCGAAGAGGTCGACGTTCAGGAACTCGCGATCGGCGTCGGGACGGTGCTCGCGTTGGTTCTGTACGGCTACGGATCGTTCGTTGCCGAGACGATCCTGGGCGTCGACGCGACGACTCTCGCGGTACTCGCGTTCGCGGCGACGTTTCTCGCGGTCGCACTCTTACACGGCGCTTACGGCAGACGGGATTTCGCGCTCGCCCACGCCGCCGCGGGCGTCGGCCTCAGTTTGGTCGCGCTCTCCTCGAGTGGCCCGCAGGTGCTTCTTGGAATCCTCCTCCTTGCCGCCGGCGGCGCGTACGTGGCGATCAAAACGTTGCGGGCTCGCCGGGACGTCACCGACACCGCGGGGTAACCACGTTCGTCGGCTCGTTGCGGACGGGATATGCGCTCTCTCGCGATTCGTCTCGTCGATCAGCGTGTGTCGCTCGCGGCCATCGCTTTGAGCGCGGCGATACGCCGTTCCGTCGTCGGATGTGTCCGGAGGAGATCGCCACCACGACGTCCCTTCTCGGGTGGAAGGATATCGAGCGCACCGGCGGATCGCCTGAAATCACGCAGGTCCTCGTCGGGCCGACCCCTGGCGTCGTAAAGCGTCTCGAGTGCGCTCGCGAGTGCACCGGGTGAGCCCGTTAGTTCCGCTGCGGCCCTGTCGGCCGCGAACTCGCGTCCGCGCGAGAGCAATCCGACGCCGAGTTGACACGAAAACAGTTGAACCGTCGTCACGGCCCCAAGCACCGCCCAGACGAAAAAGACCGCGACGTATGCGAAGACGCCCAGTCCGTGGAAGAATCGAAACGCCGGGCGCTCGCGGGTACCGAGATCTTCGGCCACGAGCATCGGCACCAAAAGCAGGTTCACGAGCCGCCCGTCGCCGTTCGCGAGGTGGCTCACCTCGTGGGCCAGGACGGCCTCGATCTCCTCGTCCTCGAGTGCGCGGACGACGCCCCGGGTGATGACGATCGTTCCGTTCGACCGGCCGCCGAGTGCGTACGATTCCGGACGACGACGGTTGACGATCCGGACCTCGGGTTCGGAGACGCCCGCCTGCTGGGCCAGTCGGCGCACCGTCGTCGCGATTTCGGGGTGGCGTTCGGTCGCCGGCGTTCCGGTGGTCCCGATTTCCGCGTTAAACCGCCGAATCTCTGCTCTGATGGGGTCGCGGTACAGCAGGGGGAGCGACGCGGTGCCGATCACCATCGCGATTACCCCCGCGTTCGAGATCCACAGCCGCCAGACCTCCTCCGTCGGACCGGGGTCGACGAACGACAGCACGTAGCCCCGCACCAACGCGAACGCGACGGTGATCGCGAGGTAGACGGCGCCGCCGGTCACGGCCGCCGCGACGAGTGCAATCGTGAACGCGACGATCGAAATAATCGCGAACGCGCCGACCATGCGCGCGACCAGCCACGGCCGCGTACTCGAGTTCGGGGCCATTTTGTCCTCGACGGAACGTGTGTGCCCGATGACTAATAGCGTTACTCGAGTCCGTCGCTGATCGCTTTCGAGTAGATCTACCGGTTACGAAAATGCGCCGACTCCGGGCTATCGACCGAGGTCCTCGTGTGCGCTCGCGAGGTGCCTCGAGGCAAGCGCCGCGAGCAGGGAGAGTTCCCCGGCGAGTGCCCCCACCGCGATGATCTCGGCGAGTGCGTCGGCGTTCGAGCCGGCCGGTTCGCCCCCGCCTCGCACGCCGAGGATCTCGAGCGCTTCGGATTGGGTCGGGAGCTTGGTTCCGCCGCCGACGGTCCCGACCTCGAGGGAGGCGAGCGAGATCGAGGCGTAGAGGTCGGCCGGGTCGTCCTCGGTTGCTGGCTCGCGGACGTCCATCGTCGTGATCGCGTTCGCGCCCTCGACGACCTGCGCTTCGTCCTGGCCGGTCGCGAGGAAGGCCGCGGCGACGACGTTCGCGGCGTGGGCGTTGAAACCCAGACTGCCCGCTTTGGCGCTGCCGATCAGGTTCTTTCGGGTGTTCGCCTCGACGATCGCCGCCGCCGTGGTGTGGAGTCGCTGCTCGAGGATCTCGCCGGGGATGACGACGTCGGCCGTCACCGACCGGCCGCGGCCCTCGACGGCGTTGACCGCGGCGGGTTTCTTGTCCGAACAGAGGTTACCCGAGAGGGCGACGAGATCGGCCGGCGTCTCCGCTTCGACGACCTCGCAGGCCTCGCCGGTCGCGATGGTGGCCATGTTCATCCCCATCGCGTCCTTGGTGTCGTAGGCAAAGCGGAGGTAGACCGAGTCGCCGACGACGTAGGGTTCGACGCCCAGCAACTCGCCGTGGCTCGTCGTCGACTCGGCGGCCTCGCGAAGCGCCTCGAGGTTGCCTTCGACCCACTCGACGGTCTCGGCGGCCTCGGCGACGCCCTCGACCCGAAACACAGGGGCGCGGGTCATGCCGTGTTTCGTCACGCGGGCGTCCGCACCGCCCGCGGATCGGATCACCGAGAGGCCTCGGTTGACGGACGCCAGTAACGCGCCCTCCGTGGTCGCCAGCGGCAGGTAGTGTTCGCCGTCGGCCGCGCCGCCGTGGACGGGAACCGGACCGGCGACGCCCATCGGCACCTGGGCCGCCCCGATCATGTTCTCGATGTTCGACTCTGCACGTTCGGCGGGGAAGCTGTACTCGCCGACCGTCTCGAGGTCGGCGCCCGTCTCGCGCTCGACGAGTCGTCGGCGGGCCGCGGCCGCGACGTCGTGGTCGGCGTGTTCCTCGAGTTCGTGGACGCGCAACTCGCCGTCGCGTACCCGGTCGGCGAGGGACTCCGGATCGGTCATGGCTCACTCGAGACGGTGGCCCGCCCTAAGTATTGCTGATTCTCACCACGCTGGGGGCATCAGGACGACCCGGTCGGCGTTTCGTTGCCGCCGCTCGAGCGATAGCCGGCGACGAACTCGTAGCAGACGAGGCCCAGGACGGCCGCGGTACCGATCGCCAGGATCGCCACTTCTTGGAGCACCGCGGGCTCGGCCTCGAGCAACGCTCCCCACTCGACCTGGTAGGTCGCGTGGCCGGCGAACCACAGGGCGAACGCACCGATGGCGAGGGCGGTGAATCGAACCCGTGTTCGCGCCGAGATGTCGTCGTCGGTCGCGGCGAGATACAGCTGGGGTGTGACTACGACCAGCCCGGTGACGAGGAGGTACGACAGTAGCGGTTGTTGACCGATCGGCACGTCGAATGCGACCTCGACGACGGCGAGAGCGGCGACGGCGATCACGAGGAGGACGAACGAACCGACGATGACGCGGTTCTCGCGGGAGAGCATACGTACGCCCACTCAGTCCAGGAAAATTACTATTTCCCCGGAGACACGTTCGTCCCGCTGGACGATCGGTACGGTCGCTCGTAGTCGTTGACCGCTGCACTCTCGGTTGAGTGCGAGCGAAGCGCCTCGACTTCGCCGATGACGACGGTCCTGTGGTCTCGCGTCTCCACAACCGTTTTGCACCTCGCCGTCGCGATTCCGTCCATGACAGCGGCCGCGGATCTCCTGGTGACGAACGCGGAGGTACACACTTTGGCGGATCTCGACGACGTTCGCGAGGCCTTCGCCGTCCGCGACGGCGAGATCGTCCGCCTCGGAAACACGTACGAGATCGAGTTCCTCGAGGGCGTCGAGACCGACGTGATCGACTGCGGCGGCCGGGTCGTCCTTCCCGGATTCGTCGACGCTCACACCCACCTCGAGCAACTCGGCCAGCACCTGGTCCACGCGGACCTCTCGGACGCCGACAGCGCCGACGACTGTCTCGAGCGCCTCGAACGGGTGGCGGAACGCCACCCCGACCGGGAGTGGATCCTCGGCTTCGGCTACGACGAGAGCGCGTGGGACGACCCCGAGGCGGGTCGGCTCACCCGCGACCAACTCGACGCAGTGAGCGACACGCGACCCGTCGCCGCGCTCCGCGTCGACCTCCACACCGTCTCGCTGAACGCGGTCGCCCTCGAGAAACTGGGCGACGACCTTCCCGTCGCCGACCTCGAATTCGAAGGCGGCGAACCGACGGGAATCGCCGTCGAGGATGCCGCCGAAGCGGTGCGCCGGGAGATCACCGCCGACCGCGAGGCGATGACCGAGGTGCTCGAGGCGGCGACGGCTCACGCGGTCGAACGCGGGGTCACGGGCGTCCACGACAAGGTTCGAGGCTCGACAGCGCCCCGGGTGTACCGCGAGATGGCCGCCGCGGGCGAACTCCCTCTCCGCGTGCGTATCGACTACTGGAGCGACCACCTCGAGTCGCTCGTCGACGTCGGCCTCGGGACCAACGACGGCGGATCGTTCGTGGAGACGGGCGCGATCAAGTCCTTCTCGGATGGAAGCATCGGGAGCCGAACCGCCAAACTTCGGGAGCCGTACGCGGACATCGGTTCGGCTGGGGACGGCGATATCGACGGTGACCGCGATGGTAGCGACAGCGAGAACCACACGGAACGTGAGAACGCGACCGGCCAGTGGGTTGTCGATCCCGACGAACTCGCGGGGCTCGTCGAGCGAGCCGACGGTACAGGCTATCAGCTCTCGATCCACGCCATCGGCGACGAGGCGGTCGAGGAGACGCTGTCGGCACTCGAACGAACCGCCGACCCCGGGGGCGCGCGCCACAGGATCGAACACCTCGAACTCGCAACCGACGAGCAACTCGAGCGGATGGCCGACGCGGGGATCGTCGCCTCGATGCAACCCAACTTCCACCGTTGGGCCGACGACGGTGGGCTGTACGACCGCCGACTCGGGGAGGATCGACGGCGACGGACAAACCGGTTTCGACGGGTGCTCGAGGCCGGCATCCCGCTCGCGTTCGGATCGGATTGTATGCCGCTCGATCCTCTGCTCGGCGTCCACCACGCGGTCAACGCACCGACCGAAGTCCAGCGACTCTCCGTGACGGAGGCGCTACGGGCGTACACCGCTGGCGCCGCCTACGCCGGCTTCGACGAGGATCGCCTCGGAACGCTCGAGGTCGGCAAACGGGCGGATTTCGTCGTCCTCGAGGATTCGCCCTGGGAGCGGACGGATCGGATCGCGGCGATCGACGTGGCCACGACGGTCGTCGACGGCACCGTCGTCTACGACGGATAGGTAGGGTAGTTGTTGCATCCGTTGACATACACGGGTTTTGTAAATTCTCAAACATTATCTGTGGGTTCGTTGTACCGGGCCGCAGAGATGGCATACGAACCGGATTCGACCGCGACGGCGGTCGTCGCCGAGGACGTGCGTCGGACCTACCACCTCGCTGAGCCGGTCCACGCGATCGACGGCGTCTCGCTGTCGCTGGGAGCGGGATCGTTTACCGCCGTGATGGGTCCGAGTGGGTCGGGGAAGTCGACGCTGATGAATCTGGTGGGCTGTCTGGATACGCCGGACGCCGGTCGGGTCGAGATCGCCGGTCAGTCGGTGGGATCGCTCTCGACCGACGAGCGCGCCCGACTGCGGGGAACGGAGATCGGATTCGTCTTCCAGACGTTCGACCTGATGGCTCGGCTCACCGCCGCGGAGAACGTCACGCTCCCGATGGTCTTTCACGACGCGGTCGAGGTCGACCGTCGCGAGCGGGCGCGAACGCTCTTAGAGCGGGTCGGCCTCGGAGACAGACTCGAGCACAAACCGACCGAACTCTCTGGCGGCCAGCGCCAGCGGGTCGCGATCGCCCGGGCGCTCGCGAACGATCCGTCGCTCGTGCTGGCCGACGAGCCGACCGGAAACCTCGACTCCGAGACGGAAGCCGAGATCATGGATCGCTTCGTCGAGTTAAACGACGAGGGGACGACGATCCTGCTCGTCACACACGAGCGCGAGGTCGCCGAGTACGCCGATCACGTCGTCCACCTGCTCGACGGCCGAATCGAGGAGATCGAACACCTCGGCGAGCGCCGAGACGTGACGGTCGGAAATCTCGGCGACCAGCGGAGCGTGACGGTCGACGACCGGGCGGCGACCAACCCTCGAGGAGGTGACGAGTGATCCATGAACCTCCTCGAGAGCATCCGAATCGGCTGGCGATCGATCGGCTCACACAAGCTCCGGTCGACGCTGACGACGCTCGGGGTGATCATCGGCGTCGCCGCCGTCATCACGTTCATGGTGTTGGGGTCGGGCTTCACCGCGAGCATTATCGGCGACATCGAGGCCGACCAGGAGCCGGTGATGATGGTCCAGACCCAAACCGTTCCGGAGGACGGCTTTGGGGTCATGATGGTCGATTCGCCGATATACACCGAAAGCGATATCGAGGAACTCGAGGAGGTAGACGGCGTCGAGTTCGTCGCCCCCGAAGGCGGACTCGACGTCGTCCAGACTGCGACCGACGACGAGCAGGTGACCGGGGTGATCGACGTCCAGGCGACGACCGCGGATGCCTTCGAGTTTTCCACGTTCGAGGAGGGCGAGACGTTCGACGGCGAGGACGAAGCCGTCGTCAACGAGCAGGCGAGCCAGGCGTTCGAGGGCAACCTCTCGGCGGGCGACGAACTCACGCTCACGTTCGAGGACGGCGAGACGACGACCGTCACCGTCGCCGGCGTCGTCGAATCCGAACTCGGCGGACAGACGCCGCCGAACGTCTACGTGCCCGCGGAGTCGTATTATACGACGACGATCGAAACGCCCGACGGTGAGGAGGAACGGGCGTACCCGTTCCTCCAGGTCGGCGCGGAGAGCCTCGACGCGGTCGATCCGGTCCAGGAGGACGTCACCGAGTACGTTGAGGAGGATTCACACGCGGCCGAACTCAAGCAGGACGGCGACGAGATCGAAGTCCAGACCGTCGAGGACGCGATCGAGCAGTTCACCGACATCGTCGACCAACTCACGCTGTTTATCGGCGCCGTCGCCGGAATCGCGCTCGTCGTCGGCTCGATCGGCATCGCCAACATCATGATCGTCAGCGTCACCGAACGGACCCGCGAGATCGGCATCATGAAAGCCGTCGGCGCACGCCGACGCGACGTCATGCAGCTGTTCCTCGTCGAGTCGGTTATCCTGGGAATCATCGGCGCGCTGGTCGGGGTCGCGGTCGGTCTCGGCGCGGGCTATCTGGCCGTGACGCTCCTCGAGTGGCCGATGGCGTACCCGCTCGAGTGGATCGCCATCGCGATCAGTGTCGGCGTCGGCGTCGGCGTCGTCTCCGGGCTCTATCCGGCCTGGCGGGCCGCTCGCGTGGATCCGATCGAGGCCCTTCGCCACGAGTGACGACGAAATCCGACTCGCGCGTCTCACTCGCCACGCCACCGCCGACTCGAACCGGAAGCTGACCCTCGAGTTCCCGCCGACGAACAGGTGCCCGTCGTTGGTAACCGAGGGATACTGATCTCCGAGCGGGCGTTCCTCGAGGTGTCGTAATCGACAGCGATGGCCGCGTTAGTCGCTATTCTCGTTCACGTTGGGGCTCCCGGATCCGTTGGTCGCCGTTCGCATAACGCGGTTCTCGTTCATGTTGGGGCTCACGGGTCACGTTCGTTCCCCGTTCGCATAACGCGGTTCTCGTTCACTCCGTTCACTCGAACCGCGCTCTCGAAACCGGCACATTTTTGTAGATTAGTTGATAATTATCGCCGATGTTCGGAATCTTGCTCGTCGTGGGCGGTCTTTTCCTCCTGGCGGTCGGAGCCGTGAAGATTCGGCCGGCATACCACGTCTACCGCGGTGAGATACAGGACGTCCTCGAGGTCGAACGGTTCGATGGCCCGGTGGAACTCGAGGGGACGGCGACCGAACTCGAGGACACGATCGTCGCACCGCTTTCCGGAACGCCGTGTCTGGCCTCCGAGTACGAGGTCGAAGAATACCAGTCGAGTGGTAACTCCTCGTCCTGGAATACCGTCGATTCGGGATCGGCCGCCGTTTCGTTTCGACTCGAGGACGAAACCGCGAGCGTCCGGGTCGACCCGGCAGGCTGTCGGCTGGCGCTCTCGACGGATCGAACGATCGAAGTCGGCGGCGGCGAGTCCGAACCGGCGGCGATCAGGGAGTTTCTCGAGTCGACGTCTGATCTCGAGTCGGAGAACTCCTCGCTCGACCTTGGACTCGTCGAAATCGCCACCGGCAACGACCGGCGCTACCACGAGCGTCGACTCGATGTCGGCGGTGACGCGTACGTACTCGGCCGCTCCCGGTACGACGTGGGGGCACGCGAGACGATGCGCGATATTAGTGCGGTCGTCGAAGACGGCGAGGAGACGCCGGCGTTCGTCGTCTCGGACTCGCCCCCGGAGGTCGCCGTGTGGTTGCTCGCCAAACCCGCGCTGTGGTGGCTGATCGGCGGAGTCCTCGCCCTGTTCGTCGGGGTTCAGTTCGCGGTCGCCGGCATCTGATCGCGTTTCGAGGGCGTCGCTTTTCTACCCCGAGAACGACGAACGGGTATGAACGTCGGACTGATGGTCACGTCCTTCGGCGACGTGGATCTCGGCGATGTCGCCGTCCGCGCCGAAAACCGCGGTTACAACGCCGTCTGGGCCGGCGAGCTCTGGGGCGAAAGCGCCGTCGTCCAGCTCGCGGAGATGGCCCACCGCACCGACGAGATCGGTATCGGAAGCGCGATTTTGAACGTCTACTCGCGCTCGCCCGCCGTCCTCGCGATGACCGCGGCGTCACTCGAGCGCGTCTCCGACGGTCGGTTCACGCTCGGGCTGGGAACGAGCACGGCGAAGGCGGTCGAAGACCTCCACGGGATGGCGTTCGATCGCCCCGTTCGCCGGGCTCACGAGACGATCGAACTCGTCCGACGGTACACGGCGGACGACGGCGATCGGGTCGAGTACGACGGCGAGCTATTCGAGGTCGCGGACTTTCCCGCGATCGACGCACCGGTTCCGATCTACCACGCCGGATTGGGGCGTGCGAACCGTCGGGTCGTCGGCCGGCTCTGTGACGGCTGGATCCCACACAACATCCCGTTTTCCCACCTCGAGGGCGCCTTCGAGGAGGTGGCGTCCGCGGCACGCGACCGCGACCGCGATCCGGACGAGATCACGGTCGCCCCCTACGTTCCGGCGGTGGTGAGCGACGACCCGGCGGAGGCCCGCGAGACGCTTCGGCGTCACGTCGCCTACTACGTCGGCAGCGGCGAGGGCTACCGCCGCGCGGTTGCGATGGCGTTTCCCGAGGAGGCAGACCGGATCGCCGACGCCTGGCGCGCCGGGGAAAAACGGGCGGCCGCAACCGCGGTAACCGACGAGATGCTGGCCGATCTCGGCGTCGCCGGAGCCCCCGAGGACGCACGCGAGCAACTGCGGACGGTCGTCGCCGAATCCCGCGTCGACCACCCGGTCGTCGTCGTCCCGGAACCCGCGACCGACGAGATCACCGAGGCGACGATCGACGCGCTCGCACCGGATACGATGTGAGCGGATACATTCAAGCGAGTTCGTCGTACACCGTCACGAGCTGGTCGATCGCGTGATCGACCGAGAACATCGACCGGCGTCGACGACAGAGACTCGAGAGCCGATCGTTCTCCGTGATCGAAAGCCGGAGTGCGGTCCGAAACGCCTCGAGGTCGCCTTCGGGATACCGGTACCCGGTCTCACCCTCGATGACCGAATCCTGGAGCGCACCGGCGTCGACCGCGACGACCGGTGTCTCGCAAGCCGCCGCCTCGAGCGCGACCAGCCCCTGGGTTTCGACCGGGCTGGGAAACCCGAAGACGTCGATCGACGAGTAAAACGCCGGCAGATCCTCGCGCTCGAGAAAGCCGAGAAACCGAACGTCGGCGTCGGCGCCTGCGGCGCGGTCCTCGAGGTCCACGCGGGCGGGGCCGTCGCCGGCGAGGACGAGCGTGACGTCCATCCCGGAAACGGCGTCGATCAGCTCTCCGAGGTTCTTCTCGTAGCCGTGTCGACCGGTGTAGCCGACCAGCGGCCGATCGGTCGGGAGGTCGTGTCGGCTCCGGAACGCACCGACGTCGACCGGCCGGAAGAAGTCGGTGTCGATACCGTTCGTGACGATCCGAACGTCGGTGTCCGCGCCGACGGACTCGAAGAAGTGTTCCCGGGCGTAGGCGGTCGGAACGACGACGCAGTCGACGGTCTCGAAGAACCAGCGTTCGAACGCCCGCGTCGCGCGTTGCATTCCGCGGACGAACGGCCGGGGAACGACCCGATCCGCCCGCGCCTCGAGAACCGTGTGGTAGGACGCGACGACGGGGAGGTCGTGGCGGTCGGCAAATCGCCGTCCTGCGTAGCCAACGGTAAACGGCGTGTGGACGTGGACGAGATCCGGAACCGCGAGGTCCTCGGGGGCCGTCGGCGTTCCCAACCGGTAGTTAGAAAACAGTGGTGCGCGGACGCTTCGGATCGGAAACTCGTCGCTCGAGGGTTCGTACCCGTCCTCGCCGGGGTAGACGACGGCCATCCGTCCTCGGCGACGTGACCAGTACCGACGCCAGAGATCGACCGTGTACGTGACTCCGTTGATCGTCGGCAGGTAGAGGTCCGTAAACGCCGTGACGTTCTCGATCCGTGCCATTAGGGTTCGCTCCGACGTGACGGAATATTGTATTTTTGATGCGACTCGGCGCGAAACGAGGCGTTGGCGTCTCCGTTCCCGTTCCCGTTCCCGTTTCCGTTTCCGTCCCCATTCACGCGAGGTCGATCCGCCGGTCCGTCTTCGCGGACTCGTAGATGGCTTCAGTCACGCACAGATCGGTCAGCCCGTCGATTCCGTCGGGTTCGGGTTCGGTTCCGGTGAGGACGCAGTACCCGAAGTAGTCGAACTCCTCGAGAACTTCGTCGACCGGTGGACCCGTATACTCCATGCGCATATCGCCGCTCTCGACGACCATTTCGTGGGGGACGACGCCACCGAACGGCGAGGCGATCGAGACCCTGCCGTCGGTTCCGACCAGCTCGAGCCGGCTGGCCGCGTGGGCGTCGAGCGATGCCGTACACGATGCGGTCGCACCGGTCGGAAACTCGAGTTGGAACGCGACGTGTTCGTCGACGTCGGCGAACGGGCCGCCGCTCGAGTGCGTGGTCGCGTACACTCCTTCGGGATCACAGCCGAGGATAAAGCGGGTCGTGTTCAGCGGGTAGACGCCGAGATCGACCATCGCGCCGCCCCCGGCCAACTCTGCATCCAGGCGCCACGTGCTCGCGCTCGCGTGATCGAGAAGCGGATTCGAGAAGTTTCCGTGGACCTGTACGACCTCTCCGAGGACGCCGCGGCGGACGAGTTCTCGCGTTCGGCGAACCGACGGTTCGGTCTGTAGCCGGTAGGCGGTCATGAGCGTCACGCCGGCGCCTTCGCAGACGTCGACCACCGCTCGCGAGCGCTCGGCGGTGGTCTCGAGGGGCTTCTCGCAGATGACGTGTTTTCCGTACTCGGCCGCCGCGACGGCGTACCGGCCGTGGAACGCGTTCGGCGTCGCCACGTACACCGCGTCGTAGGCGTCGGTGTGCTCGCCCGCGAGGAAGCTGTCGTAGTCGACGACGTGTGGAACGCCGAACTCCTCGGCGACGGCGTTCGTTCGATCGGGCGAGTTGGTAACCAACACGGTCGTCTCGCAGTACTGCCCGTTGGCGATCCCGGGGAGTGCACGCTGGCGAGCGAAGCCGCCGACGCCGACGACCGCGAGACGGACGGTCCCGTCGACGGATTCGTGTTCCCAGTCCCGTCGCGTGAAGTTCACGAACGCGTTCTCGAGGCTCATACCCGTTGTACGACTCGGACGGAAAAGGACTCAATCCACGACGTGCTGACTGTCATCGAACCGGACAACTCGTTGACGCGGATCAAAGAACGACTCCGATTCAGTCCCCGATCGGTTCTTCGGAAACCACTCGATATCGACTTTCGAAGGAAAAAGTTATTCAACACTGCCCAATGATATGCGATCACTCACAGGTGACGTGATATGGTCAAAATGGAAACAGCAGAGTTGGAAACCGATCTCAGTCTGTTCAAATACGACAATCTCGAGCAGTTGCCGCCGAGATATCGCGACCTCGAAGAGAGTGAGCGGACCGAGCGAATCGAGGCGGCACGCGCGGAACTCGGCGACGACGTCGTGATCTTGGGGCACAACTACCAGCGACGGGAGATCGTCGAGCACGCGGACTTCATCGGGGACTCCTACCAGCTCTCGAAGGAGGCGGCCGAGGCGGACGCCGAGTACGTGATCTTCGGCGGCGTGACGTTCATGGCCGAGAGCGCGGACATCATCACCGACGACGAGCAGACGGTGATTCTCCCGAGCATGGAGGCCTCGTGTCCGATGGCCGGGATGGCCGAGGCCTTGCAGGTCGACGCCGCGTGGGCCGAAATCACGGCGGCCGCGCCCGAGGCGAACATCATTCCGATCACCTACATGAACTCCTACGCCGATCTGAAGGCGTTCTGTGCGAGTCAGGGCGGACTCGTCTGTACCTCCTCGAACGCCCACCGCGCCTTCGAGTGGGCCCTCGAGCGCGGCGACAAGGTCCTGTTCTTGCCTGATAAACACCTCGGCGAGAACACCGCCCACCGACTGGGGATGGAAGACGACATCGCCGAGTGGGACCCGTGGGATCCCGAGGGAAAAGACGCCGAAGAGGTCGCCGAGGCGGATATCGTCCTCTGGGACGGCTACTGTCAGGTTCACGAGCGGTTCAGCGAACACCACATCGACGAAATCCGCGAGGCGCATCCGGACGCGAACGTGATCGTCCACCCCGAGTGTCGCCGCGAGGTCGTCGAGGCGGCCGACAAGGCGGGCAGTACGGCCGAAATCTGTCGAACGGTCGAGGAGGCTGACCCCGGCGAGACGTGGGCGATCGGCACCGAGATTCACCTCACCAATCACCTCCAACGGTGGCACCCCGAAGTGAACGTCCTCCCGCTTTGCGGTGACGCCTGTATGGACTGTAACGCCATGCGCCAGATCGATCCCAACTACCTCACCTGGGTGTTAGAAGAGCTCGTCCGTGACCGGGAACGCAACGTGATCGAGGTCGCCCCCGAGGAGAAAGAACTCGCGAACGTCGCGTTAGAACGCATGCTCGAGGTCTAACGCCGATGGCCGACTCATCCGCCGAATCCGCGGACGCCAGGACTCACGAGACGGCAGACGTTCTCGTCGTCGGAAGCGGCATCGCGGGCTGTTCGGCCGCGCTCGCGGCCGCCGAGGCGGGCGCCGAGGTCCTGGTTCTGACGAAGGCGACGCGTCCCGACGATGCGAGCACCGATTGGGCCCAGGGCGGCATCTCGGTCGCCCGCGGGGACCCAGAATCGCTCAAAGACGACATCCTCGCGGCCAGCGACGGGACGGCAGACGGCGACGCCGTCGACGTCCTCGTTGGGGACGCCGACGAGGCTGTCGAGAACGTCCTCGTCGAGACGCTCGGTATCGAGTTCGACGCGTCGGGCGACGGCGAGTACGACTACGCGCGTGAAGCCGCCCACTCCGAGGACAGAATCTTACACGTCGACGCCGCGACGGGGACTCACATCCTCCGTCCGTTTCTGAACCACCTCGACGGTCACGATCGGATCGAGATCAGGGAGGATACGGCCGCACTCGAGTTGCTCACCCACGAGGGTCGAGTCCACGGCGTCCTCTCGGACGACGAGCCCATCGGCCACCCGATCTTCGCCGGCGCCACGGTTCTCGCGACCGGCGGCATCGGCGCGCTCTATAGCCGATCGACCAACCCCGACGACGCGACCGGCGACGGGATCGCCATGGCCGCGCTCGCGGGCGCCGACGTCGCCGACCTCGAGTACGTTCAGTTCCATCCGACGGCCTCCGCCGACGAGGATCCGTTTTTGCTCTCCGAGGCGCTTCGGGGAGAGGGAGCCCTGCTCCGAAACGCCGATGGCGTACGGTTCATGCCCGACTATCATCCCGACGCCGAACTCGCACCCCGTGACGTCGTCGCGCGTGCCGTCGCGGCCGAGCGTGAGGCGACCGGCGAGGTCGTACTCGACGTGAGCCCTCTCGAGTTCGAAACCGCGTTTCCCGACTTAGCCGAGACGTGTCGCGACCGCGGTCTCGAGGGCGAGGAAATTCCCGTCGCGCCCTGTGAACACTTCCTCTGTGGCGGAATCGACGTCGACCACCGCGGACGGACGACGCTCGATCGACTCTACGCCGTCGGCGAGTGCGCTCGTACGGGCGTCCACGGCGCAAACCGGCTGGCGAGCACCAGCCTGCTCGAGGGGCTCGTCTGGGGACTGCGGGCCGGTGAGGACGCCATCGGGACCGAACCCGAGGTGATCGAACCGCCGGAGTTACGCGACAGCGATCCCGACCTCCCGGATCGGTTCGCCGCCGAAAAGTTCGTTCGCCTCCGCCGGACGATGGACGACTACCTCGGCCTCGAGCGCGACCCCGACGAGATCGCCCGCGCCGGCGCGGTGCTCCGTCGACTCAAGGGCGAGGTCGACGCCTACACTCGGACCCGGACCGCGCGAGACCTCTACGAGCTACGAAACGCAAGCGTCACCGCGCTGTTGATCGCCCGCGCGGCTGGTGAGAACACGGAATCGAGAGGCTGTCACTTCCTCGTCTCCGAGGCCGACGGCCGGTCGACCGAACCGGAGCCCGAAACCGGGCCGACGGCGGACGACTGATCGATGATCACCGACGCAGACGTCGAACGCTGGCTCCGCGAGGACGTCGGCCACCACGACGTCACGAATCAGGTCCCCGGCGAGACGACCGGCCGACTCCTCGTCAAAGAGTCGGGCGTCGTCGCCGGCCTCGAGGCCGCGAGGAGCGTCTTCGAGTATCTCGGCGTCGCGGTCTGCGAGACGCTCGCGGACGGCGCCCTCGTCGAACCCGGCGACGAGGTACTGCGCGTCCAGGGGAGCGCACGCGAGGTCTTGCGGGGCGAACGCGTCGCCGTCAACCTCGCGGGCCACGCCTCCGGCGTCGCGACGCGGACGCGTGCCGCGCTCGAAGCCGCCCGCACGGAGCGCGACGACGTCCGGATCGCCGCCACGCGAAAGACGACCCCCGGCTTGCGCGGCATAGAGAAGCGCGCGGTCGTCGCCGGCGGCGGCGACAGCCATCGCCTCGACCTCTCGCACATGGTGATGGTAAAGGACAACCACGTCGCCGAGATGGGTCTCGAGGGGGCGGTTACCCACTTCCGCGAGCGCGTCTCGTTTGCGACCAAGATCGAAGTCGAAGTCGAGGCGGTCGAAGACGCACCGCGGGCGGCCGAGGCGGGCGCCGATATCGTCCTGCTCGACAATATGCCCCCCGCGAAGACCGAGGCGGCCGCCGAGGCGCTCGAGGGCTACGAAAGCGTCCTCGCGGAGGCCAGCGGCGGGATCACGCTCGAGGACGTCCCCGCCTACGCCGCGACGGGCGTCGACGTGATCTCGATGGGGTCGCTCACGCACTCGGCGCCGTCGCTGGATCTGTCGTTTCGGACCGGGGAGTAGCCCGCAGCCGTCCGTTTCGCGGAGAGAACTGCGTCGTCGACGGAACCGATCGACGCACAGGACCGAGCGATCTTTTCCCCCGGAGCCTGCATTTCAGACCGTGACGGCACCCGTTCGAACCTGTCCGGAACACGGTCCGTTCGAAGCCGACGGTGACGACGGCTGTCCGGTCTGTGGCGCTCGCGGAACACAACTGCTCTCGAGCGATCGCCGCCGCCGACTCTCGAAATTCACGAGCGGCGCGCTCAGACACTTCCCCGACGACGCGGGGCTCGAACTGGACGAACGCGGCTGGACCGGCTACGATGACCTCGTCTCGGCGATCGACCGCACGTACGACTGGGCGAGTGCCCGCCACCTCGAGGCGGTCATCGAGACCGATCCGAAGGGGCGCTTCGAGTGGACGGGCAACGGCGCTGACGGGGAAACGGAACGCAACGACCGCGTCCGCGCCGCTTACGGCCACTCCGTCGACGTCTCCCTCGAGCCGACCGACGCGCCGGTTCCCGACGAACTCTACCACGGCACCGATTCCGGGAATCTCGAGTCGATCCGCACCGAGGGACTGCGGCCGATGTCCCGCCAGCACGTCCACCTCTCGGCGAGTCCGGAGGCGGCTCGGGAAGTCGGCCGCCGGCACGCGTCCGACACAGTTGTCCTCGTCGTCGACGCGGCGAGGATGCTCGCCGACGGCCACCGGATCACGAAACGCGGACGCGAGACGTACACGACGGACGCGGTCCCGCCGACGTCTCTCTCGGATACGGGGGCTGACTCCGCGGACGGGTAACGCGGCGGTCACACCCACGGCGGTGACCGGTGGTCGACGCCCTCCGAAGGGAATAAGTATAAAATGTCCAATCGTTGCGCATGGACACGTCCCGCGGATCGGATCCGAATCCGTTCGAGGAGACGCCCCTGTCACCGAATCACTTCGGCGCACTCAGTGGGGTCGTCGGTCTCCTCGGCAACGGAATCACCGCGTTCTTGCTGTTTCAGGATCCGGTCTGGAGCGCGATCATCGGCCTCGGGACCGGCGTCGGACTCTTCCTGTTCGTTCCCCCAGTGATGGTCGGCCTGCTCGAGGAGCGATTCGGCGATCTGGCGACGCTGGACGGGCAACTGTTCGGCGATCCCCACCGGCTCGCGGCGGGGATCTCGCTCGCGACGGCGAGCGTCGTGGTCCTGGCCTGGCGGATGACGGACGACGACCTCGCCGTCGGCCTCTCTACGCTGTTCGTCGTCACGGTTGCACTCTACTTCGTGCTCGCGTGGCTGTTGCCGAACGTCGACGGACGATGGTGATGGCCCTTGTGGGGGAACGCGACCGATCGCTCGCGAATCGTCTGGGCACCGGTTTGGGTCCGAAACGACTCGAGAAACGGCTATTACGGTTAGACTGGCCTGGAGGACGGACAGACGTCTCGCAGTGGGCGGTTACCGGCGGTCAGTTCGGTTAGCGCGGGCCTCGAGCGTCGCGGTCACCTGTTCGACCGCCTCGCTCGCGGCGCGGGCTCGTTCTTCTTGCGTGATCTGTGCGGTCATGATTATGCGGTTTTCGCGATTCGCCAGGTCGTCGCGGAGGTGTACGACCACTTTTCGATCTCGAGATCGTCGACGGACCCCTGGAGCTGGACCATCAGTGCGCCGATTTCTTTCGGCGAGAGGTCGACGTCGTTCGCGATGAACTTGCCTTTGACGTAGAGGTCGCCGGATCGCTCCTCGAGTTCGTCCCTGAAATAGGAGACGAGTCGCTGTGCTTTCGGGGAACCGTACTGTCCGGAGGGTGAAGCTCGTGTGCTCATGGGTTTAGTTTGGGGAGTGGTTGTGGCCAGCGACCGCGCACGCACCGTAGGCGGTGAGGAAGCTGACCGTGGTCAGTAGCGAAATCGATACGACACCTGTTGCGAGCAAAACGAGTGCGAGTATCGGCAACACGATCGTCGCCCAGAAGGCACTCGCTCGGAGTGGCGAAACGATGGTTTCGCTCACACTGGACGCGTCAGTGGCGCCAGCGTGAACGTGGGGATCAGGGTTCGAAGTCGACGGCATGTGTCTCACCTCGATCATCGCTTGTTCCGCCGACCCCATATAAAGGATGTATCATTAGTCGTGATTCACATCTTTTCACGACTTTCAGCGAAATCTGTTCGTTTCCCGTCGTTTCACGAACTCTTCAAACGACCTCAAAACCCGCTAGAAATTTTAAAACCGATTCTAATGCAGTATCCCGAAAGACGCACACACACCATCTCCGCGTGTATTTCACGTGCTTCGACCCGAATTAATCCCGGTCCATCGGCGTCCAGACCCGCCGATTCGTGCCCGGCCGAGAACGTTTAACCCGCCGACCCGGACGAGTGGTATGGGATTTACAGCCGACCACGTTCCCTACCAGGCCGGTCGGACCGTGGTCGTCACCGGTGCGAACAGCGGAATCGGCCTCGAGACGACTCGAGAGCTTGCTCGCAACGGTGCGACGGTCGTCATGGCGTGTCGCGACGACCGCCGCGGCGTCGCGGCGGCCCGCACGATCAGGGGCCAGATACCCGTTGCCGACGTCCGCGTCGAGACGTGTGATCTCGCCAGTCTCGAGTCGATCCGGGCGTTTGCAGATCGGCTCGCGGACGAGTCGATCGACGTGTTGATCAACAACGCGGGTACGATGGCGATCCCTCGCCGGGAGACCGAAGACGGCTTCGAAACCCAGTTCGGCGTCAACCACCTCGGCCACTTCGCACTCACCGGATCGTTGCTCGCGAACCTTCGTCGTGCCGGCGAGAACGACCGAAACGCACGGGTGGTCACCGTCTCGAGCGGGCTTCACGAACGCGGCGAGATCGACTTTTCGGACGTACACGGGGAACGCGAGTACGATCGGTGGGGGGCGTACGCCCAGTCGAAACTCGCCAACGTCCTGTTCGCGTACGAACTCGAACGCAGGCTTCGAACTGGAGATGCTGACGTCCTGAGTACGGCCGTCCACCCCGGTTACGCGGACACGCAACTCCAGTTTCGCGGTATCGAGGGCCGCGGGACGTGGCTCCGAACGGCGGTTCGCCGGCTCTCGAATGCGGTGTTCGCCCAATCAGCGTCGATGGGTGCGTTGCCGACGCTGTACGCCGCAACCGCGCCGGACGTCGAGGGCGGCGGATACTACGGACCGGGCGGCCTGCTGAACATGCGCGGGCCGCCACAGCGCCAAGCGTCCTCGGATCGGTCTTACGACCGCGAGACTGCGAGACGGCTATGGGATCTTTCGAGCGAACTGACCGGCGTCGAGTACGATCTGCCGGAGCCGAAGCAGTCATCGGCGTAAACGTCTCCATCTGTTCGGTCGTCGAGGGTTTCGAACGGGATTCGTCGACTTCCCCAACCGCAACGTGAAAGGTTCCCCGGTCCAACTCTCGAGTATGAGCGACGACGGCATCCAGCGGGCGAGCGACGTCGGTTCGTCCGACGCGCCGCCGGTCGAGGAAAAGCCCTACAAACTCATCTTCGAGGCCAACAAGTGTTTCGGCGCGGGCAAGTGCGCCGAGGTCAGTGACAACTGGGAGATGTCTCTGGCGTCCGGAATCGCCAAACCGAACGCCTACTTCTTCGACGAGGAGGACTTAGCGCACAACGTCCGCGCCGCGGAGGTCTGCCCGGCGAAAAAAGACGACGGCTGTATCCACGTCGTCGACCGCCGAACGGACGAAGAGATCGCGCCCGATCCCCACGGCGACGGGACGTTGAGCGTCGACTGGTAACGGGTCGGTCGGGAATCGTCCTCGAGTCGAAATCGCTCGAGCGAACACCGAAACGCACATCCACCCCGGCCGACAACGGACGAATGCCTTCTGTGCGAGGGTAGCCAAGCAGGCCAACGGCGGTGGGCTTAAGACCCGCTCTCGTAGGAGTCCTTGGGTTCAAATCCCAACCCTCGCATGTTGCCACGAACACGCGTGAGTGGCAACTGCGCTCTTGGATTTGAATCAGACCGAGGTTCTGCAAGCGGCGCGAGCAGGTTCTCGGGCGTGGTTCGAATCCCAACCCTCGCACGTCGTCGCGAACACCCGTGACAACTGCGTTTATTCGAACGAGAGAAGCTTACAGACCATTGTTGAACGGAGTGAGCGATCGTCTCGGGCGTGGTTCAAATTCACCTGTCGCGAGCAACCGAATCGACCGTCCTCGATTCGAACGAACTCGGTCGTCGTCGACCTCCTCGAGTCGGTCACGTCACGATCGACGTAACCGGTGGCGGAATCTCCTTCGAGACGTCGAGGCCGGTCGCCGAGCCACAGCCTCGAACGCGACCCAACGTGCCATCCACGAGTAGCTCAAACGATCGTTTCACTCTGAGAAGGTGTCTTTACGCCCGCCGTCGAGGCGAACGTATGGATCGATCACGGCGTGGTTTGATCGCCGCCTCGAGTGGTGCACTCGCGGGTGGTGCGCTCTGGTACGCGGCGGGTCGCGTCGAAACGGCAGATAGCGGTTCGCGGAGCGACGACCCAGTCGACGAGCCTGAACCGATCGAGGGTGCCGTCTCCGGCGTCGAGGATCCGTCCGACGTCGACGGGGCGACCCTGGCACAGGTTGTCGAGGCGAACGTCGAGTTCGGCGTCACGATGCTTCGCGAACTCGGCGACGATCCGGGGGAAAACCTGCTCGTCTCGCCCGCCAGCGTCGGCTTCGCGATCGGGATGCTGTACGCTGGCGCTCGAGGCGAGACGGAGACTGCGATCGCGGATGCGCTGGGATTTCCAGCCGACCAGACCGACCTCCATCCGGTACACCAGCAACTCCAGTACGACCTCGACGAACGCGTCGGCGCGGTGACCGACGGGGAGTTCGATCTCGCGGTCGCGAACGCGGTGTGGGGGCTCGAGGAGTACCCGTATCGAGAGCCGTATCTCGAGACGCTCGAGACCCGCTACGGGACCGGCCTCCACGCTGTCGACTTCCGGAGGGATCCGGAGGGCTCCCGCGAGGAGATCAACGAATGGGCGGCCGACCGGACGGACGGTCTCATCGACGAACTGTTCCCTCCGCAGTCGATCGATTCGGATACGCGACTCGTCCTGACCAACGCGATCTACCTGTTGGCCGACTGGCTCGAACAGTTCGACGAGGAACGGACACGCGAGGAGCCGTTTACGACCCTCGACGGTCGGACGGTCGAGGCGAAACTGATGCGCCAGACCGCGGCGTTTCCCTACGCCGACGTCGACGGTCACCAGATCGTGGAACTGCCGTACGTCGGCGAGGAGGTCGGATTGCTCGCGGTGCTCCCGGCCGAGGGGGAGTTCGAGACGCTCGAGGCGAGCATCGACGCCGCCACGCTTTCGACGTTCGTCGACGAACTCGAGGAGAAACGTGGCGAGGTCGTCGTGCCGAGGTTCGAGTTCGACGTCGGGTTCAGTTTGACCGATCTGCTTTCGGAGCTCGGGATGGCGGTCGCGTTCGATCCCGGTTCGGCGAACTTCGACGGAATCGCCGCTCCCGACGACCGTGAGGGGAACCTCTACGTCGGTGACGTCGTACAGGACGCGTACATCGCCGTCGACGAAGAGGGAACGGAGGCGGCCGCCGCGACTGGCGTCGAAGTCGGCGTCGAGTCCGCACCGCAGACGGAGTTTCGATTCGTCGCTGATCGGCCGTTTCTGTTCGCCATCAGGGACCGACAGACAGGTGCACTGCTCTTTCTCGGACGGGTCGTCGATCCGACGCGGTAGCACCGTCTGCGGGCGACGACGTTTGTGCGAAGAATCGACGTCACGTGTTTCGGCGGCTGGCACTCGAGAACGTGGCCGCGCCGACGATGGCCGACAGCGAGGCGGCGGTTCCGGAGACGGCGAGTGCCGACTCGAACGTCAGTCGAACGTGGCCGAGCCACGGAATTCGGAGCGCGCCTTTGCCGACGACCCACTCGGATTTGACGACGTCTGAGACCCCGTCGGGACTGAACTGGTCGTAATGATCGTTGTTGTCGCCTTTCGTGATGAAGCCGTCGTGGGCGGCCGGACATGACGAGACCAACTCGCAGTCAGTCGCCGCCGATGGCGCGTACTCCGGATCGCCCATGGCGACCCAGTCGTCGCCTTCGTCGACCCAGAAGTGGGCCCGATGGATGATCGGGGTCTGGCTCTCGTCGCCGTTAGGTTCGAAGACGATCACGTCGCCGGGTTCGCCGAACGTCTCGTGGTCGGTTCCCACGCCACGGTCCGCCGGAACGACCCCGGTTTCGTCGACCGCACCATCACCCACGAACCGATCGTCGCCGACCAGAAAGACCATGTCCCCGACGTTCGCGTTGGGCTCCATACTCGGGCTCTCGATGGCGACGAGCGGGGGCCAGATACCGCTTACGGCGAACATCAGGAGACCGACGATCGAGACGATCACGACGACGGTCACCGCGTCTCGAGCCAGCAAGGCGACGCCGCTGTCGGCGCTCGTTGCCCGTCGGAGCGTCTCCTTCACCGATCGGTTCTTCCGGCGCTTTCTCGGTGTCGGCTCGTCTCCTGAATCGGAGTTGTCGCGAGTCCCGTCGCTCCCGTCGGCGGATCCTCCAGAGCGAGGGCCGTTCATTACCTCTGCTTCTCGCACGTAGTTATTCAACGTTCCGTCTCCGTCGGCCCACCCGAGACCGGAACCTGCAAGTACAAACGCTTCACGCGGGCCGCTTCTAACCCGGCCGATCGACGATGGCACGGTCGAACCACGCTGACTCCCGGATCGACGCGAACAGGCTCGCGTTCTCGATCGTCGCCGGATCGGTGTTGATCCTCGCGCTCGTCTTCTTGCTCTACTGGATCGGCTTCCTCGAGTATCTCGTGCCGGACCACGGGCCGGCGGCGGACGCCGTTCCGCTTTACTTTCTGGTCGCCGTCACCGCGGTCTTACTCGCGGTCTGGGGCTGGCTCCGGGTTCTCTCGTTGTTGCGCTGAGACGGTCTGCTGTCAGTCATTTCCGGTGTGACCGCAGGGCGGGTCGCGGTCGCACCGGTAAATCGTCACAGCAAACCGTATGAGGTGGCGAGTGACGACTACTCGAGGGCCGCCTCGAGGAGTTCGATCGGCGTCGGCGGCTCCGACGTCGCCGAAGAGCGATTCCCGAGTTGGGTTCGACAGGACGCACCGGGAGCGACGACGCGGTCGCCGTCGCTGTCGGCGACCTGGTCGTAGAGGATCGACGCGATCGCATCGCTCATCGAGGCGTGTTCGGCCTCGTAGCCGAAACTGCCGGCCATCCCACAACAGCCCGAATCCAGCGGGTCGACCTCGTATCCGGCCCGTCTGAGGACGCCGACGGCGTGGTGGTCTTTCCGCGTCGCCTTCTGGTGGCAGTGGCCGTGGTAGGTTACCGTCTCGCCAGCGAGGTCCGGGTCGAACGCGAGTTTCTCGTCCAGTCTGAAGCTGTCGACGTACTCGCAGACGCCGTAGGTAGCGTTCGCGAGCATCTCGGTCGCATCGTCCGAAAGCAGATCGAGGTAGTCGGACTGGAACATGACCGCGTCGGAGGGTTCGATGACGACGACGTCCCAGCCGTCGGCGGCAAGCGGCGCGAGCGTCTCGACGTTTTCGACCGCGGTTTCGCGAGCCTTCTCGAGAAAGCCCTTCGAGAAGGCGGGTCGACCGGTATCGCCGACGTCGTCGGGGAGACGCACGTGGACGCCGGCGGCCTCCAGCACCCGAACCGCGGCCTTGCCGGCCTCGGGGTGGTTGTAGTTGGTGTATGTGTCGGGGTAGACGACGGCCTTCTGGTCTGCGTCGGCCGCCGAGACGCGACAGCCGCCGCGTCGCTCGAACCAATCGCGGAACGTCGTCGCGTGAAACGTCGGCAGGGGGCGACTCGAATCGATACCGACGGTGGCCTCGAGCAGGCGACGGGAGCCGGGGAGTTTCGACGCGGCGTTCGAAAGCGGTGCGAGCCGGGAGCCCCACGCGGAGAGCGTCGCGACCTCGGCGAAGAGCCGATCTCGTAGCGTGGCGCCGTTTCGCTCGTGATACTCGTGGGTCACTTCGGCTTTGAGCTTCGCCATGTCGACCTCGCTCGGGCAGTCGATCGCACAGCCCTTACAGCCGATACACAGCCCCATCACCTCCTCGACGAACTCGTCGGTAAACGCCTCGCCGGGCTCGAGATCGCCGCTCATCGCCTGGCGCAACGCGTTCGCCCGCCCGCGAGTCGCGGTGATCTCTTCGTGGCTCGCGCGGTAGGTCGGACACATCACGCCCCCGGTCGTCGACTGCTCGCCGCGACAGCCGCCACAGCCGTGACAGAGCTCGACCATCCCCTGGAATCCGTTGTCGTTTTCCCACTCGAGGGCGGGTTCGAAGCCGGTCTCGAAGGCGTAATCGGGGTCGAATCGGAGGTGTTCGCGGAGGTCGGTCGGATCGTCCTCCCGGAAGACGACTTGTCCAGGGTTCAAGAGCCAGTCCGGATCGAACGCGGTCTTGAGATCCTGGAACGTCTCCCAGAGGTCGTCGCCGTAGAGCTTCTCGTTCCACTGGGTTCGTGCGCGGCCGTCGCCGTGTTCGCCAGAGACGGAGCCGCCGAGTTCGACGACGAGGTCGGTCACGTCGTCGGCGATGCCGTACAGTTGGTCGAGTCCGATCTCCGTTTTCGTGTTGACGAGCGGGCGGACGTGGAGCACTCCCGGACCCGCGTGGGCGTAGATGCTGGCGTACGTGTCGTGGTCCTCGAGGATCGCCTCGAACCCCTCGACGAACTCCGGAAGCTTCGCGGGCGGGATGCCCGTATCCTCGATGAACGAGATGTGTTTCTCGTCGGTCGTCCGCGAGAGCAAGATCGGGAGGCCGGATTTGCGGAGCTTCCAGAGCTTCGCGCGTTCCGCGTCGTCGTAGGCTTCGATCGCCTCGAGTGCGAGCGCCTCCGCGTCGGTTTTGGGGGCGTCGTCGGCCGGTTCCCCCTCGGCGTCCGCGTCGGGACAGCGGTCGGCGAGGAGGCCGGCGACCTGTTCGCGGCCGTGGGCCACGTCGTCGGCGTAGAACTCCACGAGCAAGACGGCGTTGGTGCCGTCCGGGAGGATCTCGGTCACGGGGCCGAACTCGGCGGTATCCCGCGCCAGGTCGATGAGGACGTCGTCGAGTACTTCGACCGCCGCCGGCTCGTGTTCGAGGATCGGCGCGACGTCGCGCATGGCGTCGTGAAGTTCGGGATAGCAAAGCAAGGAGACGGCTTTGGTCTCCGGAACGGGCTCGAGGGAGACCGTCGCCTCGGTGACGATCGCGAGCGTGCCCTCGCTTCCCGCGAGTACGCGCGCGAGATTGACGGTTCCCGCTTCGCCGGTCTCTTCGCCGCCGGGCAACGTGTTCCCCCGCGATTCGGCGACGAGCCGATCGAGGTTGTACCCCGAGACGTTGCGCTTGAGATCCGGATAGGCCTCCTCGATCAGGTCGGCGTCCTCCGCGAGGATCCGGTCGAGTTCGGCGTAGATCCGCGCCTCGAGATCACCGTCCGGATCGGCGCGTTCCGTGATCTCCGCTGTGCTCACCTCGCCGAACTCCGTGACGGTGCCGTCGGCGAGAACCACCTCACAGGCGTCGATGTAGGCGTCGGTCTTCCCGTATTTGAGCGAGTGTGCGCCGGTCGAGTTGTTGCCGATCGCGCCGCCGATGGCGCTTTTGTCACCCCAGGCGGGATCGGGTGCGAACTTGAGGTCGTGAGCCGCAAGCGTCTCGTTGAGCGTTCCGAGGATCGTCCCCGGCTGGACGGTTGCACGCCGCTCGTCGGGGTCGACCTCGAGGATCTCGTTCATGTGCCTGGTGAAATCGAGGACGACCGCGCGGTTGACGGTCTGACCCGCGAGACTCGTCCCGCCACCCCGCGGGAGGACCGGAATCGTCCGCTCGGCACAGTACTCGAGGATGCCGGCGACGTCGGCCGTCGACTCCGGAAACGCGACCGCGATCGGTGTCACCTCGTAGGGACTCGCATCCGTCGCGTACAGCTCTCGAGAGTACGAATCCGCACGGACCGAACAGCCGACGACACGCTCTAAGTCGTCGACCAGTGCCGGTCGGTCGACGTCGTCGCTCCGATAATCGTAGTTTGCGCGTCGGTCAGTCGCCGGATCGACACTCGGCTCGAGGGACATACCTACATCTTGCCGCTCGCCGGCTTAAAGCGTCGGCCTTTGGCGCTGGCGTGAGCGAGCGTCGTCGCCGGCTTACGGTCAGCGTCAGACGAGAGTGAACGATTACATATCAGATAATATACTATCATGTGACATCGACACTTGGAGGTATCGTCGATCGGCGATCGATTTTCGACGAGCGTCGATCGATCTCCGAAAACTGGTCGCAGACGCATCACGAGCGCCGGCTTCGTCGTCTCTCCATTCGATCGGCCGCGTTCGGAGACCGCAACCCACCGACCGATCCGACCGGTGTCTTTCACCGACGAACCCGTCGAAGCCCGTTCGTCTCGGCCTTGGCCGAATTATCGCTTCCACCGGCCGTTAATATAACGAAACGATTAGTAGATGACAGAAAGGTAGGGTATCTGTTAGCTCACTTCTCACTCGACGACGGGGTTCGTCAACGTGCCGATCCCTTCGACTTCGACGTCGACGGAGTCACCGGACTCGAGCAGTTCCGGCGGTTCGCGGAAGATACCGACGCCGCCGGGCGTGCCGGTCGAGATGACGTCGCCGGGACGGAGCGTCATCGCCGAACTGATGTACTCGACGAGGTCGTCGACGTCGAAAATGAACTCTTCCGTGTTCGAGCGCTGTTTGACGTCGCCGTTGACGCGACACTCGACGTCGACGGCGTTGGGATCGATCTCCTCGTCGGTGACGAGCGCCGGCCCCATCGGGCCGAACGTGTCGTAGCTCTTGCCGCGGTAGAACTGTCCGTCCTCGAACTGGGCGTCACGGCCGCTGACGTCGTTGATCGCCGTGTAGCCTGCGACGTAGTCGCGGGCGTCCTCGGCGTCGACGTCGACCGCGGTCCGACCGATGACGACGCCGAGTTCGACCTCGTAGTCGACCTGTTCGACGTCCTCGGGGTGGACGATTGGCGCCCCCGGATCGGTAACGCTCGTCGAGGCTTTGCCGAATAGCATCGGCTTCTCGGGCGGTTCCTCGTCCTGTTCTTCGGCGTGATCGTAGTAGTTCAACCCGACGCAGACGATCTTCCCAGGGTTCCCAACGGGGGCCAGGAAGTCGACTTCGTCGGCGTCGACGGTCGCGTACGCGCCGCGTTCGACGGCGCTCTCGACCGACGCGCGATACTGCGGGTTCGCTAGATCTTCGTACGACGGATTACCCGACGGGGAACTCGAGAGCGAGTGGATCTCCTCGTCTGTCTGAACTCCCCACTGTGGGCCGCCGCCGCGGGTGTATCGGACGAAACGCATCACTCGAACCGTTACGCGCCGAGGGTATGAACGTTACGTTAGTGAATCTCGCGCGAACCCGGGTTCGGAACCTTCTAGATGTCCGAGAGGTGGGCCGAATGGTTCGTCTGGAGGTACTGTCCGATCACGCTTCCGTGTCGTACTCCTCGAACAGCGCCACGAGTTGCGTCGAACGCATCGATAACATCTTCGTCTGGACGGACATCTCACCGAGCGCGAGCGTCTGTTCTTCGGCGATGGCCGCGACGCGTTCTGCCTCCTCGACGTTCTCACCGCTTGCCGCCGCCACGTCCTCCGCGATCGATGCGATCTCCTCGGTGCTCGAGGCCTGGTGATCGGTGGCCTCGTTGATCTCGGAAACGCCGTCGACGGTCTGCTCGACGTGCTCCTCGACGGACTCGAGCGAGTCGATCCCGTCGTCGAACGCCGCCATTCCGTCCTCGATCACCGCCTGCATCGCCGTGATCTCGGTCACCGTCTTCCGGGTCTGTTCCTGTGCGTCGGCGATCATACGTTCGATCTCGTCAGTCGCCTCCTGTGTCTGTTCAGCGAGACCTTTGACCTCGCTCGCGACGACCGCGAAGCCGGCGCCGTCTTCGCTCGCCTTCGCGGCCTCGATCGAGGCGTTGAGCGCGAGAATGTTCGTCTGGTCGGCGATGTCGTCGATCGTGTCGACGACCTGCCCGATCTCCACCATCTGCTCGTCGAGTTCGTCGACGGTCCCGACGACCTCGTCGATCCGGTCTTCGGTCCGCTCGATCGCTCCGTAGGCGTCCCGGCCCGCCTCGAGTCCCTCGGCCGTCCGACGTTCGGTCTCTCTGGCCTGGGCCGTGATCTGATCGGTCGAGGCGGCGATCTCCTCGATCGTCGCCGACAGGTCGTCGATCTCCTCGACGATGGTCCGGATCTGGTCGTGTTGTTCGTGGGAGACGTCGGACATTCCCTGGACCGCCTCGGCCACGTTCTCACTCGCGCTCTGTACGGCCTCCGTCGCGGATACGACCTGCTCGGCGGACCCGACGAGCCCGGAACTGAACTGCGACGCCGTCGCAGTCGTCGTCTCGAAGACGTCGAGCAACTCGTTTTGTCTCCTCGAGAAGGCTATCAACGACTCGGACGGGGCGTCCTCGTCGAGACGCCGGTCGAAGTCGCCCACGAGGGCGGCGTCGACGGTCTCGCGACTGCGATCGACGTACGCGTCGTACGCCTCGAGAATCGCGTCGTCCGATCCGGCGTTTCGAGCGCCGCTGCCGTCGGCGAGAACCGATCCGTGGCTCTCACTCGGGGCCGCCTCGACCGCGGTGGGTGCAGGCGATCGCGCGACGTCGTTCACGTCGGTCGGTCGCTCGGCTACTGCTCGCATCACGTACCGATAGCTAGCCAAGAGTGCGATTACGGCCGCGGCGATTCCGAGTACGCTCGCCGCGAGTCGGCCACGGCCGCCCAGCGTCGCGACGACGATCGCCTGAAAGAGACCGTGGACGAACTGAACGCCGAGGGCGAGGCCGACCCGCCGGCGAACCGGCGTGCTCATGGCTGTGCCCTCTCTCGAGCGGGTTGCATAGTTGATCTGTTTCAGGACGACGAATAAACGCTTCGGCCGTCTCGAGGAAAACGCTTCGACCGTCTCGAGGAATCGAGTTCGCCGAATGTCCGCTCTTCGCCCCGAGTTCGAGCGACGCTACCTGGCTGGATCGAGCACCTGTACCGGATGGGTCGGCCGGCGCTCGAGCAACGAACCCAACTGCTCGTGACAGGAGGTACCGGAGGCGACGACGGCCCGATCTGCGGTCTCCGGGGCGGTGAACTGCCGTTTTAGCCGTTCACCGACCGCCATACTCAACTCGTAGTACTCCCGTTTGTACCCGAAACTGCCGGCCATTCCACAACACTCGACGTCCGAGGCCGCCACGTCGAAGCCGGCGCGTTCGAGGACGGTCGTGGTGTACTGCTCGAGGCCGAGCGTTCGTTGCTGGCAGTGGCTGTGGTAGGCCAGCCGGCGATCGCTCCCCGGTGTTCGGAGGGCGTCGACGTCCGCGCCGTTCTCGAGCAGGCCGAAGACGTACTCGAGGATCTCGTAACTCCCCTCGGAGATTGTCTCGTAGTCGGTCGGTGCGAGCAGTTTCTCGTACTCGCCACGGAACATCGCAAGGTCGCTCGGCTCGATCACGACGACGTCGTACTCCTCGGCGAGGTACGGCCCGAGTGCCTCCGAAACCGCTTCGGCTTTGCCCTCGGCCGTCGAAATCATCCCCTGGGAGAGCGGCGCTCGCCCGGAGCCCGGCACGTCCGGGACCGCCACCGGGACGCCGAGGGCCTCGAGGACGCGAACTGCGGCCTTCCCGCGGTCGACTTGGACGTGGTTCGTGTAGACGTCGGGATAGAGCAGGGCTCGCCTGTCGCCCTCGAGTTCGTCGACGCGGGCGCGGTCGGCACGCCGCCTCGAGGCGGCCTCGCCACCCCGACCCTGGAACCAGTCGACGAGCGTTTCGCGTTGGAACGCCGGCAGTTCGCGCCGGCTATCGACGCCGAGGACACGCTCCATGACCGTCGCCGAACCCGGAAGCTTCGTCGCCACATTCGAGACGGGGGCGGTCGCGCTCCCGACTTTGGCGAGCGTCTCGAAGTTGCCGAAAAAGCGCTTCTGGAGCGGGTAGCCCGCGGCTTCCTCGTCGGGAACGAGCCCGTCGACGAGGTGGTCGAACCGGCCTCGATCCGCGCCGTTGGCGATCCGGTTTCTGACGACCGTATTGATCCACGGGATGTCGATTTTGACCGGACACTGGTTCACACAGCGCGAACAGCCGGTACAGAGGTCGTTGAACTCGGCGGCGCTGTCTTCGCCGTGGACGCCGGCCTCCCAGCCGGTCCCGATGCCCCCGGAGTAGGTCTCGCCACCGAAGCCGTGGCCGCCGACCTGCTGGAAGTTCGCACACGAGTTGAGACAGGCCGAACACCTGATACAGCGAAGCGTCTCGCGCAACTGCTCGTCGTCGCGCATCGCCATCCGACCGTTGTCGAGCAACACGAGGTGGAACTCCCCGTCGTCGTCGGTCCCGTCGACGATCGGCTCGTCGCCTTCCGCCGGAAGCGACGGCGTGTCGACCGGCGGCGTCAGAAGCGAGACGTAGGAGGTGATGTCCTGACCCGTCCCCGACCGCCCGATCAACTCGACGAATGGTTGGAGCTCTCTGAACGTCGGAACGATCTTCTCGACGCCCGCCACAGCGACGTGAGTGTCGGGAACGGCGACCGTCTTCCGCGCGTTGCCCTCGCTCGTCACCAGCGCCATCGTCCCCGTATCCGCCGTGAGGAAGTTCGCGCCCGTGATTCCGACGTCGGCTTCTTCGATGTGTTCGCCCAGGACGTCGCGAGCGAACGTCGTCAACTCGTCGGCCGTCTCGAGCGGTTCCTCGAGGTCGTAGTACTCGTTGAACAAGGTCGCGATCTCCGCGCGGGACTTGTGGATCGCGGGTGCGACGATGTGGGAGGGCGCCTCCTCTGCCACCTGTAGGACGAACTCGCCGAGGTCGGTCTCCCAGACCTCCGCGCCGGCGGACTCGAGACGGTCGTTGAGTTCGATCTCCTCGGTCGTCATCGACTTCGACTTGACGACCGTCTCGGCTTCCTTCTCGCGGACGACTCGCTCGACGTATGCGTTCGCGTCTGTCGCGTCCTCTGCGAGGTAGACGGTGCCGCCGTTTTCTTCGACGGTTTCGGTGAGCTGTTCGATCAGCTCGGGGAGGCGATCGATCGCGTCGTCTTTGATCGCCATGGCGCGATCTTTCAGCCCCTCGTAGCCCTCGAGGCGCTCGGTGGTCTCGTAGCGCCCCTCGTTGAAGCCGAGTGTGTTGTGCTCGACGCTGTCCCCTTCGGTCTCGAGGAGGTGCCTGATGTGGGCCGCCTTCCGTTCACGCTCTGCGGCCATCAGTCGCCCTCCTCCGGTTCGGTTGCCTCGTCGTCCGTGGTCGTTTCGCTTACCGCGTCGTTCGCCTCTCCCACCGCCGTCTCGTCGTCCGCCGGCGCGTCCGTCTCGACAATGACCACGTGAACCTCCCGTGGCCCGTGGACGCCGTGGACGAGCGCGCCCATGTCCGCGGTCGCGCTCGGTCCGGTCGCGAGGATCGCGTCGGCGGCTTCGTCCTCGAAGATCGGCGCGAGTTCGTCGAACGCGGTCGCCATGTCGTCGACGACGTCTCGCTCGCGAACGACGACGACGTGGCGCTCGGGAAACAGCGCCGCCAGTTCGTCGACGCCCGCCGTCGATCGCAACACGACCGTTCCGTAGGCGGCGATTCCGAGCGTCGCACCCGTGACGCCGGTCGCCGCCTCGAGCAGTTGCTCGCGGGTCGGATCGAACGTCACCGGGACGTCCTCGAGCGATACGTCGTCGAAGGGAAGCGCCGCGCCGACTGCGGGACCGGTGAGGAGGTCGCTCACCGTCCGTGAAACCTCCGCAGGCGTCGTTCGAACGGTCGACGCCGTCGACCGCTTTACCGCGTCCTCGAACGTCTCGAGACGAGTTGTCATCGTCCGAGTGTTCGCGACGACGACCATTGTTCTTTCGTCTACGGACGCCCGCGCCGGCGACGACTTCTTCGACGGTCGATCGCCCGCTCGAGGCGTCGATGGCCCGTTCGACGGTCGCTCACCCGCTCAAGGCGTCGACGACCGCGTCGGCGGCCGCTTTCGGGCCTCGATCGTCGGCGAGGAACGTCGCCATGGTCGTGATCAGTTCCACGCGACGGCTCGGCCGAATGCCGGTTCCTCGCGTCGCCATGACCTCCGCCGAGGCGTTCCGGTAGTTGGCCATCTGGCGTCGGAAGAACTCGTCGTAGCCGTCCATCGGGACGTCCGTTCGCGGCGGAAGCGCCCCGCGAACCCGCGTAAACCGCTCGAGCGCCCGTTTGGAGCCGGCGTGTGCGACCACGGCTCGCGCGGCATCCGGCTGGTCGGTCGTCGTCGGCACCATCAGCGAGTCCATCACGACCTGGAAGACGTCGTGGGTTCCGGGAAACGCCACGGCGCCCCAGTCCTCTCCGTAGGCGAAGCCGTCCCGGTTGTTGAGCACGCCCGCGGCCCAGTCGCCCATGCAGTAGAACGCGGCTTCGCCGCCGGCAAAGCGCTCGAGGGCGGGTTGCCAGGAGTCGTAGGTCGCGTCGTCGGGAACGAACTCGCGGTAGCGCTCGAGAGACGCGAACGCATCGCGGATCACTCGCCGGTGGCGCGTTGGCCTCCCACCCCGGTAGATCTCCTCGTAAACCTCCGCGCCTCCGACGCTGGCGACGAGGGTATCCCAGACGTCGAACGCCGGCCAAGGGTGATTCTGGGGGAGCATGAACCCCGCGCTGTCGGTCGCGTCTTCGACCTGTTCCATCGCCTCGAGTAAGTCCTCCGGCCCGCGGATTCGTTCCGGGTCGACGCCGGCTCGACGGACGACGTCGACGTTGTAAAAGAGGTTGTTCTGGCGCTGGACGTTCAACGGCACCGCGTGGTAGCGTCCGTCGATGCTCGCCGCCTCCCGCGCGACGTCGACGAACGCGTCCTCGAACCCGGCCATCTCCCAGACGTCCGTGATGTCGGCGAGGACGCCGGCCTCCCAGTAGGGGACGAGGTTTGCTCCCGGCCAGTCGTCCCAGACGTCCGGCGGCGATCCGCGCAGGATGTCCGTCTTCGCTCGCATGCTGGTCTGGGGGTCCTCGGTCGTCCCGATTTCGACGGCCGGCAGTGCACCCTCCGCCGAGGCGATCAGTTCGTCCATCGCGGCGCTGTCGTCCCCGACGAAGTGATGGAGGACGCCGACGTCGCCGCGGACGCTCGCGTTTTCCGCCCTAACGTCCATGGGCTTCTCCGTCGAAATCCGATCTCTCGAGCGATCCGTTCCGGGCCGAGTCGCCGTCCGTGCTCGCCGGATCCACGACCGGTGGCACCGACGGGATCGGTAGCCCGCCCGGTCGGCGGCTGTGTCCCGTTCTCATGAGTAGTCGGGTTGTTCCGTGCTCGTGATAAGTGTACTGGCAGTTTCACGACCGTGGCGCGCCCGCGAATTCCGAAATCGGCCTCGAGCACCGAATAGGGCCCTCGAGCGCCCAAACGAAAGCGACATCGAGAGCCCAAACAGCTATGGGAACGCCACACCACGACTGATTCGTATGGCGCGAATCGCCTTTCACCTCCGGATCCAGGAGGGCAAACGAGAGGAGTACCGCGAGGAACACGAGAACGTCCCCGAGGCACTCGAGGAGGCCTACCTCGACTCCGGCGCCGGCCTCGAGACCTACAGCGTCTTCGAAGACGACGGCCACGTCTTCGGCTACATGGAACTCGCCGATCAGGACGTCATCGAGGACGTCATGGAGAACAGTCAGGCCCAGGCAGACTGGGGTGAGGTGATGGATCCCATCCTCGAGGACGACGCCGACATCTGGATGGACGAAGTGTATCGGATGATCTAGGCGGTGTTCGACGGGCGCCACTCGGAGGTGCGCGTGATCCCCGAGCGGGTCGGCGCGGCGCTCCGGGCGTTGCTCGAGTGAGTTCTCAGCAGACCGTCGGTGTCCCCTCACACCGAAAAACGATACGTGAGCGCCCCAGGCGAGGCAGTCACCGGACTCAGATCTCGTTTCGGATCGCCAGTTCGAGCGTGGCCGCGGTCAGTCGCGCGTTCGTCGCCTGGAGCGTAGCCGTGCCGCCGTTGAACGCCGGATCGATCGGTTGCCACCCCGTCGTGCGGATCACGTCCGCCTCAGTTGAAACCGTGATCGGATCGCCGGTCTCCGTCGTCGCCCCCGACTCGTCGGTCAAGGCGAGCCTGATCGCCGCGTCTCGATCGTCGTCCGCCGCGACGTCTGTTCCCCAGGGCCCCATTCCGTACTCGCCCAGTTCGGCGGCGTCGACCCACGACGAGTCGTCGAAGCCGGGATCAACCCACCCCTCGAGAGCCTCGCTGGCGACGCGCCAGTTCTCGTCGGTGTTCACTGTCACCGTTCCATCGGCGGTTCCAACCTCGAGACGTCCGATTAGGCCCGCGTAGTGACCGAACCGCTCGACCTCGATAGCGATCGTGTTCTCGCCGGCTTCCAACGCCGCCGTTACGTCGAGGATCGGTGCATGCTCCCACGAGTAGCGAGGTTCACCGTCGAAGCCGTCGTCGGATCGGCCCACCTCCTCTCCGTTGACGTATACCGTCGCCAAGTTGTCCGCCGTGAACACGAGCCGTGCGTCGTCGGGTTCCGCCTCGAGGTCGACGGTGGTGCGGAAGTACCGGTCGCCCTCGGCATCCAGGTCGTTCCAGTCCCACGCCGGATCGTCGTTGGGATACCAGATCCAGGACGAGTCCTCGAGGTCGAGCCCGCCCGTCGGCGAGATACGAGCGGTCACTCGGGCGAAAAGCGGTGTTGCAGGGGTCGATCGTACGATATCGAGTGTCGTCGGCGTATTCTCGAACGCCCCGCTCTCGATTCTCACTGGCGCGTCGACCTGCAATCCCGTCGAGTCGACCGGACACATCTGCGAGAGCGGCCTGTTTGCTGCCCCGGACGAGCCCCTGGGGGCGACCGTCTCCGCGAATCCGACCGGATCGGGGTAGGCTACCTCGAGGATACCCCCGGTCGCCGTCGCGGCCTCGCCATCGACTGTTCGAATCTGGACGTTAGCGAACCCGGCGCGGAACCCCTGAGGAACGGCCGTCCACGGCGTGGTAATCCCGTTCGCGTCGGCTGCGGCCGATTCGCCCGTGGTCGTTCCGTCTTCGCCCTGCAGTTTGATTCGTGCCTCGAGTGACCCCGCCGAGTCGGGATCGACCTCGAGGGTCGCACGGACGTACGCCGGCGTTCCGGGAACCGTCGTTTCGGTGAAGGCGAGCGCCGTGTTCGTGTCTTCGAACGAATCGGCGGCTGTGGTCGTCGACTCCACCAACTCGGTGGAGAGGCCAGTTGTCATCTCGTCGGCTTCCGACGAGAGGTCGATCGACCGTCGACTGCGGTTGAGCGTTTCGGGGTCGACATCCGTAATTCCGAGCAACGACCGCACACTCCAGGGAACGTCGCCGACGTTCTGCTGGTGATCGACGAAACTCAGAACGCGGTCGTCGCGCCAGCGGGCCGGATCGATGTGAACGTCGCTCCACGTCACGTTGCGCTTGTAGAGGACGGACGTCTGCCACTCGCCGTCGAGTTTCTCGATCAGCAACGGCCAGCTTCCGTGCTCGAAGTCACGGGTGAGTATGTGGACGTCGCCATCGTCACCAACGGCGATCCCCATCCGTCCGATTGGCGACGCGACCACGCCGCCGCCGCCGAGATCGATATCTGTCGTTCGATCAGTCGTGGCCTCGGTGATCCACTCGTCGCCGTCGAGATAGGCGTGAAACACTTGGGTGTTTCCGTCTGCGTCGTCGCGATAGTAGGCGACGTGTGGCTCGTTCGTCCGCGGATCGTAACTCGCCCAGCCCTGGTTGATGAAGTTGCTTCCCGGCTCGATCGGATCGACGACTTCCGTCGATCCGAACGTCATCGGAAGCTCGTAGCCTGTCCCGTCGCTTCGTTCCCAGCTCTGGCCGCCGTCGGTGCTGCGAGCGTAAGAGAGATCGACGTTCGTCTGGACGTCCCACGTCTCGCGCCAGTTGAAAAAGTAATGGAGGGTCCCGTCGTCGGACTGGATCAGATTCCACATGTAGGAATTGAACGCTTCTTCGCCGTCGATGAGCGGATGCTGGAGGGGTTCCCACGCCTCGGCATCGGGATCCCATCGATTGAGCATCCAGTTCCCGATGCCGGAGGCACCCTCCCGGTACCCCGCGAGCAACGTCCCGTCGCGGAGTCGAGTAAACTCGAGGTACGTCACGCTCGACTCGTTTTGTCCGGTCATGCCGACCTGTTCGGGACCGAACGAGGAGATGTCCTCGGGAGATTCGCTTCGACGCCACCGGATCGGCGAGTTGCGAGTGTTGTAGTTGATGAATACGTGGCCGTTGGGCCCGATACCGACGCCGGGCGTCCAGTGTCCGTCTCTGACGTCGATCTCGATACCGATCTCGTTTCGTTCCCAGTCGCCGTCCGGTAACGCCCGCACTGCGATGACCAGGTCGCCGGCGTGGGTCCAGTACGCAAAGTACTGCCTTCCCGCGTGCGTAATCAGCCGCGGCATAAACGGTGGCGTATCAGTCTGTGCGTTCCCCATCCCATACTCCGTGAGTACGCTCCTCGAGATCCCGGTCGCTCGAGATCGATCGTTTCCGGGACCCTTCCGGCCGGATCGGTCGGAGGCCACTTTCCGTTTGTCCGCCGTGGCCGAAGCTACGGTCCCGAGCGTCGTCAGGCTGAGTGCGCCCGTCGCAGCCAGGACGTTTCGTCGTCGTAGCAATGTGGTCGAATCGTGCTCTTCTCCCGTTTGCCGTCTCTCGGTCGAATCGTTTGTCATCGTCGTGTGTCTGATACTGATCTTTCTCGCGGCGGTCTCGGTCGACCGCAGGGTCCTGTTCTCCGATGACGGCGACGGTTCGCGGTCCGATCGGCCTCGTCGATCGAACGACTCGCAGACGGTCGGTCCGCTGATGGCCCGAAGAGAGACTCATTGGATCTCCTCAGCGCTCGCTCACCAGCCGATTGGGTGGCTGTCAACCGTTCGACGCCACTAACGGCTCCCACAACACTGGTAATAAGTGTACTGTATCGTTTTATAGAATATCCGGCGGAAACCGATCGAACTCGCTACTCGTTCGTGTAACCGCCGTCGACGTTGATCGCCTCACCCGTAATCCACGCCCCCTCCGCCGAGAGCAACATCGCGACGACGTTCCCGATCTCTTCGGGGCGTCCCATCCGGTCTAACGTATGGTTCTCGAGTGCATCCTCGAGCAGTTCCTCTTCGCTTTTGTCGGTCTGTTCGGCGTTCTCCGCGAGCCACTGCTGGACCATCGGCGTGTCCACGGTGCCAGGGTTGATCACGTTCACCCGGAGCCCGTCGTCGCCGACTTCCTTCGCGAGGGCCTTCGAGAACGCCAGGATGCCGGCCTTCGAGGCGGCGTAGGCGCCCTGGCCGGGAAACGGCCGAACCGCGGCTACGGACGCGATCGTGACGATCCCGCCCTCGGTACCACGCTCGATCATACGCGAGGCGGCTTCTTGAGCACAGAAGACGGCTCCCTTGACGTTGACCGCGAAGTGATCGTCGAGGTCGGCCTCGGTCGTCTCGAGTGCCGGAACCGCCCGCTGGATTCCGGCGTTGTTCGCGAGTCCCGAAACGGGGCCGAGTTCGTTTTCGGCCTCGTCGAACGCCGTCGAAACGGCTTCCCGGTCGGTGACGTCCACTTCGAGGACGAGCGCTTCGACGCCTTCCTCGCGAATCGCGTCGGCGGTCGCCGCGGCCGCGTCGACGTCCATGTCGAAAACAGTCACGCTCGCGCCCGCGCGAGCGAGGCGAACGGCGATTCCGCGACCGATTCCCCGTACACCGCCGGTGACGACCACGTGGTCGCCTGTGAGTCTGTCGTCGCTCATCGCCGAACGGTTTCGAGCGCATCGATAAAACAGTTCCTCGAGAGACGCTCGATCCGGGGCCTCTCGAGGTGTCACGAACCGAAAACCCGAAGACGGGTTACTTCTTGACCGCGCCGCCGGTGATTCCCTGTGCGATGTACTTCTGGATGTAGGTCAGTCCCAGCAGGACCGGGATACTGACGACGATCGAAGCGGCCATCGCGTGGTTCCACTGGACGTTGAACCCGGTGAGAAACGACAACAGTCCGACAGGGACCGTGTACTTGTGTTCGTTCGCCAGGAGAACGAGTGCGAAGACGAGTTCGTTCCACGCCAGGAGGAAACAGAAGATAAACGACGCGATGATCGGCGACTTCGCCATCGGTGCGACAACGTAGCGGAACTGCTCGTAGGGGCTACACTGATCGATCTTCGCCGCGTCGAGTAAGGACTCGGGGAAGTCGTCGAAGAAGCCTTTCATCAACCAGACCACGAACGGTGCGGTCATCGCCGCGTACAGCAGGACGAGCGCGAATCGGTTGTTGTGCAGGTGGATGGCATCCATCAGCTCCCAGACCGGCACCATGATGGCGGCACCGGGGAACATCAGCGATGCGAGCAGAAGTGACATGAACACGCCCTTCGCCGAGAACTTCCGACGCGAGAATGCGTACGCCGCGGGCGTTCCGACAGCGATCGCCAGGATCGACGCGCTGATCGAGATGACCAGGCTGTTGAAGATGTACTGTTCGAACGGTTTTCGGTCGAACGATCGCTGGTATCCTTCGAACGAGAACGTCTCGGGGAAGACCGTCGGCGGAATCGCCTGGATCTCGCCGGTCGTCTTCAGTGACGTTACGACGATCCAGTAGATCGGGAACAGCAGGAAGAACGCGATCACGAGGACGCTCGTGATGACGAGTACTCGCCGGAGCAACGCGCCGGCGGCCGAGTCGTAGAACCACGACTCGTTTTTCTTTGCGATACTCACGTCGAATCATCCTCCATCTGCTTGTAGACGTAGATGTACGCCCACGAGAACACGGCAAGTGCGCCGAACAGGAGCGTCGAGATCGCGGATCCGAGCCCGATCTGGTACTCCTGAAACGTCGTTCGGTACGCCATGATCGGCAACGTCGAACTGCTCTCGCCGGGTCCGCCTGTCGTCATCACCCAGATCATCTCGAAGTCACGGATCACGTAGATGAGCATCAACAGGACGCCGATCGCCAGTACGTACTTCATCTGGGGGAGTGTGATGAAGACGAACTTCTCGAACGGTGTCGCACCGTCTATCTCGGCGGCCTCGTAGAGGCGTTCGTCGACCGACTGCAGGCCAGTCAGCGTCAACAGCGCGAACAGCGGGAAGAGCCGCCACACCATCGCCACGAGCGGGCCGTACAGCGACGTACTCGGATCACCGAGGACGACCACGTAGGAGTCGAGGAGGCCAACCTGAACGCCGAGTTCGTTGATGATCCCGACGTTACTGCTGAACATAAATCGCCAGACCGTCGCACCGACGATCCCCGGGACGACCCACGGAATCAGCGTGATCCCCATCGCGACGCTCGTGTAGGGCACCTTCTCGTAGAGCAACCAGCCCACGAAAAAACCGAGTAGTACTGACAGGATCGAACCGGCGACGACCCAGATCACCGTATTCCAGATGACGCCGAGTAGCGTCGGATCGTTGAAGATCGTCACGTAGTTCTCGAGCCCGATGAACGTCTGTTCGTCGGGGCTGAGAAACGACTGGGCGAAGAAACTCGAGTAGATCGCCTGGAATATCGGGACGACGATGAACAACCCAACGAGCGCCATCACCGGTCCAACGATGAGATAGGGCTCGAGTTTCTCGAACGTCGCCGTTCGTCTCCAGGTGATCATCCGTTCTCTGTACTGTTCGATCGTTGACATTTATTAGCCGAGATTTTCGTCGATCGTCTCCTGGACGCTCGGTGCAATGTCGTCGAGCGCTTCCTGTGCAGTCGCGTTGCCGAGGATAACTGGCTGGATAGCGTTCCGGATGAGTTCACTCTGGATGCTCGCCAGTCCCGGGAACGACGGGAACACTTCGGTGGTCGCGAACAGCTGTCCCTGCTGTTGCAGTTCGATGAGGTCATCGTACTGCTGGCGGAAGAGATCGCTCGGGTTCTCCCAGGGCTCTTCGAAGGTCGGGAGCCGACCGCGGATTCCGACGTCGGTCCCGTCCTGGTAGCTCCAGGACTCGAGCTGGTCCATCTCGTGCCACCACTTCATGTACGCTAAGGCGGCGTCCTGTTCGGCCTCGGACTGGGCGCCGTCAGCCAACATCCAGGCCATCGCGTTCTGGATCAGCGCGTCGACCGGTTCGAACTGGCCATCCGGACTCGACGGTTCGGGTGCCAGCGTCACGATCTGGTTCTGTGCGTCCTGGAACATCTCCGGCGGATCGATCGTCGCCAGGATCGCCGGTGCGTGTGATAGCGTGACGAACATCCCGGTATTCTCGGCCATGAACATCCGTCCCGCGTCGATATAGTTGAGTTCGACCTGTCCGTCGGGGAGGACACCTTCGACGACGAGTTCCTCCCACAACTCGAGCGCGCCGACGAAACCGGGGCCGTTGACCGTGGTCTCGAGGGTGTCGGGGTCGAAGTATCGTCCGCCGTTCTGGTAGGCGAAGCCCTCGAAGTTGTTGGCGGTTAGCTCTTCGTCGGTCGCAGGGAGCGCGATGCCGGCATCGACGCCCGAGAGCTGTTGCATCTCGACGGCGTACTCGACGAGTTCGTCCCACTCACGTGGTGGTTCGTCGAACCCCGCTTCCTCCATCATATTGGGATTGATGTCGATGAACGGCCCCATGTCGGCGTACGGACCCGGTAGCCCGTACTGGCGTCCCTCGTATTGCATCGCTTCGACCATCTCGGGGATCAGCCCGTCGTAAATCTCCTCGAGATCGTCCTCCCACCGATCGTGGTCGATCGGCTGGACGGCGCCGACGGCGTCGTAGTCCGGAACGAGAATTCCCTGTCCCTGAATCAGGTGCGGAAGCGTGTCAGTTCCGGCCGCGGATGCGACCTGCTCGAACTTCTGACCCCACGCCTGGTGAGTGTAGTTGACGTCGAAATCGTCGAAGTTGTCGTAGTGATCCTCGATGAAATCACGTTCCTGTGGCGTCCCACCGAACAGCCAGTAGTCGATCTCGTCCGCACCACCGTCGCCGCCGTTACCACTTCCGTTACCGTTTCCATTACCATTACCATTCCCCCCGACACAGCCGGCGAGGCCAGCCGCGGCCCCTGCACCGAGCGCCATCAGGTAGGTTCGTCGTGTCTGGTTCGTACCGTCTGTCATACTTAATCCAGGTTACTCGGCGAAGTGACTGTGCCCAATGCTCTATCACTCGCCGTCTACTCCTGGCAAGGGACAGACCCCACTTGATACTATCTTAAATTTTCTGTGAAAAATCACGGCGTATAATTGCACATATCGTTCATGGTGGTCGTTCCCCGTCGCACGCGGGACGATCGGTCGGCAGAGACGACGGTTTCGGTCTCGGCGGTCGTCTCCTCGCTGAGTTCGCGGCCTCGTCGACCATCGCGACGGCCTCCTGGGTCGAGGCCGCCTGCTGTTCGCTCGCGGCGGGGTCGATGTCCTTGCGGTCTTGGGCGGGGACGTACCGGTCGGCGAACGTGTCCCCTTCCGTGCCTCTGGAACTCGCGAGAATCTCGCCGCTGTCGACGTCGGCGTAGTGAATTCCGTAGATGAAGTCGTTGGCCGTCCGATCGTTGAGACTCGACTGCTGGTCGGCCAGATAGGGGGTGATCGTCGACTCGTTGCCCTCCGTGACGACCGTCGACTCGGCGATTATCGTCACCAACAGCCGAAGTTGTTCGTCCCAGGACTCGAGCGTGCTCGCTTCCTGGTGGCCGGCGTTTGCAAACTCCCCTTCGACGTCCTGTTCGACCTCCGCCTCGATCTGGGCGGTCGCGACGAGCCCGGCGGCCCCGAGTATCATTTGGATAATCCATTCCAGGAGAACGATACGACGAACGGATTGGCCGACGGTGCTGACGAAAGCGGAGACGGTTTACGCGAATTCAGACATCACGTCGTCCGCGAACAGCTCCATTCCTGCCGTGTCGGGGAAGTCGACGAACCAACCCTGGAACTTGCTCACACCGAGATCGATCCGTCGTTCGATCGCTTCGGCACACTCCTCCGGCGTCCCCATCACGAAGTAGTCCCGCGCATCCTCCTCGGTCTCGATGTCTGCCTGATCGACGTACTCGTCCTCGAATTGGATCGGCAACATCAGGTCCAGCAGTCGCTCGAGTTTCTCCTCGTTGCGGGTACAGATGACGTGGCCGTCCCAGGAGTACTCGATCTCGTCGGGATCGCGTCCGACCGTCTCACAGTGGTCCTCGATGACGCCGATCTTGTGCTCGAGGGTCTCGAGGTCGCCGTTGAAGACGTCGGTGTTCCAGCCGTCGGCGTGTTTTGCGACGAGTTTGAGCGTCACCTCTTCGCCCTGGCCGCCGACGAGGATCGGCGGGTGGGGATCCTGGACGGGCCCGGGTTCGCAGTAGGCGCCGTCGATCTCGTAGTGCTCGCCCGAAAACGACGCACCCTCGTCGGAGTCGCTTTCCCACATCCCCTTCATTAGCCGGATGCTCTCGTCGAGACGCATCAGTCGCTCGAAGCCATCTCGGTACTCCCAACCGTAGGCCTCGTACTCGGGTTCGTGCCAGCCGGCGCCGAGGCCGAGTTCGAGCCGTCCCCCGGAGATGACGTCTAGGGTCGCCGCCATCTTCGCGACCAGCGCGGGGTTGCGATAGTCGTTACAGAGGACGAGCGAACCGATATTCATCTCGTCGGTGAAGCCGGTCATCGCCGACAGCAGGGTCCAGGCCTCGTACTCGGCGTGATCGCGCCCGAGCATGAAGTGATCCGGCGCCCAGGCGGCGTCGAACCCGAGTTCCTCGGCGCGTTCGATCCCCATCTTCGTCGTCTCCCACTCGAGCGTCTCGTAACACGGCGTGTCCCGGTGGGTCGGCTCCGATCCGGACTCCGGTGCGCCGGCGAACACCGGCACGTTGTACTCGAAACTGATGTCGGCCATGGTTACTCGACGCTGAAGTGCTCGAGCGCCTCGCGGTTCAGTTCAGCGCCGACGCCCGGCGTGTCGGGTACCGGGATCGTGCCGTTTTCGGGCGACGGCGGGTTGGCGTAGATGGCGTCGGCGTACGTCGACTCCTTGTCGGGTTCCTCGTACCACTCGGGGATCGGGAAGTACTCCGCCATCGGCGCGTTCGTCGACGCGGCGATGAAGTGAAGCGTCGGGTTCGTCCCCGTGTGCGGAATAACTGGAACGCCGTGTGCCTCCGCCATATCCGCGACGCGGACGAGTTCGGTCAACCCGCCGACACGGTGGACGTCCGGCTGGAGGATGTCGACCGCATCGCGCTCTAGCAGTTCCTTGTGTCCCCAGCGGGTGAACTCGTGTTCGCCGCCGGAGATCGGGAAGTTGGCCGCCTCGCGGATCTCCGCGTAGCCGTCGATGTCGTCGGGGATAACGGGCTCTTCGAGCCACGCCAGATCGTAGCGCTCGAGTCGTTTCGCCATCCGTTTGGCGTAGCGAGGCGTCCAGCCCATGTAGGCGTCACCGGCGATGTCGATCTCGTCGCCGACCGCGTCGCGGACTGTCTCGACCACCTTCTCGTTCTCGATCATCCCCTTGCGGCCGGCCTCGGGGCCGTGTTTGAATCGCAGTTTCATCGCGTCGAAGCCTTTCTCGGCGTAGTCGATCGCCTCCTGTGCGAGTTTCTCGTGGTCGACCGGGTGGAGGTTGCTCGCGTAGCAGGGGATTTCCTCGGTGACGGGACCGCCGAGCAGTTCGTACACCGGCTTTCCGGCGGCTTTCCCCGCGATGTCCCAGAGCGCGATGTCGACGGCGCTGATCGCCTCGATCGCCGCCCCCCTCCGCCCGAAGGGGATCGTCGCCCGGTACATCACGTCCCAGAGTTCGGTCCGATTCGTCGGGTCCTCGCCGACGATCAGCTTCGAGAGCGTCTCGTCGATGATCGTCGCGAGCGCCCCCGACGCCCAGTTGCCGTGGCCGACGCCGGTGATCCCCTCGTCGGTCTCGACTTCGACGACGACGTCGCCGACGGGCCCCATCCACTTGCGTCGTGCCTGTGGATTGTCGCCCTCGGCGTTGTTGTACTCGTCGTACTTGCTCATAACCGTCACGAGGGGGAATTCGACGAATTCGCCCCACGATTCTGTACTGACCTTCGTCGTGTTGATGTCCGTAATCTCCATCGTATTCACCGTCGTTCGTTCGCGCTTTCAGCTTTCCGCAGTGAGAGCAAAAGTGTTTGGAACGACTTCATCGCTTCCCCTTGACCAGGGTGTCGTCCGTACCGTCGAAGAGGTAGAGGTGTTCGCGGTCGACGCCGAGTTCGAACGCCTGTCCTTTCTCTAAGTCGTCGTAATCGTCGATGCGAGCCGTCACTCGCCGGTCGCCGACGTCGACGTAGACGAGGGCGTCACGACCCAGCGGCTCGATCACTCGAATCGTACTCTCGATACGAACCGTATCGTCGTCGGTTGCCGCTCGGAGGTCTTCGGGACGAATGCCGATCGTCACCGTCTCGCCCGTCGGGGTGGCCACCAGCGAGGAACTCGGGATCTCGGCGCCGAACTCCGTCGCGTCGACGACGAGGCCGCCCTCGGCGTCGGCGGTCGTTCCCTCGAAGAGGTTCATCGACGGACTGCCGATGAACTGTGCGACGAAGAGGTTCGACGGTTTCGCGTACACCTCGTCCGGTTCGCCGATCTGCTGGAGCGTTCCGTCGTTCAAGATCGCGATCCGATCGGCGACTGTCATCGCCTCCTCCTGGTTGTGCGTGACGTACACCGACGTGACGCCGAACTCGTCGTGGAGTTCGACGATCTCCGTTCGCATCGTCCCCTGAAGCTTCTCGTCTAAATTCGCAAGCGGCTCGTCGAACAGGAACAGCCGCGGATCGCGAACGATCGCCCGCCCCAGTGCGACGCGTTGTTGTTGCCCACCTGAAAGGTTCGACGGCTTCTGATCGAGCAGATCCGCAATCTCGAGCAACTCCGCGGCCTCCTCGACCCGGCGGTCGATCTCCCCGCTCGAGTAGTCCTCGTCGCTTCGTTTGAGGCCGAACGACATGTTCCCGCGGACGTTCATGTGCGGATACAGCGCGAAATCCTGAAACACCATCGCCACGTCCCGGTTTCGGGCGCGGACCTCGTTGACGATCTCCCCGTCGTACGTAATCGTGCCGTCGGTCGGCGTCTCGAGACCGGCGACCATCCGGAGCGTCGTCGTCTTCCCACAGCCGGAGGGGCCCACGAGAACGAGCATCTCGCCGTCTGCGATCTCGAACGACATGTCGTCGACGGCGACGATCTGTTGCCCGTTCGGGTCCGTGAACTCTTTCGTAACGCTCTCGAGAGCGATGTTTGTCATCGCTGTCGAGATTAGCAAACCCGGCTAATAAATGTTGTTCCATTACGCCGCGGACTCCGGGCCGCCCACGATTCGGTTGGGGATCGAACACCAGTCCAAATTTATTTGTAGGTGAAGGGGAGAGTGGGTAGTACTTGCCCAGTATGAGGTGCACCCATTAATGAAGGCCATCGTCCAGACCGGCCAACGGTCGGTCGAACTGCAAGAACGCGAGAAACCGACGCCGACCGCCAACGAGGTGTTGATCAGCGTCCACACCGCCGGACTCTGCGGAAGCGACGCCCACGCCTACAAGTACGAAGACGGCTACGAGTGGATTCCGATTCCTCGAGTCATGGGCCACGAGTACTCGGGGGAGGTCGCCGCCGTCGGCGAGGACGTCTCCGAGTTCGAACCCGGGGACCGCGTCGTCGAGGAGCCGATCCACGACTGCGGGACGTGTTTCCAGTGTAAGAACGGCCAATCAAACGTCTGTCAGAACTTCTCGATTACGGGGATGCACACCGACGGCGCCTACACCGAGTACACGACCGTCGAGTCCCACCACCTCCACGCGCTTCCCGACTCGATGCCCCTCGAGTACGCGAGCATCACCGAGCCGACGAGCATCGCGACGCGAGCCGTCTTCGATCAGTCGACGACCGTCCCCGGCGACACGGTTCTCGTCGAGGGGCCCGGACCGATCGGCGTCCTCGTCGCCGCTGTCGCCGATTCGATGGGCGCGAACGTCCTCGTCTCGGGGCTCGGAAAAGACGCCGAGTACCGCCTCCCGCTCGTGCGCGAACTCGGTATCGACACCGTCGACGTCGCGGAGGACGACCTCGAGTCGGTCACCGAGGAGTTCACCGACGGCATCGGGTTCGACGTCGTCTTCGATACGACCGGCCACGAGTCCGGCGTCGAGATGGCGATCGATCGGGTCCGAAAGGGCGGACAGGTCGTCGTCGTCGGCCTCCCCGGCGCGCCCAGTGAGGTGTTCATGACGCCGGTCGTCCGCGGCGAGATCGACCTCAACACCTCGTATGGATCGACCTGGCGCAACTTCGAGCAGGCGATCCGACTCATCGATAGCGGAGCGATCGACACGAATTCGATCATCGACACCTCCTATACCGTCGACGATCCGACGGCCGCATTCGAGGCCTTCCTCGAGTCGGAGACGTGCAAACCCGTCTTCTCGTTTCACGACTGATATGGATTACTGTGCCGATTTAACAGCACAACCGCGACCCGGGCGGCGGTTGCGCCGGGACTGACTGACAGCAAACCGGACGAAGCGGACTGCTGTACCGACGTACCGGTGGGATCGCCGCTCGGGCCACAATCTCACCGGAAACGACAGGCAGTGACCGTCTGATCCGGCTCGACCGACAACATTAAAGAGCGAACCGTTCGAACCGTTTTCGTATGGTGTACGACACACACACGCACGCCTGGGGAGCCCCGTCGCCGGACCATCCCTGGACGAACGGTCCGCTCCTCGAGGAGTACGCGAGTCGGTTCTCGACGGACGTCGTTTACCGCGCCGAACATCTGCTCGCCGACATGGACGAGGCGGGAATCGACGACGCGGTCGTCGTCGGCTATCCGATCACCGACTGGACCGACAACTGGTATACGATCCACGCCGCCGAGGAGTACGATCGCCTCGCCGGTATCGCGATGATCGATCAGTTCGCCGACGGTAGCGCCGACCGACTGCGTGAGATCATGTCCTCCGAGGACATGCTCGGATTCCGGCTCGGCGTCGTCTGCCCGTACGATCGAATGTGGGAGACGTTCGATCCCGACGTAACCTGGCTTCGGGACGCGATCGACGAGACGGCGTTCTGGGAGGCGGCCCTCGAAACCGACGCGATCGTCCAGATCCTCGCGGACACGAGCCAGCTCGAGCAGGTTCGAGAACTCGTCGAGGCGTACCCCTCGCTCCGGTATACCCTCGATCACTTCTCTCACGCCGACGCCGCGGACGATCCCGACGAGAGCTTCGCCGCCCTCGAGTCGCTCGCCGAGTACGAGACCGTGACGGTGAAACTCTCCGAGGTCGCCCACACCTCGAACGAGGCTTATCCCTACGAGGACGCCTCCGATCACGTTCGGTGGATGCTCGAGCGATTCGGCCGCGAACGCGTCTTCTGGGGTTCGGATTTCCCGAACGTCAGCCACCCCGACTACGGCGGGATGCGCTACGAGGAGACGCTGTCGTGGCTCGAGTCCGTGCCGTTTCTCTCCGATACCGATCGCGAGTGGCTCACCGACAGGGCGTTTCGTCGCTTCGTCGAGCGTTGAGGCGGATCGTCGTCTCGGCACTGACGGAGTCTCGTCGGCGTTCATCGCTTTGCAACGAAAAACCGCGAGAGACTGCTGAGGGCGAGGCGGTCTGCTGTCCGTCGTTTCCAGCTCGATGGCTACCGTTTTTCCGTCTCGGAATCTCCGGTTGGCTCCGACACTCCCGCTTGCACACGGGAGTCTCCGATTCGACGAACGACCTTCGTTTTCGTCGGCTCCGACTCGAGAGCGACGCCGCAGATCCGCGTGAATCGCTCGTCCGGTGTCTCCGGACGAGTTCTAGCGGATCGCTCGGACGGTGGTGGTGTGTCTGTCCTCCTCGAAAACGGGTATTTCGAGGCGATAGCGACCGATACGACGATCGAATCGGTCGTCTCTCCGACCGTCCGGCACGACCGGACAAGGTTAAGACCGTCCGGTACGAAGCCGGGTCTACAATGGGACAGCGCGACTCGAAACCGGTGCAGGCGGCCGCGACGACGTTCGAGGTCATCGAGGCGCTTCGCGAACTGAACGGTGCTGGGGTCTCCGAGCTGGCGTCGTACCTCGAGATGCCCAAGAGCACGGTTCACGACCACCTTCGGACGCTCGAGAGCGCGGAATATCTGGTCAACGACGGCGAACAGTACCGTGTCGGCGCTCGGTTTCTCGAACTGGGTGGGTACGCGCGCCGCCAGATGCGGTTGTACAGACTCGCTCAGCCGGAGATCGAGAAACTGGCCGAGCGAACGGGTGAACACGCCAATCTCATGATCGAAGAACACGGGAGGGGGATCTTCCTCTACAAGGCAAAGGGGGCGGACGCCGTTCAACTCGATACGCACGCAGGTATGCGCGTCCACCTCCAGACGACGGCGCTCGGAAAGACGATCCTCGCACATTATCCCGAGAACCGCGTCCACGACATCCTCGATCGCCACGGAATGCCGGAGGAGACCGATCGAACCGTGACGGATCGAGAGGCCCTGTTCGAGCAACTCGAGACGGTCCGTGAACGACGATACGCGACGGACGACGAGGAACGCGTCGAGGGGATGCGCTGTGTCGCGGCACCGATTCGAGGGTCGAACGGCACGGTTCTCGGCGCCGTCAGCGTTTCGGGTCCGACGAGTCGAATGGACGAAGAGACCTTTACGAAGTCGATGCCCAAGACCGTCCTGAGTACAGCAAACGTAATCGAAGTTAACATGGCTCACTCGTAGATCCGTTCGGCCATGCCGGACGGTTTTGGTTCGCCTGCCGCGTTTCGCCGGATAGATTACACACGTATGGCCGTAAATCGAGACGCTTGCCACCGGAAATCCGTCGCGACGTTTCCGGTGAGTGAGTCGGTTGCGTGCCGACGTGCGAACCCACGACCGGTTTAGCGACGCCGTCCATCATGGCGTCTGGGTTCGTTCGGTCGAGACGGTTCGAAAACTGACCAGAATAGGATTTGTTACTGTGGTAGTAATTATTCGGCCCGAGCTTAGCCTGACGACTTGCGTTCCGATCGAGCGCTCGAAAACGTGTGCTTGTCATCACAAATTCGAGTTTAATCCTCGGTTTTAACCACATCGCACTCAAAATATGGTGAGTGTATAGTTCAGTTTACTTTCACCGAGTGCGTGGTGATCGAAAATCTCGCCATAACAATCTGAAATTAATACTGTTATAAAATATTTTACTTCCGGGTATTGTACCAATCGAATCCGAACCAACCGTCCGAAAGGTCGTTCGACCACGTGCGCGTTCGGACCGACGAGCCACCGGGTGTGACTATCGGAGTCGTTTTCCCATTCACGCGCGCTCGCGAATCAGCAGCCGGAACGAGCGGCGTTGGTGGCCCGGGTATGGACAGTGAGTCAATCGGTTCGGCGACCACTATCGACGCGGTAGCGAGAACGTACCGTTCGCCGCTCGTTACCATCGACTCCACCAATTCATAGACTGACCGTACAGTTCGTGCCCCCGCTCGTCTTTCGCGCAGAACCGGATTCCCCCCGCGTGTACTGGTCCGTAATGACGCGGTATCGCCCGAGTTGATTCCCGTTCTCGAGTATCCGACTAACCGACACTTGAGCCGGCCGTTTCTCCCCCGCGGGCGTTTATGCCGGAACCCCGACCGTCGTCGCCGACGGGTTCGACCCGAACTTCTATGCGGTCGAACGTGGAGCAAACGGTATGCTCGATTTCCTCAGTCTCGAAGCGGACCTCGATCGTGAAGAGCGGATGATCCGCGATACGGCCCGGGAGTTCGTCACCGATCGCGTCGCGCCCGAGATCGGCGATCACTTCGAGGACGGAACGGCACCGACTCACCTGATTTCGGAGATGGGGGAACTCGGCTTTTTCGCGCCGAACCTCGAGGGGTACGGCTCTCCGAACGTTTCGGAGACGGCGTACGGATTGTTGATGCAGGAACTCGAGGCCTGTGACTCGGGATTGCGGTCGATGGCGTCGGTACAGGGGGCCCTCGTGATGTACCCAATCGACGCTTTCGGGAGCGACGAACAGAAAGAACGGTGGCTTCCGGCCCTCGGCGAGGGCGAGGCGGTGGGCTGTTTCGGACTCACCGAACCGGAACACGGCTCGAACCCCTCGGCGATGGAGACGGCGGCCGAGCGCGACGGTGACGGTTACCGTATCAACGGCTCGAAGACGTGGATCACGAACGCGCCGATCGCCGACGTCGCGGTCGTTTGGGCGCGCGACCGCTCGAGCGAAACCGAACCGGTCCGAGGGTTTCTCGTGGAAACCGACCGCGACGGCGTCTCGACCAACGAAATCGACGGAAAGCTCTCGCTTCGTGCCTCGAGTACGGGTGAGATCGGATTGAACGACGTTTTCGTTCCGGAGAAGAGCGTTCTCCCTGACGTTTCCGGGATGAAGGGGCCGCTGTCGTGTCTCACGCAGGCCCGATACGGCATCGCGTGGGGCGCGGTCGGGGCGGCCAGAGACTGCTTCGAGGAGGCCCGCTCGTACGCACTCGAGCGCGAGCAGTTCGGCGGACCGATCGCGCGCTTCCAGCTTCAACAGGAGAAACTCGCCGAACTCGCGACCCAAATCACGCTCGGGCAGTTGCTCGCCTTTCGCCTGGCCGACCTCAAAGAACGCGGCGACCTCCGGCCCCAACACGTCTCGATGGCTAAACGCAACAACGTTCGAATGGCCCGCGACGGAGCGCGAGTCGCTCGGGAGATACTCGGGGGCAACGGGATTACGACTGATTACTCGCCGATGCGTCACATGGCGAACATGGAGACGGTCTACACCTACGAGGGAACCCACGACATCCACACGCTGATCCTCGGCGAGGACCTCACCGGCATTCCCGCTTACACGGCGTGACCAACCGCCGCCGGTCTATCGTGACGACTGTAACGATTCACACACTGATCGCCGATCCGTCCGGCGATCAGGTGTACGAGACGTACAGTGGCTCCTATACGTCCTCCACCGCGTCCCGATCCACGGCCGAAACGACCACACCGAACCGCTTTTAGCCTTCCCCCCGGTCGGTCCGGACGATGGACGAACGGAACGCCGGCCCGGGGCCGAAACCGAAGGTCGCCCGTCTCATCGAGAAGTACGATCTCGAGGGGGTTGGCGACGACCTGGCGGCCCAGTGGACGGCCCCGGAGGATCGGACCGGCCTTCGCGGCCTCGCGGAGTCGTTCAACGAACGACTGCTTCGTGCGGCGTTAGCACGGGAGGGGATCGACACGATCACCGAGGACGTCGGCAACCTGTACGCGTTGCTCGCGGGCGAACGTGGGAGTCGCGGCGAACGAACGCAGGTCGAACGACAACTCGAGCGAAAGGGCGTCGACGTCTCGACGCTCAGGGAGGAGTTCGTCTCCTACGGTGCGATCAGGTCCTATCTCGTCAATTACCGAGGGGTAGCGCCGCCGTCGGCACAGAACGACCCGAGCCGGGATCGGACGGCCCAGACGATCGAAGGTCTCCGACGACGAACCGTCACCGTCTCCGAGGGGAAACTGGCTCGCCTCCAGGAGACGGACCGGCTCCGGATCGGCTCACACCGCGTTCTGGTCGACGTTCAGGTCCTCTGTGAGGAGTGTGGAAAACAGTACGAGATCACGAGTCTCCTCGAGTCCGGTGCGTGTGACTGCTTCGAGTCGTAGCACCCGGCGTTCTCGCGTTCGGATCCGAGCCGTTTCACGTGAAATCGCTCGGTATTCGACCTATGCGATCGGCGTCGAACGACGCGGTGGCACTCGACCAGAGCTGTAGTCGCGTTGAGAACGCCAATAGTCGAGTACCGGACGAAGAGACGATTCGAGAGAACGGTCGGTCCGCCAGGACGCACGCGATCGGCAGTGTTCGGGAGCGGCGAAAAATGTATAACAATAGTACCGGTGTTAGGGGTTCGGTAGCTGTTCGCTGGTCGCTAGATCTCGGCGATCCGTTCGTGGCCCTCGTCGATCGCTTCGGCGTCTTCCGGCAGGAGTGCGACGACGAGGAAGTCGGTGTACTCCTCGAAGTATTCGACGAGGTCCGCGATTCGGTTCGAGTCGAGCGCCTCGAGCGAGTCCAAGAGCATGAACGGAACGACGTCGTACACCTCGTGGACCAGGTAGCCGGCGAGTGCGAAGATCAATCCGGTGACCTCGCGTTCACTCTCGCTCAGGTGGTCGATCGTGTCCTCGTAGGTCCGTCCGTCTTCGGTGCTCCGGACGATGTGGAGGTCGAACTTCGTCTGTTCGACCTTGCGCCGGCCCTCCCGGACCGTCTCGCCGACCCGTTCGATCCAGATTCGGTCGATGTTGTCGTACTCGAGCACCTCGAGGACGGCGTCCATGTGCTCGTTGAACGATTCGACGGCCTGGCGTTCGATCCGGTCGATCCGGGTTCGAAGCTCCTCGAGTTCGTCGCGAATCTCCTCGCGACGGCTCGTGAGCCGTTCTTCCTCGTCGAGGGCGGACTCGATCTCGTCGATATCCTCGGACGTCGTCTCGAGTTCGCGTTCGAGCCGACCGAGCGAGAACTCGAGTTCGTTCGCACGGCGGTTGAGTTCGAGGAGTCCGTTCTCGTCGTCTCCGTCGTCGCTTTCGTCGTCCGCTTCGTCCTCGAGTTCGGCCGCTTCGGCCTCGAGCTCCTCGATCTCCGCCTCGAGTTCTTCCTGGCGTTCGGTGAGGTCCTCGAGACGAGTCTCGCGGCGTTCGATCTCGTTATCGACGTCAGTTAGCCGGTTTTTAACGCGTTCACGCCGGGTGCGCGTCTGATCGATCTCACGCCGTTCGGTTCGAAGCGACTTGATCTGTTCTTCGAGATCGTCGCGCTCGCTCAGCTTCGTCTCCTGGAGCGAGCGGAGTCGATCGATCGTATCCTCGATCTCGCTTCGCTGGACTTCGCTCCCGCAGGTCCAACAGCGGACCGCCTCGTCTCCCTCGATCAACTGGTCCGTAACCGTTCCATCCCCGGCGGCGTCGCCGTCGGCGAGGAGCTCTCGAATTTCGGGGTGAGAGCCCTCCAACATCTCCTCGTTGAACTGGACGATACTCTGAAGCTGGCTGACGACGCCGTCGATCGACTGTGACTGACGCTGGAGGCGATCGATCTCCGCGTCGATGTCGTCTCGATTCAGCGAGCCGTCCGCCGGGAGGTCGTCCGCTTCCTCCTGTAAGTCCTCGCGTTCCTCTCGGAGCGCGGCAAGGCTCTCGCGTTCGGTATCGAGATCGAACCGAACGTCCTCCAGGCCCGATCGGCGTTCCCGGAGCTCGCTCAGCTTCTCCTCGAGTTCGTTCTGGTCGTCGCGACGGGTTTCGGCGTCGTCTTCGGCCTCCTCGATCGCCTCCTTGACGCGCTCGAGCTCCGTTTGCTTCTCCTCGATCTGGCCCTGAACGTCGGTTCGTTGCTGTTCGAGCGCAGGAAGCTCGTTTTTGAGCGCCTCGAGGCGATCGAGTTCGTCCGAAATCTGCTCTTTCTCGGCGGTGAGTCGCGTAATTTCGGATTCGATCTCGTCGGTGTCGACCGGCCGAAGGATAATCTCGCGGAGGTCGTCGCCCGTCGTCACCGCCCGCCTGGCCGGGTTCGACTCGAGCAAAAAGGCAAAGAGGTCGGCGAGTTCGGGATCGTCGAGATACGGTTCGCCGCCCATGATGACCGCTTCGCCGCTTCGCTGTAGCGTCCGACGGTAGGTGTCGTCGCCGATCTCGAGTTCGGCGAACCCCTCGTCGGCGTCAGCCTTCAGCGAGGCGGATTCGCCGCCGAGAGCGGCCATGAACGCCTGTAGAAGCGACGTTCGGTTGGTTGCGTTCCGTCCTGCGAGGACGGTCACTCCTGACTCGAGTTCGACCGTGGTTTCGTCGATACCACCGATATTTTCGGCCCGTAATTGTACCTCTCGGGCAACAGGTTGCTGCGTAGCCATCATTCAAATAACTTCCCAGCCGAGTGATAAACCTTTGGTGCTGGACGTCCGGATCGCGACAGCAAATAATAACGACTGATGGTCGCCGAAAAGTAATTGCATTTAATAATATTTTATTTTAGTAGAAAATACATTTGTCACTTCCCGCCGAATCCTCTGGAAGAGGTTCGTTGGTGAACAGATTACGGAGCCATATGCGGATAGATATGGTGAATATCCGGTCTGACTATCCAATCCAAATATATTACACATATATCTAAACCGAGTATATCCAAAAACAATTTCATATCTTACTATTGATGGGCGGTATTTATTACCGTTAAACATCTATCACTTTCCTCCTCGAAAACGGATCGATTGCTGCCATCGCCGCGGCGACGATTACGACCCACCACGTGCGAAAAAAGAGAGTGTGAATCGTCGATCGTGCGACCAGCGTACGGACCGTTTCGTCCGGGTTACGATTGCACCGGCAAACAGTTACAGCGTTCGTATCAGTCGTTACGAGCGAGCTCTTCTCGAACCACTGCGACGCTTGCGAGTTGATCTCCCGCCGTCACCGTCGCCTCGCGAGTCAGCGCATAGAGGATTCCATCGTGGCTGACGATGACGTCCTGAAGTGGCTCGTAGCTGGCCGGATCGTAAACGGTTCCGACGCGGTCCCCCTCGTCAACCGTCGTTCCGACCGAAAGCGATGGCTCCGGGCGAAACAGCCCGGATTCGTCCGCACTGATCTTGCCGAGGTGGTTCCGTGCGACCGTCTGGTTTCGCTCCGTCGTCTCTCCGGGGAGCATCTCGAGCGACCGCAGGACGTTCAGCAGGCCCTCGACGCCCGCTTCGACGGCTTCTTCGACGATCTGCTTGTTGTAGGCGAGTTCGGGCGTGATCGACGGAATGCCCTCCTCGGCCGCGGCGACCCTGAACTTTCCGCCGAACCCGCGTCTGTGCCACTCCTCGGGCGCGTCGTCGTCCGCCGGTTCCGAGAGCAGGAGATCGGTGCCGAACGCCTTCGCCAACCGGCGTGAGCGTTCGTCGCCCTGGCGGAAGACGACGTGTGGATGCATATCGGGGCTTCCGGTGTGGAGGTCGACGATAGCGTCCGCGTCGGCGGCGGCCTTCCAGAGGCGAGCGGCCATTCGCTCGTGGAGGGTCCCGTCGTCGTCTCCCGGCCAGACCCGGTTCATGTTGGGGTTGACGCTGTCGAAGGCTTCCGGCGTCGTGTAGGTGACGCGGTCGAACGTCAACGGGTTCGCCACCGGGACGGCGACGACGGTTCCCGAGAGCGACTCGAGGGCCAGTCTGTCGTGAAACCGACGGAGCGCCTCGGTTCCGTTGATCTCCCGGCCGTGCTGGGCGGCCTGGACGTAGACGGTCGGACCGTCCGCCCCGCCGCGGTAGGTGTGGATCGTCGTCGCGAGTTCGACCCCCGAGGGTATTCGGGCGAGCGTGACCGACTCGGCCGAGTGCGATCCGGCGTTCATACGCGTCCGTTTGCCAGCCGGCGGTATATACTGTCGGCCGGAACGATCATCGATGCCGTCGACTGCTCGTCGACTCGAGACCACCACCGTTTTGAGGCGCCCCGTCGTCGCCGAGGTATGGGCAACGTTACTGCGACCCTGCACACGAGCGAGGGAGACATCGAGGTCGAACTCTACGACGAGCGCGCGCCGCGGACGGTCGACAACTTCGTCGGCCTCGCCACCGGCGGAACGACCTGGACCGACCCCGAGACGGGCGAGGAAATCGAGGGCGAACCGCTGTACGACGACGTCCTCTTCCACCGGATCATCGACGGCTTCATGATCCAAGGCGGCGACCCGACCGGCACCGGGCGCGGCGGCCCGGGCTACCAGTTCGACGACGAGTTCCACGACGAACTTCGCCACGACGACGCAGGCATCCTCAGTATGGCGAACTCGGGCCCCGACACCAACGGCTCGCAGTTTTTCATCACGCTCGGCGAGACGCCTCACCTCGACGACCGCCACGCCGTCTTCGGGAAAGTTACCGACGGGATGGACGTCGTTCGCGACATCGGGGGCGCGCCGACCGACCGCGACGACCGACCGAAAGAGGATATCCTGCTCGAGTCGGTCTCCGTCGACTACGAGTAGCGCGCCGCTCCGGGAGAGTCGGATCGCGATACCAGTTTTCCGGTGCGCTCACGGAATCTCCGTGGGGGACGACACCAGCTCGTCACCGGCGCCGAACCAGCACCGTTATTTTCCCGCCCGCCACACCACCGACATCTACCGACGTACCCTCATGGCGGTGACCGCCACAGGATTTGGCAGTATCGTCGCCGGTTGCTCGAGTTCGGGCGACGGCGAGACCGATGCGGACGCTGACCCCGATGACGGTGGCGCGGCCGGCGGAGCCGGCGCCGACGACACCGATGCGGACGCCACGGACGAGGACGGCCCGGAAACGGACGCCGACACGGACGACGAACCGACCGTCGACGCGACCACTGGGACCGTACACACCAGCAAGGGCGATATCGAGGTCGAACTCTACGGCGAGCGCGCGCCGCGGACGGTCGCCAACTTCGTCGGCCTCGCCACCGGCGAACAGGTCTGGGTCGACCCCGAGACGGGCGAAGATGTCGAGGGCGAACCGCTGTACGACGACGTGCTCTTTCACCGGGTCATCGACGGCTTCATGATCCAAACCGGCGACCCGACCGGAACCGGCCGCGGCGGTCCGGGCTACCAGTTCGACGACGAGTTCCACGAGGAACTTCGCCACGACGACGAGGGAATCCTCAGTATGGCCAACTCCGGGCCCGATACGAACGGCTCGCAGTTTTTCATCACGCTCGAGGAGACGCCACACCTCGACGACCGTCACGCCGTCTTCGGGAGAGTTACCGACGGGATGGACGTCGTCCGCGAGATCGGCTCGGTCGAGACCGACGGGAACGACCGTCCAACGGACGACGTCCTGCTCGAGTCAGTCACCGTCCACGAGTAAGAGGTTTCCGCGAGTCGGACACCGTCCATACGGATAACGGGGAACCGGTGCTTACCGTCGCTCGTTCTCGAGTTGCTCGACGCGTTGTTCGAGTGCCTCGATCCGTTGCTCGTAGCCGCGTTTCCCGTCGAGGAAGTTGAAGATCGCGACGATGATGATGATCGGAATCGCGATGTAAAAGAGTAACATTACGAGGATGACGAGCAGTTCTGGACCACCGGGAACGCCGGGAATGAACAGCGGGACCATACCGCCGTGTCGATTCCCTCATCACATCAATCTGTCGACATCCCGCTCGAGTCGATTGGGCGCGGTCACGACGACAGGATCTCGTCGTAGCGGGCGCCGGTCTGTTTCAGCGTCTCCGTCGAGTAGAGCCGTTCGTGTTCGACCGGCAGGTGCTCCGAGGCGAGTTCGTCGATTTTCGCGTCGACGGCCGCGGCGTCTCGCCCGTGGATCATCGTAAACAGGTTGTACGGCCACTCGAGGCCGGGCCGTCGGGGGCGGTGATAACAGAGCGTGACGTACGGCAATCCGCCCGCCTGCTGGCCGCGCTCGTCGAGTTCGGCGTCGGGGACGTCCCAGACGACCATGCAGTTTTCGTCGAATCCCGTAACGACGTGGTTGATCACACAGCCGATGCGCTTGATACAGCCGTTTTCCTGCAGACGGGAAATCGCCTCGAGCACGTCGTCGACGCCGGCATCGAGATCGGCGGCGATCTCGGCGTAGGGCGTCGCCGAGAGCGGAAAGCCGTCCTGAATAGCCAGCAGGAGATCGGCATCGAACGTCGAGAGATCGCCCGTTGCCTCCTCGCTGATCCGGGTAGCCGATGCGTCCGTTCGGTCCACGAGCGACTCGCGGGCGAACCGATCGGCGTTGACGACCGGGAACTCGAGGTCGATGTAGTAGTCGGTCAGCATCGGTAGGTCGAGTACGCGACAACCGGTCCGCGCTTCGATCTCCGCGAGGATTTCGTCGCGGGTCTCGCGCGAACCGGCCGTGACGACGAACCACATGTTCCACTCGTGATCGCGGGCGTAGTTGTGGTTGACCTGCCGGTAGCCGTTGATGACCGTTGCAATCTCCTCGAACCGTTCCTCGGGTGCTTTGACGGCGGCGAGCGTCGAGGAGCCGATCACTGGCGGGTTGAGCACCGCGCCGAACCGTCGGACGATGCCGAGGTCGGCGAGGCGACTCACGCGCTCGAGCGCGTCGTCACCGTCGATCCCCAGTTGCTCGCCGATCCGGTCGAACGGGCGCGTCTCGACTGGGAGCCCGCTCTGATAGCCGTCGACGATGGCGGCGTCGACGTCGTCGATCGCCTCGCGCCATTCCCCCACGCGGCTGTTCATTGGCGGGCCTAGGGAGGTTCGAAAGGTATCGCTTTCGGGTCGGCGGTCGCGGCTACCCGCCACCGCCCTCCTTCTTGACGTCGACAATTCCGTCGATACCTACCCCTTCAAAATCATAACAACTCTCTCACATACTATAGATAGTATAAAGTAAAATAGTGTATTTGAGAATTGGTATAATTGGTTCCGGATCGATCATCGTTTCCGCTCGGTAGCGTGGCGGGAAAATCGAACCGGCTACGATCCGGCCACCTACTCGCTAGTACGCTATGTCGCCGCACAGTGGCGGTAGGTGGCTTTTAGGTGGATATTGGTGTACGATCGTCACCGGTCGCGTAATCGCGCTATCGATCTTCCGTCGCTACTCGAGACGACAGTATCCTGCGTCTCGAGCCCGATTCGGCTGGGTGTGTGTTTTGGTAGCGTTATCGTTGATTCTCTCACCGTTCGGGTCCACCTGCTCGTCGTCAATCGACGTCGGTCGTCTCCGGCATGAGGTATCTGTCTATCGACTATTTTTCTAAATACCCATGTTACATATGTGATTTCCATGTGGCTGGTCTACGATTTCAGTCGACGCTTTTCGTTGGTCGGCGAAATCGGGACGGTCGAACGGAGGAACACACTGTCCGGGATACCACTACCATCGTGTTCTGGTCGTGGTTCGACGGGTTTTCGGGCTGACTCCCGAAACCGGTATCTCAGTTTCTGTCTTTTACAGACGTATGGCCGTAATTTATGGTGCTTTTCGAGCCATGGAAACGGGCCGACTGCGCTGTAACCGGACGGCGCGAGTCGTTACTCGCCCGCCCGTTCGGCTTGAACGGCTTTCGTCGTGCTGAGGACCTGTCCCGTGATATCCTCCTCGAGGTAGCGACCGTTCATTCGGCTTGCAGGCCCGCAAACCCCGATAGCGGCCGGGCGCGTGCCGGTTGGATTCGGGATCGATGCCGCCACGCCGACGATCCCGTCGTAATGTTCTTCCCTGCAGAACGAAGCTCTGTCGTCGCGGATCCGACGAAGCTGATCGGCGAGCTCTGTCGGGTTGGTGATGGTTTCGTCGGTCGGGGCGGCGAGTTCCGTTCGAGTCAGTATCGCGTCGGCACGATCGTTGGGGAGGGCGGCGAGGATCGCCTTCCCAGGGGCGTTTACGTGGAGCGGGATTCGCTCGCCTTCCACGTACGGCGGTGACCAGCTGTTTGGCGTTTCCGCGACGTGGAGTGGAACGCCGGAATCGTCCTCGGCAACGAAGAGCGTCGCCGTTTCACCCGTCACCGCGGCAAGGTTGGCGATTTTTTCCCTGGCGGTTGCGTAGATCTGTCGTCGATCCCGTACACGAGTTCCGATCGAAAGTAATCGAAGCGATGGTTCGTACGTTCCGTTCCGATTGATCACGTATTCGTGGTGTTGAAGCGTCGCGAGGTGGTTGTGAGTGACTCCCTTGGACACGCCGACTTCGTCGGCCAGCGCCGTTACGCCGAGCGGTTCGGGCGATTCGACGAGCCGTGTTAGGATGGCTAACGACGTTTCCGTTGCGTCGACCGTATACCGCGGCTTGTCCGTCATTCTACCAGAGAGGACAGCCCCCACCACCATATAGGTTGTTCTACTCTGAAGAACGATTTCTGCTCTCACGTCCCGTGGGTTCGTTCGCCCCTCTATCCAACATGTTTGATAATGATGTTCGCGGCCCGTTTCGATGTTCGCCGCCCCAGCGTTCTGTAGAGCAAAACGATTTCGTCGAACGTCTTGGGGTTTCACTCGCGAATCAACGGTCAGCATCGGTCGTACCGGCCGCCTACGCGAAACGGTGAGTACATCAGTTCAGCGACTTCCACGGCTGATGAGAAAGAGTCGCGTCCTGAAGTGCGGTTGGACTCGCTGTTGCCGACTATCGGACGATCGGTTCCGTTCGCCATCGCCGAGTAGTTTTACTGGTCGATATGCGAGCGACCGGACACGCTACCCAACAACCGAACTGTTTGCACGCCAATCGTACGACGGCCGCCGGTTCCAAACGAACGACGCGAGTGAGAACCGATGAGCGTACGATCGACGTCTGCACTGACGTTCAGTGGCAACTATGGTCGCTCGCGCCGGGGGCGACGACGTGCTTGAGTCCCTCGGAGTTCGCCATTCGGTCGAATGCGTCGGGGAGATCCGCTAACCCGATCCGATCCGAAATTACCGCGTCGGCGTCGATCCGACCGCACTCGAGCATCGTCACTGCGCGCTGGAAGTCCTCGGTCGTCAGCGAGTACGAACCGCGGTAGCCGATCTCGTCGAAGAAGACGTCGAAGGGACTGATTTCCATCGTTTCGTCCCGATCGGGAACACCGAAGATGAGCGTCGTTCCGCCCTTCGCGGTCACGTCGTTCGCCTGCTCGATCGTCGGCACGCGGCCGATCGCTTCGACACCGACGTCGACCGGTCCGCCCGCGGCGTTTCGAATCGCCGACACGGTGTCGCCTTCGGCGGGATCAACGACGGCATCCGCACCGAGTTCGGCCGCAAGCGCTCGACGGTCGTCGTCGAGTTCGGAGACGACGATCGGGGCCGCACCGCGGTTACGAAACGTTTGCAACAGCAAGAGGCCGATCGGACCGGCCCCGATGATCGCGACGCTGTCTCCTTGCTCGAGGTCCACCTGATCGACCCCGTGGACACAACACGCCAGGGGTTCGGCGAGCGTGGCTCGCTCGAACGAGAGGTCGTCGATCCGTTCGACGTTCGTAGCGGGTACGCGAGTATACTCCGCAAAGGCACCATCGATGACGGTTTCGGCCGCCCCGCCGATCGACGTGTTGTTCTCACAGAGGTGGGTCTCTCCTCGCTTGCAGTACTGACAGGTGGTACACGGGACCGTCGGGTTGATCGCAACTCGATCGCCGATTTCGAGGTCCAACTGTTCCGTCTCTCCCGCGATCACCGTTCCGGCGCTCTCGTGGCCGAGAACCAGCGGCGTTTCGACCTCGAACGAACCGTGATACATGTGATAATCGGTCATGCAGACGCCACAGGCTCCGATCTCGACGAGTAACTCGCCGTTTCTCGGTGTGGGTCGCGTTCGATTCTGTACGTCTATCTTGCCGATGTCGGTGAGTGTCGCTGCGCGCATATTCAAGGAAGGTCTCGCTTCTGTCGTTCGGTTGGCGATACCGCGTGCTCGGAAACGTCGTTGGGCCTGAGCTTCATGGCGTCGGTAGATGCGACCGTCGAAGTCGGTCGAATCGCTGGTCCTGACTGTACACGATCCATACACGTCGTACAGGCTGGACCACGCGGGGCCGTGATTAAAAGCTTGTTGTCGACTACCGTTTGCGGTAATCGCGAACGACGCGTCCGAACCCGGCGTTCTCGCGGGCGTCCGATGGACAGACCAGAGACGTGATCGACCGTCGCGATCGTTATTTATTTATACGTCTTTCCTGATACGTCCTCCATGGCAGACGAAGAGCCACGATTCTTGGAAGCGCGGCAGTCGATCTGCGACTACGGACGTCGACTGATCGAAGACGAGTTGACGACCGGGACGGGCGGCAACCTCAGCGTTCGCCTCGGGGAGGATCGCATCGCGATCAGCCCGTCGGGGATACCGTACGAGCAAATGTCGGCGAGTGACGTTCCGGTCGTCACGCTGGATGGCACCGTCGTCACCGGGAGCGGGGACCCGTCGTCCGAGTTACCGATGCACCTGGCGGTCTACGACGACCGACCCGACGTCGCCGGCGTCGTTCACACGCACTCGCCGTACGCGACCACGTTCGCGTCGCTCGCCGAGCCGATTCCGGCCTCACACTACCTGCTGGCGTTCGCCGGGACGGAGGTTCCGGTCGCGGAGTACGAAACCCACGCGACTCGAGACCTCGGAGCGACGGTCGTCGAGGCGCTCGGTGAGTCCTCACGGGCCGCCCTCATGGAAAATCACGGCGTCTTGACCGCCGCCGACTCGCTCGAGTTCGCCTACACGGTCGCACAGATGGTCGAATTCTGCGCTCGTATCCACTACCAGGCCCGCGCGATCGGCGAGCCGGAGATTCTCCCGGCCGACGAAATCGAGCGCGTCCGCGGAAAACTCGAAAGCTACGTCGAATGATTTCAGCGAGGTACACATGAACCACGTCGCGATCGACATCGGTGCGAGCGGCGGGACCGTCTACCTCGGCCGCGTAACGAGCGAGACGTTCGCGGTCGAAGCGGTCGACCGATTCGAGAACTTCCCGGTCGAGGAGAACGGACGGTACGTCTGGGACGTCGAAACCCTCGAACGACGGATCGTCGACGGGGTCGCGATCGCCGACGAGCGCGCCAACGGCCTCGACACCATCGCGATCGATACCTGGGGGCTGGACTTCGGGCTCGTAACCGACGGATCGCTCCTGCGAAACCCGACGTCGTACCGCGATCCCGAAGCGACGGCGACGAAAGACACGGTGCTCGAGACGGTCGGCAAGCGGCGTCTCTTCGAGGCGACCGGCATCACGAACTGGCGAACGCCGAACACCCTGTGGCAACTTCACACGATCGCGCGCAACGACCCGTCGCTTCTGGACCGGGCCGACCGTCTGCTACTGATGCCCCAACTCCTGTCGGCGCGTCTCGGCGGTCGACCGACCGGAGAGGTAACGATCGCATCGACGACGCAGATGGTCGATCCCGTCGATCGTGACTGGGCTACGGACCTGCTGGCGGAGCTTTCTATTCCGACCGACGTCTTGCCCGACCTCGAGGGGCCCGGAACGACGCTCGGGGCGGTCGGTTCGGACGTTGCGAGCGCCCTCTCGTCGTCGCCGGATCTGGTGGCCCCCGCGAGTCACGACACGGCGTCCGCCGTCGCCGGCCTTCCGTTGACCGACGACGCGGCGTTTCTGAGCACCGGCTCGTGGTTCGTCGTCGGCGTCGAACGATCCGACCCTGTCCTCTCCGACGACGCCTTCGAGTCGGGTGTCTCGAACGAACTGGGGGTCGACGATACCGTTCGACTGTTGAAAAACGTCAACGGATTCTTCCTGCTCGAGGCGTGTCGGAACGCCTGGCGCGACGCCGGAAAGCCCGTCGGCTACGATCGGCTGCTGGCGGAGGCGCGGGACGTCCCGTCGCGAACCGCGCTGGTCGATCCCGACGACGACTCGTTCGGAATCGATGGCTCGATGCCGGCACAGATCAGGGCGTACTGCCGCCGTACCGACCAGCCCGTTCCGTCCGACCGGGGCGAGGTCGTTCGCTGTCTCCTCGAGAGCCTGGCGACGAAGACGGCGATCGTCCTCGACGAACTGTCCGCGATTGTGACCCCGTCGCCGAATCGGATCGCCCTCGGCGGGGGTGGCGTTCGAAACGATCTCTTCTGTCAGTTACTGGCGGATGCGACCGGTCGGCGGGTCGATGCGGGCCCAGTCGAGGCCACCGCGATCGGGAACGTGTTGACGCAGGCGCTCGCCGCGGGAACCGTTCCGGACGTCGAAACCGGCCGAGGACTCGTGGCCGACGCGTTTCCGATTCGAGCCTACGAACCGTCGACCGACGACGGGTGGGGGTCGGCCAAACGTCGGCTGGCGAATCTGATTGCGGACGACTAACGCCTCGTTCTCGGTCCGTTCGCTCGACACGACCAGGTCAGTCGGGTGTTCAATTTGGTCGATTTTGCGCCGCACGTCGCTATCGTGCGGTGTATCCGCCGTCGATGACGACCGTCGTTCCGGTCATATACGAGGACGCGTCCGACGCGAGGTAGACGACGAGTTCCTGAAGCTCCTCCGGGCGGCCTAGTCGACCCAGTGGGGTGTTCTCGAGCCACGTGTCCGCCACGTCGGGGTTTTCTTCGAGGACGTCCTCGGTCAGTTCCGTTCGCATGTAGCCCGGTGCGATCGCGTTGACCCTGACGCCGCGATCGGCCCACTCCACGGCGAGGGATTTCGTCAGCATGGAGACGCCGGCTTTCGACGTGTTGTAGCTCGCTTGTTTCTGGGGGACGTTGACGTCGATGGCCGACATCGAGGCGATGTTGACGATCCGACCCTCGCCGCGATCTAGCATCTGGCGACCGACGTGTTTCGTACAGAGGAAGACGCCGTCGAGGTTGACAGCGAGCACGCGCTTCCACGAATCGAGTAGCGTCTCCTCCGCTGGGGAGTTCTCGACGATCCCGGCGTTGTTGACGAGAACGTCGACCGGTCCGAGCCGATCGGTGACTTCGTCGACCATTCCTTTGACCGACGCTTCGTCGGTCACGTCGACTTCGACGGCGACCACCTCGGTCTCTCCGCGGAGTTCTTCGGCCGTCGCTTGTGCGATTTCGAGGTTCAGATCGACGATCGCGACGTCTGCACCCATCTCCGCGAGCCCGCTTGCCATCCGTTTTCCCAGTCCCTGCGCGCCGCCGGTGACGATCGCCGTCTCTCCGTCCAGCGAAAAGCTCTCCAGTACACTCATGATCGTACGCTATAGGAGTTTCAGCGGCGATGGTATATTTATTGTGATGGAATCCGTCCCGATCCACTCGCTGACACCCGAATCTCCACGACGCAGTGCCGTAGGACGGTCTGCCACGCCGTGGAGATCCGAGCTTCGACGGCCGGCGGGAGCCACACCATTATATGGAATCTCTTCGATTATCCCCTCATGCGAATCACCAACTACGAACTGTTCGCCGTGCCACCGCGGTGGTTGCTCCTGAAACTGGAGACCAGCGACGGAACGGTCGGCTGGGGTGAACCGATCATTCAGGGGCGACTCGAGACGGTCAGAACGGCGGTCAGCGAACTCGTCGAGGGCTATCTCCTGGGGGCCGATCCGCGTCGCATCGAGTACCACTGGCGGAAGCTCTACCAGAGTGGCTACTTCAGGGGCGGGCCGATCCTGATGAGTGCGCTCTCCGGTATCGACCAGGCCCTGTGGGACATCAAGGGTCGCCACTACGATGTGCCGATACACGAGCTGCTCGGCGGGCACGTCCGCGATCGGATGCTCGTCTATCACTGGCTCGGAGTCGTTCACGACGACCCCGAGACGATCGCCGCATCGGCCCGTGAAGCCGCCGAGCACGGATACCAGGCGTTCAAGATCAACCTCGTCGGCGAGTTCAGACCGCTCGAGACGCCCGCAGCCGTCGATCACGCCGTCGAACGCTTCAGAGCGGTTCGAGAGGCCGTTGGCGACGACGCGTTCGTCGGCGTGGACTTCCACGGGCGCGTTTCGAAACCCATGGCCGCCGAGCTCATCGACCGACTCGAGCCGTACGATCCGATGTTTATCGACCAACCGTTGCTCCCCGAACACGCCGACTCCTTCGGGCGAATCGCCGATCGAACCGCCGTTCCGATCGCCACCGGCGAACGCTTGTATTCACGCTACGATTTCAAGCCGCTCCTGGTGGACGATGCCGTTTCGATCGTCCAGCCGGATATCACGAACGTCGGTGGAATCAGCGAACTCCGAAAAGTTGCGACGTTCGCCGAAGCGTTCGACGTCTCCGTTATTCCGCACTGTCCGCTGGGCCCCATCGCGCTCGCGGCCTGTCTGCAGGTCGGTTTTGCGACGCAGAACGTGATCGTTCAGGAACAGAGCCTGGGATTGCACGCGCCGGAATCGAGTCGTCGACTCGAGTGCATCGAAGAGCCGACGGCGTTTCAGTTCGAGGACGGCTACGTCGAACGCCTCGAGGGGCCTGGACTCGGAATCACGGTCGACGAAGGCTACGTTCGCGAGCAATCTCGTGGGGAGGTAAACTGGCACAACCCCGTCTGGCACCACGAGGACGGGAGTCTCGCCGAGTGGTAGGCCGGGTTTATCCTTCGTTCTCCGAACTTTTTTATAGAACATCCGCCTCGGTCGATCTATGCACACCGCCGTCTTAGCCGAACCGCAGCGATTCGAACTCGAGCGACGAGAGCAACCGTCACCCGGCCCTCGTGACGTTCTCGTCGCCGTTCGCGACGTCGGCATCTGTGGCTCCGACGTTCACTACTACGAACACGGTCGCATCGGCGACTACGTGGTCGAAAACCCGCTCGTTCTCGGTCACGAGTGTGCCGGCGTCGTCGTCGATGCCGGTTCGAACGTCGACCGGCGCATCGTCGGGAGCCGGGTCGCCGTCGAACCGGGCGTACCGTGTCGGCGGTGTCCACACTGCAAGCGCGGCGAGTATCACCTGTGTGAGGACGTCACGTTCATGGCAACGCCGCCCCACGACGGCGCCTTCAGGGAGTACGTCGCCTGGCCGGCCGACTTCGTCTACGAACTTCCCGACTCCGTTTCGACGACGGCCGGCGCGCTCTGTGAGCCGCTTTCCGTTGGGATCCACGCCTGTCGGCGAGGCGACGTCGGCGTCGGGGATACCGTGTTGATCACCGGCGCTGGCCCGATCGGTCTGGTGACGATGGAGGCTGCGAGGGCCGCGGGTGCGACCGACGTCATCGTCACCGACGTCGTCCCGGAAAAACTCGCGCTGGCCGCCGACCGTGGCGCCGACCTGACCGTCGACGTCTCGGAGATCGATCTCGCCGAGGCCGTTCTGGAGTATACCGACGGCCTCGGCGTCGACGTCGTCGTGGAGGCCTCCGGAGCGCGGTCCTCGATCGAATCGACGACTGACGCGGTCCGCCGCGGTGGCACCGTCGTGTTCGTCGGACTCGCCGCCGAAGCGACGGTTTCGCTCGACGTCCTCGAGATCATCGACAACGAGATCGACGCTCGCGGTTCGTTTCGATACCGGAACACCTACGACGACGCCATCGAACTGCTCGCGGACGACGCCGTCGACGTCGAGGGGATCGTCGATTTCCGGTCGTCGCTCGAGGGGATCGAGGACGCGTTTCAGCGTGCGATGGAACCCGACGTGGTCAAAGGCATGATAACGGTTTCCGAGTAGCCCGTCGGACGCCGGGGCGTCCCGCCCGTGACCGAAGCGCGGTCCCAACGTCCGGTCACTCGAAATATCGTACCAACGGCACCGGTTCATACGGATTACTGTAGCGATTTACCGGTGAGACCGCCGCCCGGATCGCGGTCTCACCGGAAATGATCTACAGTAAACCGTATCACACGCCCATCGCCGATCCGCTGGCGATCAGGTGTACGAGACGTGCAGTGGCGACGATACCGCGGAGCGAGTTCGAACAGGTCACCGCCCGTCGGACGACGCTTGCGGGCCCCACCCGAAACACTCATGTAAATGTTTATTACGCTGTATCTGGCTTGCTCTACCATGGCCGGTGTTAGATTGGAGTCCGTTCGAAAAGTGTTCGAAAGCGGTGGCGACGAAATCGTCGCCGTCAACGACGTCGACCTCGAGATCCGGGATGGCGAGTTTCTCGTGTTGGTCGGCCCGTCGGGCAGCGGTAAATCGACGCTGTTGCGGATGATCGCCGGACTCGAACGGCAGACGGACGGGGACATCAGTATCGGTGGCGAGGTGGTCAACGACTACAAACCGCGCAGGCGCGACATCGCGATGGCGTTTCAGAGCTACGCCCTGTACCCGAATATGACCGTCCGCGGAAACATGAGCTTCGGACTCAAGATGTCGACCGACCTCTCGGCGGAGGAGATCGACGCGAAGGTCACGGAAACCGCGGAGATGATGGGGATCGGAGAGTTGCTCGATAACAATCCGGGGCAACTCTCCGGCGGTCAGAAACAACGCGTCGCGCTCGGTCGAGCGATCGTCCGCGATCCGAACGTCTTCCTCATGGACGAACCGCTCTCGAATCTCGATGCCAAGCTTCGAACGACGATGCGAACCGAAATTAACCGGCTTCAGGACCAACTCGGCGTGACGACGATCTACGTCACCCACGATCAGACCGAGGCGATGACGATGAGCGATCGACTCGTGATTCTGGACGGGGGTGAAATCCAGCAGGTCGGCACGCCTCTCGAGTGTTTCTACAGGCCGGCGAACAGATTCGTCGCTGGCTTCATCGGCAGTCCATCGATGAACTTCTTCCCGGTCGACGCCGACGGGGCGACGCTTCGCGGCGAGGGAATCGCCTACGAACTCCCAGCCGGGATCGAACGCGCTACCGACGGCCACACCGAGTTGACCCTCGGCGTCAGACCGGAGGATATCGCCGTCGTCGACGACCCGCAGTCGGACAACGACATCGAGTGTACCGTCGACGTGATCGAACCGATGGGGAGCGTAAAGTACGTCTACTTGCACACCGACGAGATGGACGCCGAGTTCATCGCCGAGGTAGACGGCCAGCAGCCACTCGCCGTCGGTGACTCCGCGTACGCACACGTCCCCGAGGAGACGGTGTACCTCTTCGATCGGTCGACGGGGACCGCGCTCCATCACCGGGAGGTCACCGACGACGCCGAACTCGATCTTTCGGCGCGCCTCGAGGGGTCTCCAGCCGAAGGATAACCGGTGGGTCACCCTGCCGATCGGCGCTGGCGAACTGCCCTCGAGTGCGACCGAGTCAGTCTCGAACCGAGAATTTGAACGATTCGAGAAGAAAAGCATAAATAATATGGGTTGATATCTTTTGTCACAGCTATGCAGCGCAAGAGGCGCGACTTCATGAAAGCCGTTAGTACGGGAAGCCTGGGTGTCGCCGTCGGCGTGTCGGGATGCCTCAGCGAGGAGGAGGTCGAAGTCGAGGGGTTCGACCAATCGTCGATCGCGGACGCTGACATCGACTGGCGGAAACACGAGGGTGAGGAACTCACGCTCGGGTTCGTCGAACACCCGTTCGTCGATAATTTCGAACCACTCGAGGGGGCGTTCGAGGAGTTGACCGGAATCTCGCTCAACTGGGACGTCCTCCCCGAATCGGAGTTTCGAACACAGCGTGATACCGACCTCACGACCGAGGGCGGAAACTGGGACGTATTCATGACCGATCAGGTCGTCACCCAGTACTACGAGTCGGGGTGGCTCCAGCCGTTGGACGACTACTTCGACGACGACGATCTGTACGACGAGAACTGGTACCGAACCGAGGACATCTTCGACGCCTCGGTCGACGCGTGTCACGCGGCGGGGACGGCCGACGAGTGGACCGGACTGCCGATTACGGTCGAGGCGCTGACGCTGTTCTACCGAACGGACCTCTACGAGGAGTACGATCTCGAGGAGCCGGAAACGATGGACGAACTGCTCGACAACGTCGAAACGATCTCCGAAAACGAGGACATGCCGGGCGTCGTCGCACGCGGGGAACGCGGATTCGGCATGAACATCTTCATTCTCAACTCCTACATTCGCTCGTGGGGCGGCGACCTCTGGGCGGAGTACCCCGAACGGTCCGGACTCGACAGCGACGAAGCGATCGCCGCGGCCGAGTTCTACGTCGATATGTTACAGGAGTACGGTCCAGCGGACGCGGCGAGTTACGAGTGGTCGGACGTGCTGGCGGCCATGCAACAGGGGCAGGCAGGCCACATCGCAACGGACGCGAACCTGTTCTATCCCGACCTCACCGATCCGGACGAATCGGTCGTCGCCGACGACCTGGGGATCGCCGAGATGCCTGTTCCCGACGGCGGTCGGTTCGCACCGAACGCGTTTACGTGGCAGATTTCGACCCAGCGAGCGGCCGATAACCCGGAAGCCGCCTGGCTGTTCATGCTGTTTGCGACGTGCCAGGAGACCCAAGAATGGATGGGCGAGCAGGGTGCGTCGTTCCTCACTCGCCAATCCGCGTGGGAGACGGACGCCTACCGCGAGCAGGTCGGCGAGGAGTTCGCCGAGGTCTCGATGAATTCGCTGAATGGCGCGATCGGCGACGAGTTCGACGTCAACTATCCGGAGTGGGGCGAGGAGTACTCGACGGAGTTGCAGGCCGCCATCGACGGCGGCAAGTCGGTCGAGGAGGCGATGACCGACGCCGCCCGGACCGCCGAGGATATCGTCAACTAAACGCGTGAGACGGAACGCACATAATGTCAACTGAAAACACACGCAACGCGGACGTGCCAACCGATCGCGGACGACTCCGAGAGCTCTGGGAGGCGTATCTCCCGGTGTGGTTCGTGCTCCCGATGACGCTTTTCCTCGTCGTCGTGACGTTCTTCCCCGGTCTGTACAACGTGTACCTGAGCGTCACGTACTGGGATCTCACGAACCCGGAGCTGACCGGGACGTTCGTCGGACTCGAGAATTTCGTCGACGCCTGGGGACGTGGATCGACGTGGGTCTCGGTTCGGAATACGCTGGTGTTCGTCGTCGGTAGCCTCGCGTTGCAGACGACGATCGGTTTCACGCTCGCCGCGTTGGTCGCCGGCGTCACGAATAGGATGCGGACGATCTATCGGATCGGGTTCATCCTGCCGATGGCCGCCGCACCGGTCGCGCTGGCGACGATGGGCCGGATCATGCTCAACCAGGAAATCGGCGTCATCCCACACCTGATCGAGACCGCGCTTCCGGTGAGTTCGCCGGCGTTTCTCTCCGGTCAGTACGCGCTCTTGACGGTCATCCTCGTCGATACGTGGAACTGGGTTCCGTTCATGTTTATCGTGTTTTACGCCGGATTGACGTCCGTGCCGGCCGACCTCAAGGAAGCGGCAAAAGTGGATGGCGCACCGCTGTGGAGAATCTACGCGCACGTCATTATTCCCTACATGAAACCACTCATCTTCGTCGCCGTATTGATTCGGACGATCGACCTGTTCCGCGAGTTCGGGCTGGTGTACTCGTTGACCGGCGGCGGACCCGGAACGGCGAGCCGATTGCTCAGCATCCAGGTGTTCGAGATGGGGTTCATCGGCAGTAATCTCGGAACGGCAGCCGCGGTTTCGATCGTCTACCTGATCTTCGTCATCGCGTTGTGTACTATTGCGATCATTTCGGTCGGCTTCGAGGGGGTGATGGACTGATGTCGGGACTCAGCGTCGATCGCAAACGACAGCTCAAGGAAGTCGGTCGACACGGGATATTGCTCACCTGGCTGGCGATCGCACTGTTCCCCTTCTACTGGATCGTGACCATGTCGCTGAAGGAGACGGTCGACGCGTTGGCGATCCCGCCGGAGTGGATCTTCGTCCCGATATTCGACAACTACCTCGAACTCATGCGGGACCCCGACTTCGCCGTTGCACTCGCGAACAGCTTCCTCGTCGTCGGCGGCTCCGTGCTGTTAGTGCTATTGATCGGCGTTCCCGGCGCGTACGCCCTCTCGAGGTACGAGGTCCCCGCAGAACGCGACGTGATGATCTGGATTCTCTCCTCGCGGATGCTCCCACCGGTGGCCGTCATCGTCCCGTTTTTCATCCTCTACGGCCGACTCGATCTGCTGGATACGCGGATCGGACTCACCTTCATCCTGACCACGATCAACATCGCGATCGTCGTCTGGGTGATGAAGGCGTTCTTCGACGGCATTCCACCGGCGCTCGAGGAGGCGGCGATGGTCGACGGGGCGACGCGGTTTCAAGCGTTCCGTCGCGTGGTACTTCCCACCGCAATCCCCGGGATCATCGCCGTCGCGATCATCAGCTTCATCTTCGGGTGGATCGAACTCGTGTTCTCGCTCGTTCTCACGGGGACCGAAACCCGGACCGCGCCGATCTACATGTACCAGTTCATCGGCTCCCGTTCGATCGACTGGGGAATGCTCGCCGCGGCGTCGACGGTGTTGGTCATGCCGATCGTCCTGTTTCTCGTCTTGGTGAACAAGTACCTCGCGGCCGGGCTAAGCTTCGGGGTCGCTCTGAAGGAGTAAGCTTTCCCGACGCTTTCAGCCGGCCGACACGATTCCCGTCTCGTCCCGTCTTCGTCGGCGAACGCGACGGGTGCGGTGTAGTGGTCGATCGCCGACGGAGGCATTCCTCCCGGCGGTGCGACGAAACGTGTACCAATACCGTTATACTCCGCCAGTAGAGACGATCGGTATGGACGAACAGTGTCTACGTTCGAGACGCGGACGGCTACTCACGACGCTTCGACTCCAGTACCCCGATGCAGTGTCGGAAAGCGGGTATCGCTTGCTCCACCCGCGGACGGGTGAGCCGTACACCGACGATCGGCGACACCTCGTCGCAACGTGTCGATCGGTCGCGAACTTCTCGGTCGGCGCCCTCGTCGACGGCCCGGATTGGTGTCTCGATGCGGCAGCACACGGGCTGGCGTTTCTTCGCGACGAACACCGTGGGACCGACGGCGACGGATACGACCTCGTCGTCGACGAGACGGGCGCTCCGATCGACGACACGCGGTCCGCGTACGGCCACGCGTTCGTCTTGCTTGCGTACGCACGGGCTACCGAAGCGGGACTCGACGGTGCCGGGGAGGACCTCGCCGCGACCGCGGCCGTGATCGACGACCGGCTTCGAGACGAGACGGGATTGCTCCGGAGCGATTGCGGTCCCGATTGGACGGAACTGGAACCGTACCGCGGCCAGAACGCGAACATGCACGCGTGCGAAGCGTATCTCGCCGCGTACGAGGCGACGGCCGAGCGTCGCTACCTCGAGAGCGCACGCCGAATCGCGACTCGAATCACCGTCGACCTCGCGACCGAGACGGACGGGTTGCTCTGGGAACACTACACCGACGACTGGGACCACGACTTCGCGTACAACCAGGGACAACTCCGAGACCAGTTTCGTCCGCCCGGATACCAGCCGGGCCATCACGTGGAGTGGGCGAAGCTTCTCGCCCTGCTCGATCGGTACGACGACACCGGCGGACCGTCCGACGGCTGGTACGCGCGGGCCGTCGAACTCTTCGACGCCGCCGTCGACCTGGGATGGACCGACAACGGGTTCGCCTACACCGTCGATGCGGACGGCGAGCGTCTCGTTTCGGATCGGTACGGCTGGGCGCTCGCCGAGGGGATCGGCGCGGCGTCGGCGCTGGCCGAGCGGGCGAATGCCCGGTGTGACGACGACGACGCCGACCGGTTTCGATCGTGGGAACGCCGGTTTATCGCCCGATCCGACCGATACCGGGGCCCCGCCGGGCTCTGGTACGAAAAACGGGTGCCAACGGCGGACGGCACCGAACCAGTCGCGCCCGACCCGCCCGGCGTCGAGCCGGATTATCATCCCGTCAGCGCGTGGTACGAATCGTGGCGATCCGCTCGAGCGCGCCGCTGATCGCGCGTGCGTAGGGGTACCGTGGGATCGGCGGGAACCGCAAACGTCAATGAGTCGGGGCGCGGATCGTCGGACGTGATGGATCCGACAGTCATGCTTCCGCCCCAGCCGGATCGGCGCTGGACGATCGCCAAACAACTCGGCCTCGATACCGCAGTCGTCCGGTTCTGGGGAATGGAAAACTGGTGGGAGTACGAATCGTTGCAGGCTACCGCCGCACGATTCGACGACCACGGTTTCTCCCTCGACGTCGTCGAGGACCGACCACCGATGGACGACACCGTTCTGGGCAGGGACGGCCGCGACGAGGAGATCGCGACCGTCAAGCAACTCCTGCGAAACATGGGTCGACTCGGCATCGACACCTACTGCTGGGTGTGGACGGAGAATCCGCTCGGCGTCATCCGGACATCCGACTCACTGCCGGGTCGCGGCGGTTCCGAGCGAATCGGCTACGATCACAGGTGGATGGAGTCCGCCCCGGATCATCCGGCCGCCGACGTCACCGAGGAGGACCTCTGGGAGAATCTCCAGTACTTCCTCGAGGAGGTCGTTCCCGTCGCGGAGGAGGCCGGCGTCAACCTGGCGTTACACCCCGACGATCCGCCACGGTCGCCGGTTCGAGGCGTGCCACGGATCGTCACGTCGGCCGACGAGTACCGACGCATCCTCGAACTGTCCGACAGCCCTCGTCACGGCGTGACGTTCTGTCAGGGGAACTTCGCCGCGATGGGCGGGGACGTCCCCGAAACGATCCGCGAGTTCGGCGACCGCATCCACTTCGTTCACTTCCGGGACGTTGAGGGCGACGCCGACTCGTTCGTCGAAACGTGGCACGACGACGGGCCGACGGACATGAAAGCCGCCATCGAGGCGTACCGGGACGTCGGTTTCGACGGTCCGATTCGACCGGATCACGTGCCACGGATGGTCGGTGAAACGGATCGCGACGAGGCGATGTCGGGATACACCGACATGGGTCGTCTCTTCGCCATCGGCTACCTCAAGGGGCTACTCGAATAGCTATCGACGAACGATTACGAATCAACGAACACGCTAATGACGATATCAACTGTCGCAGTAACCGGCGGTAACGGAAAGATCGGAACGGCCATCCTCGAACACCTCGCCGAGAGCGGGTACGACACGGCGAATATTTCCCGTGGCTCGCGTCGCGAGGAGGTGTCGGATACGTACGTCCGAACCGACCTTCTCGATGCGGGCGAGACGTACGGCGCTCTCGCGAAAACGGGCGCGGATGCAGTGGTCCACATGGGAACGATCCCGGATCCGTACAGCAATCCGACCTACCGCGTCTACGAGAGCAACGTCATGTCGGCGATGCACGTCCTGGAAGCGAGCGACGCGCTCGGACTCGAGGCGGTCTGTCTGCCGTCCAGCATCAACGCGATCGGGAGCGAACATCAGGAGCGTCCGGCCGACGTGCAGTATCTTCCCGTCGACGAGGAGCATCCGCGGACGCCGGACGATTCGTACGGAATTGCCAAACACGCGATGGAAGTCACTGCTGACGGCTTCGGTCGGCGGCCGTCGACCGATCTTACGATCGCCTCGCTTCGGTATCCGTGGGTGATGACGGAGCCGGAGATGCGCGAACACTTCGTCGAGTCCGACCGGTCGATCGACGGGGTGGCCACAGCCCATCCGGCGACGACGCGTGACGTTCTCTTCTCGTACCTCCACGTCGAGGACGCCGCCGCGATCGCGAGAAAATCGATCGAAGCCGATTTTTCCGGTCACGAGGTCTTCTGGGCGGTGGCCGGTGACACGACGATGGGGGTGCCAACCAAGGACGTGATAGCCGAGTACTTCCCGAACGCCGAAATACGGACCGCGTTCGACGGGTACGAGACGATCGTCGACCTCGCCAGGTCGCGCGAACTGCTCGGTTGGACGCCCGAACGCAGCTGGCGTGATCTCTGAGCGAGGCGCCGATTCGGTCCTACCGTTCGACGCGTCGGCGCGGACGATTCCGATACGTGAACATCGCCTTGCGCGGCCCCGGTTTGGAACGTTTGCTGGATCTGGCATTCTGCACCGATCGACAACTAATCTTCATGAATAAGCAGATGACAGTTATCTGTTAGTCGAAAGTCGAACACTGCGGTAACTGCTGATGCTGTCCGGGGGCCCGGCCAGCAGACGGACACGAGGATCGTGGCTGGAATACCGGTTGACGGCGCCGGACGAAACAGAATAGCCGTCGATCGGTTCGTAGCCCCACCGACGTCTTGACGCGTGAACTGGCGGAGTAGACTTTCGGCGCAAAGCGGGGGACGGTCCAGAGGATAACCTAGTGTAATAGACGGTACCTCCAGCTCCTTCGCCGGCGTTTGTTTCGGCATATTCAGTGCGATTGCACTGCGTCCGGTCACGACCGAAACCCGTGTCTCGTCGCCGCTCGGGGGGCGGCGTTCTCCGGAGCGGAACAGGCGAAACGAGCGTACCGAATTAGCATATGATGTATCCTATTGGTGAAGTGTCGCTTGAGTTATTATAAAATCAAACAAATACATTCGAAACCTGTCTGTTTAACGTTGTCGTTCGATGGGACGACCGACCGCACTACCGTCTCGAGTTGTAACTGTAACGATTATTACTGTGGCGCTCGTTACCACCAATCATGGTTCTCACTGAACCGATCTCGATCGACGGGGACGAACGCGAGCGGATCTACGGCTACGTCGAGGCCCACGGCGCGGTCGATGCACGACAGGTGCGACGGGAGCTGTTCCCCCAGGATCCACACGGCGACCCGCAGTACGATCGGGCGTTTCGCCACAACGTAGCGATCCTCAAACGCGACGGCTACGTCGCGGAGAGCGAGGACGGCACGTTGCGGATCGCCGTCGACCTCGCGGACGAACGCGAGGAGTTTTCGGCCGACGACGTCGACGTCACGATCCGACCGGCCAGACAGGAGGATTTGACGGGAATCGTCGGCGCGATCCGCCGGGTCGCAGAGGAGATGATCTACATCGAAGCGGAGTCGGTCGCCGACGAACTCGACCACGAGGACGTCCTGTTACGACACAACGACCTCGAGTCCCGGATGTTCTTCGTGGCGACCGTCGACGGCGACGTCGTCGGCTGGGCCCACCTCCACGTCCCGAAACTCGAGAAGCTGAGCCACACCGCCGAACTCACCGTCGGCGTCCTGGAGGAGTACCGCGGGATCGGCGTCGGTAGCGGGTTACTCGACCGCGCACTCGAGTGGGTGCACGAGAACGGCCAGGAGAAGGTCTACCAGAGCGTTCCCTCGACCAACGAGGAGGCCATCGCGTTCTTCGAGGACCGCGGGTGGACGACCGAGGCGGTCCGCGAGGACCACTACAAGCTCGACGACGAGTACATCGACGAGGTGATGATGGCGATTTCGTTGTAACTGCCCGAATATGGTCGCATCCGTCGATAGATTTGGCCTCGTTGGATGACGATTTGTCCGTCACTCCTTACTATCCCGCGCGATCGGTCAGTTCCGAAAACGGGACGTTTTTGCGTCGTCCCGCCCAACACCCGGTCATGGCTCAGGCAACCCAGGAGTTCGGCGAGTGGCCGCTGAAGCGGCTGATGACCGAAGTCGTCGGCTCGGGACACAAATCGGCCGACGACATGACCCGCGAGCAGGCTCGAGAGGCCCTCCAGCGAATCCTCGCCGGCGAACCCGACGAGACGACGCTGGGTGCGTTCTGGCTGGCCAACCGGTGGAAGCGCAACACGCCGGCGGAACTCGCGGCGTACACCGACGTCATGCGCGAGGAGTCGGTCGTTACGGCCGAGCCCGACTGCGATCCCGTCGACTGCGGGGCGAACTACGACGGCAAGCACACCTCGGCCGTCCTCGGCGTCGGCGCCGGCGTCGTCGCCGCGGCCGCGGGGACGCCCGTCGTCGTCCACTCCGGCGACCGCGTCCCCACCCAGAAGGCGACGGCGTACAAACACGTCCTCGACGAACTCGGCGTCCGGACGGAACTCGAGCCGGAAGAAAGCGCCGAGATGGTCGACGAGACCGGCTTTGGTTTCTACTACCAGCCCGCGTTCAACCCCGGCGTTCACGACCTCTACGACCGACGCGACGAGATGGGGGTTCGTACGTTCGTCAACACGATCGAGACGGTAGCCAACCCCGCAAACGCCGACGTCCACCTCGGCTCGTTCTACCACCTCGCGTTCGCAAAGAAGATGACCGACCTGATCAAAGGAAGCGAGGAACTCGCGTTCTCGCGGGCCATTTTCTTCCAGGGAATGGAGGGATACGACGATATCCGCCCCGGATACACGAAAGTCGCCGAGTGGGACGACACGGCGGGTGCCGACGACGAGGGACTCGACGACTACGAGATCGAGACCGCGGAGTACGGTATGGAGATGGAGGGCGACGACCTCGCCGTCGACGATGTCACCGCCGACTCGGCGACGATTACCGAGGAGGTGCTGGCCGGCGAGCGCGCCGACCAGTTCGCCGACGCCATCGCGGTAAACGGCGCGTTCCGTATCTACGCCCGCCAGGACGTCGCCAGCGTCGCGGAAGGCCTCGAGCGCGCACGCGAGGTTCTCGACGATGGGAGCGCCGAGTCGGTGCTCGAGGAGCTTCGCGCGTTCTGACATCGCGCACTCGTTTCGCGGACGTAACCGGTCCCAATTGCAAATCAGCCGAAACGTAACTGCCAGAACGTATAAGAGCCCCTTCGTCCTCCGCTAGGCCATGTGTCGGGAACTGAGGCGGGAACCGTCGTGGGTAGCGGCCATCCGCCTCGCTTTCCTCCGCGGACGAGTCGACGTCGAGAGCGTCGTCTGCGAGGCGAACCTGATCCCCGGCAAGGAGCGGACCGTCCGCGACGTCCTCGAGACGATGGCACAGCGGGGCGTCCTCGAGGAGACCGACACCGACGGCGCCTACGTTCCCGGTCCCGTACTCCTCGAGTCCGACCGGTACGATCTGGATTTCGAGAACGCGTCCAACGGCGGCGCACACCGCTGGCGATCGACCGGATGATCGGTCGGACGGTCGAACGGTCGTCCGCCAGCGTATGGCGAAAACTATGTGATAACTACGGGAGAACGTAGCGTATATGGGCCGTCTCACGGACACGAAGGTCTCCGAAAAGAATCTGACGACAGTGCCGAAACCCGTCCGCAACTTCCTCGACGTCGGCGCCGGTGATCGCGTCGAGTGGCACGTCGAGGACGGGCGGATCATCGTCGAGAAACAAGCCGACGACCCGTCGTAGGCCTCTTTTCTTCCCGTCACGTTCTCGGCCGAGAGACCGATCGCAACGCCCTACGAGTCGAACTCGACGGATTGTGGGGTGACATCAATACCCGGGGCAATCTTTAACACAGTTGTGACCGTCATCATCGATCGTGGTAATAGTATGCCCATAGTGAGGGGTTATAAAAGATGACGCGCCAACACGCCAGTTCGATCCGTCCGCACGGAGGTCGATCGTAGTGGAGTTCGACGGCGAGTTCGAACTCGAGGAGGTTCCGCCTGAGAAGGCGTGGATCGTCCTCTCGGATCCGATCGCGGTCCGGAACTCCCTGAAAGGGTGTCGGTATATCGCGCCGATGGACGACGACTTCAGCTTCGACGAGTACGAACCTGACGAGGACGCGGAGACGCTCCCGGAGGCAGACCCCGAGGTCGTCGCCGCTCGCGCGTTTCGGGAGGGGGAGCGCTACGCCGCGTTGATGCAGGTCGGTGTCGGCAGCGTGAAACCGCGCTTCGAGACGACGGTCACGATCGACGAACGCGACGACGAAGACCTCGAGATGATCGCCTCCGGCGGCGGCGACGCGAGTTCCAGCAGTTTCAGCATGACTTCCGGCATGCGGATTCACGACCTCGAGGACGGGGAGGGCTCGCGCATCGAGTGGTGGACGGAAGCCGACGTCACCGGGCGGATCGCCCAACTGGGCTCCCGGGTCATCGAGCCGGTCGCCAACAAGATCGTGACCAACTTCTTCGGGAGTATCGAGCAACAGATGACCGACGTCGACGCGGAGACCGACGAAAGCGTCACCGATAGACTCAGGAACATGCTATGAAAGCCGCACAGTTCGAACACCACGAACCGTCGACGGTCGACGAGGCGGTCAGCCTTCTCGAGAGCTTAGACGAGCCGACGATCCTTGCTGGCGGCCAGAGTCTCGTCCCGATGCTCCGATTTCGGCTGGCTCGCCCCGAGACGGTCGTCGACATAAACGGCATCGATTCGCTCGACTACCTCCGTGAGGAGGACGGATTCCTGAAACTCGGCGCGCTCGCACGCCACGCCGACGTCGAGAACTCGGTGAATATCTCACGAAGGTACGGAAGTTTCGCCGACGCCGCGCCGCTCGTGGCTGATCCGCAGATCCGCAATCGCGGGACGGTCGTCGGCTCCGTCGCGCAGGCGGATCCGAAAGGCGACTGGGGGAGCGTCCTGCTCGCCCACGACGGGGAGGTCGTCGCCCACGGTCCCGACGGCGAGCGGGTGATCCCCGCGGACGACTTCTTCCTGTTGCCCTACGACACGACGCTCGCGGAGGACGAACTCGCGACCGAACTGCGGGTTCCGACGCCCGAGCCGCGGGAGGGCAGTGCCTATCACAAGTTAAAACGCAAGACCGGCGACTACGCGATGGTCGGCGTCGCCACGCGGCTCGTCTTCGACGACGACGGACGCGTCGCGGACGCCGGGATCGGGATGACCGCGGTCGACATCACGAACGCCCGGGCGAAAGACGCTGAGGCCCACCTCGAGGGCGAGCGGCCGAGTCCGGATCTCCTCGAGGCGGCCGGCGAACTGGCCGCCGAGGAGTCGAATCCCGAATCGGACGAACACGGCGACGCGTCCTACAAGGCACGGATGGTCGACGTCCTGACCCAGCGGGCGCTTGCGGACGCCGCCGAACGCGCCGGCGTCGTCGAACGGAGGGTTCCACAATGACGGAGACGCGAGAAATCACGCTGACGGTCAACGGAACGGAACGAACGATCGACGCCGAGCCGAGGCAACTGCTCGTCCACGCGATTCGCGAAGATCTCGATCTGACGGGCACCCACATCGGCTGTGACACCGGTAACTGCGGCGCCTGTACCGTCCTCGTCGACGGGGAGCCGCTCAAGTCCTGTCTCATGTTCGCGGTCCAGGCCGACGGGAGCGACCTGCTCACCGTCGAAGGGATGGCGGCGCTTCCGGAATCGACCGGCGATCTCCACCCCATCCAGGAAGGTTTTCGCGAGGAACACGGCCTGCAGTGTGGATACTGCACGCCGGGGATGATCGTGGCCGGGAAGGCGTTGCTCGAGGAGAATCCCGATCCCGACGAGGACGAAATCCGCGAGGCGATCAGCGGCAACCTCTGTCGGTGTACCGGCTACCAGAACATCGTGCGCTCGATCGAGTACGCCGCCGAGGAACTCGAGGCGCGTGCGGCCGCCGACGGCGGGATGGACGTCGCTTCGCCCGCCGAATCCACGCCTTCGGCCGCCGGTGATTCCGACGACTCGGCGTTCGACTGCGGCGTCGAGAACTGCTGTGGTGGGCCGTCACTCGAGGCCGACGAGGGCGAGCGACCGACCGACGGTGGGAGAGCGAACGGCCACGACGCGGCCGGCGGCGACGGGGGTGACAGCCGATGAGTAGCGACCACGAGAACTCGGCCGACACGGAGTTCCAACACGCCGAGGACGGCGGTCCACAGCCGGAGAAACACTGTGGCCACGGCCGCGGCGGGATGGGCGAGGAGGTCAAACGCAAGGAGGATAAGCGGTTCATCACGGGCCGGGGCAACTACGTCGACGACGTGAAGAAATCGGGGATGCTCCACTGCGAACTCGTCCGGAGCCCCCACGCCCACGCCCGCCTCGAGGAGATCGACGTCTCGCGGGCGATGGATATGGACGGCGTCGTCGCCGTTCTCACCGCAGAGGACCTCCTCGAGTACGACCTGGCGACGATGCCGACGCTGATGGACGACACCCAGGACGTCCTCGTCAACGACAAGGTCAAATTCCAGTCCCAGGAGGTCGCGGCGGTGATCGCCGAGGATCGGTATACGGCGAAAGACGGCGCGGAGAAAGTCGACGTCACCTACGACGTTCTGGATCCGGTCGTCGACGCCGAGGAGGCCCTCGAGGCGGACGCCCCGGTCATCCGCGAGGACATCGAGGACAAGGAGGACAACCACATCTTCGACTGGGAGACCGGCGACGAGGAGGCGACCCGGCGGGCGTTCGAGGAGGCCGACGTCACGGTCGAAGAGCAGATGCTCTACCAGCGTCTTCACCCCGCGCCGATCGAGACCTGTGGTGCCGTCGGCGACTACGATCCGGGGAAGGACAAGCTGACGGTTCACATGACCTCGCAGGCGCCTCACATCCATCGAACGCTGTTCTCGATGGTTTCGGGCATTCCCGAACACAAGATCCGGATCGTGAGTCCGGACGTCGGCGGCGGCTTCGGCAACAAGGTGCCGATCTACCCCGGCTACGTCGTCGCCGCGGCCGCGTCGTACGTCCTGGAACGGCCCGTCAAGTGGGTCGAGGAGCGCTCGGAGAACATCCAGACGACGGGGTTCGCCCGCGACTACGACATGACGGGCGAGATCGCCGCCACCGAGGACGGCGAGATCCTCGCGGTCAGGACCGACGTGCTCGCGAACCACGGCGCGTACAACGCGGCGGCCCAACCCTCGAAGTTCCCGGCAGGGTTCTTCAATATCTTCACCGGCTCATACGATATCGAAACGGCCTACGCCTCGCTGTCGGCGGCGTACACCAACACCGCGCCGGGTGGCATCGCCTACCGCTGTTCGTTCCGGGTCACCGAGGCGGTCTACCTCATCGAACGGATGGTGAAGGTACTCGCCGACGAACTCGAGGTCGATCCAGCGGAGATCCGTCGGAAGAACTTCATCCAGCCCGAGCAGTTCCCCTACGAGAGTCCGACGGGATGGAACTACGATTCAGGCGACTACGAATCGGCGCTGGACCTCGCCCTCGAGATGGCTGAGTACGAGGAGTACCGCGAGGAACAACAACGGCGAATCGAGGACGACGCCGACAAACTGCTCGGCATTGGCATCTCCTCGTTCACGGAGGTCGTCGGGGCCGGCCCCGGAAAGACCTGTGACATCGCGGGCGTCGAGATGTTCGACTCCGCGGAGATCCGGGTCCACCCGACCGGGAAAGCGACGGTCCGGGTCGGCGTCCAGACCCAGGGCCAGGGCCACGAGACGACGTTCGCCCAGATCGTCGCCGAAGAGCTGGGAATGGACGTCGACGACATCGTCGTCGAACACGGCGACACGGACACCGACCCCTACGGGCTGGGGACGTACGGCTCCCGGAGTACGCCGGTCGCCGGCGCGGCGGCCGCCGTCGCCTCCCGCAAGGTCCGCGACAAGGCCAAAACGATCGCCGCGAACGAACTCGAGGCCGACGAGGCGGACGTCGAGTGGGACCGTGAGAGCGGCGAGTTTCACGTCGCCGGCGCCCCGGATCGCTCGATCACGATCACCGAGATCGCCGCGGGCGCGTACATGAACAACCCGGCCGGCGAGGAGCCCGGCCTCGAGGCGGTCAACTACTACGACCCGCCGGAGATGACCTACCCGTTCGGTTCGTACGTCGTGATCGTCGAGGTCGACCGCGAGACCGGTGAGGTCGGGTTCGAGAAGTTCGTGGCCGTCGACGACTGCGGGAATCGGATCAACCCGATGATAATCGAGGGCCAGATCCACGGCGGCCTCGCCCAGGGGATCGGCACCGCGATGATGGAACACGTCACCTACGACGACAACGGCAACGTCACCGGCGGGGACTTCATGAACTACCTGCTCCCGACGGCGATGGAGATCCCGGAGTTCGAGACGGGCCACACCGTCACGCCCTCGCCCCACCATCCGATCGGCGCGAAAGGCGTCGGCGAGTCGCCGACCGTGGGTTCGCCGCCGGCGATCGTCAACGCCGTCGTCGACGCGATGACCCACGCGGGCGTCTCCCACGTCGAGATGCCGATGACGTCGGACGTCGTCTGGGAGGCCCTCGACGAGGCCGGACTCGCACAACAGCCCGCCGCGAACCTCGAGTTCGAACTCGCAGATTCCGGCGAGGAGGCGGCGGACGACTGACCGATCACGAATGACCAGGGACACGACACCACCCGACGACGCGGCGGACGGCGACGCGGCCCGGTCCGACGAGGGGAATCCGACACGGTCCAACGAGAGCGATTCGGCCCAGTCGGACGAGCGCGATCCGGGACGATCCGAGGAGGGCGGCGAACCGACGGACGCCGACGCCGTCTCGGCGATCGAACGGCGGCTCTCGAGGCGCCGTGAGCCGTACGCGCGGGCGACGGTCGTCCGCCGGGAGCCGCCGGTTTCGGCTACCGTGGGCGACCGAGCCGTCGTCACCGCCGATGGCGAACTCCACGGGTGGATCGGCGGCGCCGCCTGCGCCCAGTCGATCGTCACCGCCGAGGCCCGGTCGGCGATCGAAGACGGCGACGCCCGACTCATCGGGATCGCGCCCGACCCCGACCGGATCGACCGCGCCGGCCTCGAGGCGTTTCCGATGCGCTGTCACAGCGAGGGCGTCCTCGAAGTGTTCCTCGAGCCGGTGAACACCGCTCCCGACTTGCTGATCGTCGGCGACTCGCCGGTCGCCCGCTCGCTCGCCCGCCTCGCGAGCGAGTTGACGTTCGACGTCACGCTCGTCGCCGGCGGGAGCGACGGGCTCGAGGGTTCGATCCCGGCAGGGACGACCGTGCTCGGTGAAACCGACCCCGAGACGGTCGCGGCGGCCGTCGACCGGGAGCCGATCGTCGTCGTCGCGTCGATGGGATCGTTCGACGCTCGCGGCGTCGCGGCCGGCATCCTCGCGGACGGGCTTTACGTCGGCCTCGTCGCGAGCGATACGCGCGCCGAGGCGGTGTTCGACCGCGCCGCAGGGCGACTCGAGATCGATCCCGAGGACGTCCGAACGGCGGTGACGAACCCCGCCGGCGTCGACGTCGCCGCTTCCACGCCGGCGGAGATTGCCGCGAGCCTGCTCGCGGAGGTCGTCGACGTTCGCGGAACCGCCGGCGCTACGAGCGGGAGCTACACGCCGACCGACTGTGAAGCGACGGAGGAATCGGCGAGCGATGCCCGTGATCCGGCGATCGACGCAGATGGCACGACGGCCGACGGTGCCTCCGGCGGCCACGCCAACGCCGACGGCCCCTCCGACGACCACGCCAACGCCGACCACGCCAACGGCCCCGACACTCCCGACCACGGCGGTTCGTCGGGAGCCGAGTCGGCGGTCGACCCCGTCTGTGGCATGACGGTGGATCCGACGGAAGCACCGGCGAGCGTCGACCACGACGGGGAGACGTACCACTTCTGTTGTCCCGGCTGTGCGGACTCATTTCGGGAAAATCCGGGTTCGTACCTCGAGCACCCGAACGGAACGTCGGCGTCATGACTGGTGAGGACGCGCTGTACGAGTGTAACGACACCAAGCAGTTGCTCGCCGTCCAGTCTGATGAGGGGGTGGGGGCGAGCCGAAGCGGTGATACCGGCCGAGGCGCTAGATCGAACTCGACGGGTGAGACTCAGTGACAGATTCGATTCTCCGGACGGTTCGCGACCGACTCGAGGCCGCCGGCGCGCTCCGTGGGGTGGCGCCGGATCGGATTACCGCGGGAGAGCGAACGATCCTCGTCGAGTTGACCGCGCCGACGCGGTCGGAATCGGCGCCGTTCGGGAGTGAGGGCGTCGAAGACGAGGCCGACTCGCGGGCGCTAGAACTCGCCGGACTCGCTCACCGTCCGCGAGGCGGCGACCGACTCCGTTCGTCGGATGCGCCGACCGTGACGCTCGAGGAGCTTCTCGAACCCCTGGACGGGAGTGGCTCTGGCGGGCCCGGGGCGACCGAGTCGCTCGCCCGAGCCGTCGCGACGCTAAACGCGCTATCGACCCCGTTTCTCGAGTGGCGAGACGGCGATCCGATGGCGCTACTCGAGCCGTCAGTCGAGACGATTGCGACCGTTGGCCTCTTTCGCCCGGCGTTCCGGAAGTTCGACGACGTCGACGTTCGCGTGATCGAGCGAACCGACGTCGGCGCGGTGTCGACGCCTCCTGGCGTCCGGCTCTCGACGTTCGACCCCGACGATGCCGAGCGTGCGATGGCCGGCGCAGCGGTCGTCTTCGTGACGGGATCGGCGTTCGTCTACGGCGGTGCGAGCCGCTACCTCGAGCTCGCCCCCGCGTCGGCGACCGTGGTCGTCGCCGGCGCCGACGTCGTCGCCGGTAGCGCAGTGGACGACCCGAGACGCGTTCGCGAGGCGATCCGCGACGACGCCTGTGGCACCGACCTCCACGACAGCGGCGTCCGGAAGGTGTACGCCGCGACCGACCACCCGTCCGGGCTCCGACTCGACCTCGGCACCGGTGCGAACTCGACTCCGATCGACAGATAACCCATGACAGAGACACAGCGAAACTGGAGCGTACCCGAAACTGAAATCGTACAGCGCGTTCACCGCCGACTCGAGGCGAGCAACGGCGACGAGACGGACGTTCTCGCCACCATCGTCGACGTCGAGGGCAACGCCTACCGCCGGCCGGGGGCGAAGATGCTCCTCGACGCGGGCGGCGAGGGCGTCGGCAGCATCACCGCCGGCTGTCTCGAGGACGAACTCCTTCGGACGGCCGAGGACGTCCGGGAGACGGGACGCCCGAAGCTCGTCACCTACGACCTGATGGAAGACGACGACGACTCCGTCTGGGGGCTCGGCGTCGGCTGCAACGGCGTCATCGACGTCCTGCTCGAGCCGCTCTCCGAACGCTACCGACCGGCCGTCGAGGCCTTCGAGGCCGGCCGCGACGTCGCCGTCCTGACGGTCGTCGGCGGCCGAGACGTCGAGGATGGGACGGCCGAACGTGACGACGAATCGCTCGCGTTCGGTGACCGTGCGTACTACGACCCCGAAAACGGTCGATTCTCGGTCCCTGAAAGTGAGGACGACGACCGGTCGGAAGCGGATGGGGTGGGCTCGGGTGCGTGGCCGACGGACGCACTCGCCGACCCGGCCGCCGAACTCGCCGTTCGGGGACGTGCGGACGCCCTCTCCCTCGAGTCGTCCGACCTCGAGGTGTTCGTCGACGGCATCGCCGCGCCGGAGGAACTGGTCGTCTTCGGAAGCGGCCACGACGTCGGTCCCGTGACCGAACTCGCCTCGCTGAACGACTTTCGGGTGACCGTCGTCGGCTTTCGCGGCGCGGTCGACCTCGCCGATCAGTTCCCCGACGCAGACCGGACGCTCACCACGTCGCCGGGATCGCTCGCCGACGATCTCACGCTCGACGAGCGCACTTACGCCGTCGTCATGACCCACAACTTCGTCGACGACCAGCTGACCGTCGAGACCCTTCTCGACGCTTCAGTCCCGTACGTCGGCCTGATGGGGCCCACCGAGCGCTTCGAGGAGATGCTCGAGGCGTTCGACGAGGGCGACCGCCGGCTCGACGAAGACGACCTCTCGACGCTGTATACCCCGACCGGGCTCGACCTCGGTGGCGGCTCGCCGTATCAGATCGCCCACAGCATCGTCGCGGAACTCCTCGCGGTCTCCAACGACCGCGATCCCGGCCACCTGCGCGAGCGAAAAGGCCACATTCACGACCGAATCGAGGTCGAGGCTGACTCGAGCGGCGGGAGCTGACGTCGTTCGATTCCAGCCGTCGACGGTACGAAGGCGTACGATCTAATCGCCTTCGCGCTTGTCGGTATCCGCGAGGGCGATGACGGGGTACAGAGATACTCGCAACGTGCGATCGACCCCGAGCGCGTTCGTGAGTCCGACCACGAACCCGAGGATGCCGTCGATGCGATTCACGAAGGGTTGTGTGACGCTTTCGATGAGGGGGTCCGTCCCCGATGAACAGCCATGAACCAGTCGGCTAGACCGATGGCGGCCAGCACGCGCCTATCATGCAGGCCGGCTCACACGGGATAGAAGCCTCCCACTGGTGCGAACCGATCGGCTCGCGACGGCACTGCCCGAAGGATCGATGCTCGGTCTGTGGGGAGAAGCACGGCTATAAGGGACCGATGATGGTAGACACAAACGTCGTCGAATCACGGTGTGAGAAGAGTTCCATGATACTCTTGTTGAAAATCCTAGCGCGGAGGGTCGATAAATTCACACACGTATAAGACATATATTATCCGGTGTCGAAGACCGACTCATGGATAGACGGCGGTTCGTTTCAGCAGCGTTCGTTGTCCCCTTCGTATCTGGTTGTACAGAAGCCATTCGCAGGCCAGATCGAGACAGGAACGATCAACACATGGAAGATGATACTACCGACGATTTTGAACCCGACATCGAGCGTCAGGTACGACTCGGTGATGCCTCGCCAATTTCAGCTGAAACCACATCGGAAACTCACTTCGATACCGAACGGGCAGCAAGAAAAAGCGTTAGCATAGCAGCTGAACGTGTTCAGAACATATTGGATGACAACGGGTATCTCCAAGGGAATATTGAAGTTGGCAATGGGACAGTGGACCTTGATGATCCAGACTTCGAAATGGATGATCAACCACGTTCGTCGGAATTCAACCGGGACCTTGACCTCGGTGTGATGGTATTCTATTTGTATCACTATTCCAAAGAGGGTGAGCTGCTATCCAAACCCGAGATCACGTTCGACGAGCTACTCGATGCCGTTCCTCGTTCAGCTGAGATACAACTGAATTTTGAAGAAAATGAATATACAGCGATACTTCCGGTCGTATGCTACAAAGAATGGGAAAAAGCTCAGAGTGATTAAGGAGGTAATTTACCGATAGACGTGGTAGAGTTTGTGATGGGTCGGCTTGACGAGATTACGCTTGAGGAACTCTACGAGTTCAAAGAGCAGATAGACGAAGGGAAGCCGCAAGAACGTGTTTCTTCGCTCCCATTCCTGTAGATACGCGCACAGAGAGCTTAAGCTAGCAGGTCAGCGGTTGAAGCTACACTAAGAGCGTAACAAAAATAGCGGAATAGAATGTGATTTGCTAGATGTATACGTCGAATTCGTTTTCTATGAGCTCCGCATAACAAGCTCGTGCACCAGTGTTGCTTCCACTTTTGTGTATTCCGGTGATTAAGGCGTTCCCTCGGCGATTTATGTAGTAATGCGGCCCACCCGAATCGCCATCATCACTATCTGCGTCGGTGCGATAAGTTACGTCCCCAGTTAATGTGATATTTCCAGAACTCGAACCGGTTGTACGTCCTCGTTTGTGAATCTCGTCGGATTCGTCATTATCTTCGATCCATTCTTTCGATAGTACTCCTGCGATACCTCTCTCATAGCTATTATCTCCACTATTCGAGGCGAACTGATGCGATGTGTTGACACCTGTGACATCTAACGCACAGGCATCCCATTCATCACCTGAAGAGCTATCGAGTTTCCACTTCGAGGAGTTGCGTGTGGCAATTACACTACTTCTTCCAGAGGATGGTTGATATCCTTCTGATTCGCCTGCATCTTCGCCTTCCCAACAATGGGCTGCTGATAGCAGGTATGAATTGCCACTTGAATCTGTCGCCGGTGCTCCCACCGTACACGCAGCTTCACGCTCGCGTTCTATTCGACAACCGCCTGGCACCGGACGATATTTATGATTATAATATGACTGCGGGGACTCATTGACCAATTCTACGTCAACTCGGATCTTTTCGACTGATTCTTCTTTTTCGATTCCTTCCCCGGCCACACCGGTAGCTGTCGTAGGTAGCGAATCCTCGATTCGCTTTTCACTCGAGACGGTGATACACCACTTGGTACCGCCTCGTCATACACCTCTACAACAATAGAGCGTTCCTTTCCCGTCGGTGAAATGCCGGCACTGGCCACTTTGGTATCTATACCATCAATTGAATCAGCGAGGTGCGTACGTACTGTGGCTAATTCGTTGTTTATTTTCCTTCGAGCATCCTTTGCACTTTCCACAGCTACCCAGTGTTCACGGGAAATCGAATAGTAAATTGGCTCCCGTTCGGACGGGTGTGCTTCTGTTGGATCAACATCGCTTGGATACTCATATCCGCCGAATCTTACAACGTCACCATTCTCGAGATCCGGGTCTGTATCGTCGACTCACGGAGCGCCACTTGGTGTTGAAGTGAATCAATCAGAAGGTTCCCCATCCCCCAAGCGTTATTACTCAACACACAAATCATGAATTGTATGTCGAAGGCCGCCGGTGACCCCGAACGAGCGATCAATGGCCTCATGTCAGTCGCACAGCTTCTGGAAGAGCCGCGGCTGGCTCGCCTCTATACGTTTGTCCTTCGAGAGGGAGAGGTAACTATCGACGATATCGTCGACAAACTAGGGATGCCACGAACGACGGCGTACTCGGACACGGGGACGCTCGTCGAACTCGGAGTTCTGACCCGAGATGAGGAGCAGAAAACGCACACGTATTCGGCGATTCCAGTTACACTCACCGCGAACCTCGATGGAGACGAATATACGGTCACCCCAACGCTCGTTGAAGCGTTCGGGCGCTCACCCCAAGATCAGGACCTTGACCTCCTCATCGAAAAACACGGGCTCGGAAAGCTCGCAGCTGCTCTCACATACGCGATACCGTACGCCGAGGGGGAAATGTCTGAACGAATCGCCGCCCGGGAACTCGATCTCCAATATGCGTTTGCTATTGCCGTTCTCCATGCGTTGCGAGATGTCGTGTTGGATATGAAGGCGGTAGATCCCTACTTCGAAGACATCCGGAACGCACGTGATCAACCGGTTGTAGATGAATGAGAGGCGGAAACGATGAGTGAGTCTTTCGACCCGTTTCAGGGGTCTGTAGCCTGGATAGCGGATTCGGGTCTGTTTATTGCCTGCGGCCGACAGCAGAACAACAAGTACGCGGCACTCGAACGATTCGCGACACAGAACGATCTCACATTCGTAATTCCACAGCGCGTCTACGACGAACTGGGCGGAGCACCGGACCGTAGCACTCCAGGACAGACGCCGATCAACAGCGCGATCGACGCCGAGTGGGTCCGGATCGCTGATGAACCCGACTACACGAAGGGGACGGTTTCACGAGTGATGGATGACGTCCGAACGTTCATCGCTCGCTCGTCAAACCGGACCGAAGACCAAATCGAGAAGGCAGATACCGCACTTGCAGCGGTCGCAGTCCAACTCCTTGAGGAGGGTGCCAGCCATATTTGTCTCGTGACCACTGACGTTGATGCGGGTGAGGGTGTCGTAGCTGCTCTTGCGGCGAACGGACTCGAAAATCGCGTCCAGTTCAAAAATGGATTCGAGCTGATTGACGAGATTACCTAATCCGCCAGAGGGGAGTCGATTGTTACTGGTCTATCGAGTTGGGTTCCATACTGGTGGCTCGCGAATGTGCTCGCCACCAGAATATGGGTCAACTCGGATTTGAACCACCTCGAGACGTTCCGGGTCGCTCACGTCGTTCGCTCCCGGGCGTACGACTCGCGTAATTCAAATCCGAGTTGGATCCACTATTTGCTCCGTACGTCCGTTCGTCGCAAAAGTAGTGGGCCAACTCGGATTTGAACCGAGAGCCTCCACCTTATCAGAGTGGCGCTCAACCTGATTGAGCTATTGGCCCGCTTGCAATGGATAGTTGCTGGGTGGTACGTTTAAGCGTTTCTTTCCGCGGATGCCGTGAGAACCGCTAGCGAGCGCGGGGGTCGCGGTCGTCTTCGGAACTCGAGGCGTCGTCGCCGAAGTCGATCGTGTACGAATCGCCGTCGTCGACGCTGTAGGCGTCGTCGCCGAGGTCGTACGTGTTGGCGTCGCTCGAGCCGGTGTTCGCGCTTGCGCTCGAGCCTGCCTGTCCGACTCCCTCGCCCTCGGGGAAGCCGTAGGTCCAGACGGTGCCGCTGATCAGCCCGTCGGTCTTCTTGTCCGCGTAGGGCACGATCACGAACCGCTTGAGGGCCGCCCGGATGGGAATTCGGGTGAGCGGAAGCACGAGCAGGAAGCCGATGAGGTCGGTCACCAGCCCGGGCGTGAGCAAGAACGCCCCGGAGGCGATCAGGAGCCCGCCGTCGAGTAGTTCGTTCGTCGGCGGCTCGCCCTGGGCGAGCGTTCGTTGCATCTTCCGGAGCGTCCGTCGACCCTCGGCACGAACGAGCAACATCCCGATCAATCCAGTGAGGACGACGAGCAGGACCATCCCGATCCAGCCGAACCAGTCGGTCTGGCTGACGACGATCGCGAGGATCACCGCGTCGAAAAACGGGATGAGCAACAGCGCGAAGATCCACCGGAGCATGCCCCGATATAGCCGACCGAGGGTGAAAACCCTTTACTCTCGAGTCAGGATCCGATCTCGCCACCGGAACGCAGAGGGGCGACTCCGTCGCCGGAACGCGAGCGAAGGGCTTACGCCCGGGACGCCCGGACGATCCGGTATGAACGACGAGACGCGCGTCGAGTGGCGCGAGTGGGGCCAGGCGGCGTTCGACGAGGCGGCCGAGGCCGACGTTCCCGTCTTGCTCTCGCTCACCGCGACGTGGTGTGATCACTGTCACGAGATGGACGCGGAGACGTACGCGGAGCCGCGGATCGCGGCGAACGTCAACGACAGCTTCGTTCCGATCCGCGTCGACGTCGACCGCCGACCCCGCGTTCGGGATCGGTACAACATGGGCGGCTTTCCGTCGACGGTCTTTCTCGCCCCCGACGGGCGGGTGCTGACGGGCGCGGGTTACCTCGGCCCCGACGGCATGCGTCAGGTGCTGGATAGCGTCCGGACGATGTGGCAAACCAAAGGCGACGGCGCCGCCCGCGTCCCGCGGTCGCTTCGCGAGGACGACCCGCCCGGCGGCGACCTCACGGCCGACGTCGAAGCCACAATGCTCGGCCAACTCACCGAGACCTACGACGAGGTCGCCGGCGGCTGGGGTGGGAGCCCGAAGTTTCCCCTGCCCGACGCGCTCGAGTTCGCGCTCAAGCGCGACCGGGAGATGGCGCTTCGGTCGTTCGACGCCGTGAGCGCGAACGTACTCGACGAGTACGACGGCGGCTTCTATCGCTTTGCGACCGAGCGCGACTGGTCGGGACTCCAGTACGAGAAACTCCTCGACTCCAACGCCGCGTTGGTCCGCGCGTTCGCGAACGCCTACCTCCACACCGGGGCCGACGAGTATCGCGACCCCGCCGAGCGCACCATCGAGTTCCTGACGACGACGCTGTGGAACGACGAGGTCGACGCCTTCGCCAACAGCCAAGCGCCCGGCGAGGACGCCGCCCACGGACTCGACGCCACCGAGCGCGCGGCGGCCCCCGAGCCGCCGGTCGACGAGAGCGTTTTCGCCGGCTCGAACGCGCTCGCGATCGAGGGGCTCCTGACGTATTACGCTTACACCGACGACGACCGCGCCCGCCGGTACGCGGAACGTGCCCTCGAGACGCTTCGAACCGACCTCCTCTCCGACGGCGCCGTTCGACACGTCCACGGCAGACCCGCGGCGGACGTCGGCGCTCCGGTCGACGCCGATCCGACGTGTCTGCTCACGAACCAGGCGCGGGCGCTGTCCGCCCTGACGACCGCCGGGAGCGTCCTCGAGACGGATTCGATCACCGACGCGACGGCGGTCGCGGACGCGACGATCGACCGACTTCGGGACGGCGATTCGTTTCTCGACGCGCCGGCGGCGGGCGTCGGGTTGCTCGAGCGTCCGCTGCGCCCGCTGGACTCGAACGTCGCGCTCGCGGACGCGCTGGTCGATCTCGCCGTCCTCACCGGTGAGGATCGCTACCGGGTCGTCGCGAGAGAGGCCCTCGAGTCGTTCGCCGGCGCGAGCGACCGATTCGGCGTCCAGATCGCTCGTTACGCGACGGCGGTCTCGAGACTGCTCGAGGGGCCGCTGGTGATCCGCGTCGGCGACGCGCCCGGATCGGATCTCCACCGGGCGGCGTTGCGCATGGCCGATCACGAGAAGGTCGTCGTTCCGGGGGCGACCGACGACCTCGAGTCGGAGACGGCTCGCGTCGAGTTGAACGAACGCGTGTCGGCGACTGTCGAAACTCCCGAGCAGTTGAGTGAACGCGTCCGTGACGTTCTCGACTGATAGCGCCCCTGGTTCGCAGTTGTTTACGGTCGTACAAAACTACCACAGTGTTTATATTTCTTCGGTGGGTTCTCTCACGACATGGCCAGCCTCAGGGACCTCGGACTCTCGGAGTACGAAGCGCGGGCGTATCGGTCGTTGTTACAGACCGGACCCACAACGGCCAAGGAGTTGTCCCGTGCGAGCGACGTCCCGATGGGACGCATCTACGACGTGTTAAACAGCATCGAACAGTACAATCTCGTCCGGAGCCAGACGGCGAGCCGACCGAAGAAGTACGTCGCCGTCGAGCCACAGACCGCGCTCGACCGCCTGCTCGAGGACAAGAAACGAGCGCTCGACGAAAAGGCCGACCAGTACGAGTCGATCGTCGACGATCTCTCGAGTGAACTCGACGCGGCCGAGCCGATCGAAGACCAGTTCTGGACGGCCGCGGTCGGTCCGGAGGAGACGACCGATCTCCTGTTAGAGCGGCTGGCGGCGGCCGACAATCAGATCGTAATGGTCGCCGCCGATCCGGTTCCAGAACGCGACATCCAGGCGGTCAGCGAGGACGTTGCCGCGGAACTCGAGGACGCGCTGGATCGCGGCGTCTCGATCGACGTCTTGATGACTCGAGAGATGGTGTCGTCGCTCTCAGAGAAGGTCGGCGAGCGGTATCGGAACGTCCTCCAGAACCGTGTTGATTTCGACGTTCGGACGAACGACGACGTGACCGGCGCGTTCAATCTCATCGACGACGTCGAGGTCTGCATCCAGGTGCCGAACCCGCTCTCGTCGGGCGACGCGTTCGGGATGATCGACCTCAAAGATCCGGAGTTCGCCGCGAGCGTCCGCGAGGAGTTCGTTCCGCGGTGGGAGGCGGCGGAGCCCCTCGAGTTCTGAAACGGACTGTCTCGTCGTCGGGTTTATTGTATTCATCAAACAACTCGTATCTATGAAACCCTCCGTTCGTGGCGCGGTCGTTCCGTTCGTTGGGGTGTTGTTTCCGGCAGTTTGGTACCTCAATAGGGACGTCGCAAGCGTCCACCATCCGCCGTTCGACCCCTCGCCGCTGGTGATCGCGCTCGGTTTCGGCGCGGCGCTCGTCGGTGCGGCGGCGTTTGCGGCCCTCGCTTCCGTCGTCGTCTCGGTTCGATTTCACGACCGTAACGCGGCGGACTCGTGGCTCGGTCGGGTGTTCCTTCCGGATCGACGAACGCTCGCCGTCTTCGCCGTTCTGACTGTCGGTCTGATCGGCTGGGCGCTGGCCGAGATGGCGGGGATCGGTCCCGGGTGGCTCGCGACGGCCCTCGATCCGGTGTTCTATCTCGCGGTCGTTCCGTTGCTCCTGTTGGCGCCGCTTGCGATCCACTCCTATCCCGTCGTGGTCGTTGGACTGGCGTTGAGCGCGGTCTGGCTGTCCGCGCTGTCAGCGCTGATCGCGGCCGGACTCGAGTATTGCCGATCGAATTCGAACCCCGGTGCTGGCAACGGTCACGGCGCGTAGCCGGCGAGCGTCGGATTCTATCACCAGAGACGGAGACTCGAGAGGGCGACGATCGTGTTACTCGTCGCCGTTGACCTCTTCGCGAAGCGTCGTCATCTCGACGACGCGCTCGGCGTGGGCGTTGTGCTGGTGGATCGACTCGTCGTTCGACTGTTTCATCGTGATGACGGCGTCGTCCGCGAGGTGGTCGAACTCGTCGACGACGCCTTCGGCCATCGATCGCACGCAGTCTTCGACGAATTTCGCGTCCGAGTGGGCCGCGAAGGTCATGTGATCCTCGTCGGGGCGTTTCGCGAGGTTGTAGATGCGCGCGCTCATCGCGTCGCGGGCGATATCGATGACGTCGTTCAAGTCGACGTTCGGGTCGCCGGTGGCCTCGACGGTCAGTGTCGCGTGTCCACGCTGGGAGTGGCCCGGCTGTGGGACTTCCTCTAAGAACTGGGTGATCGTCTCTTCGTCGACGTCGAGATCCTCGAGCGTCTGTTTCGCCCGCGCGGCGGACATCCCCTGTGAGCACGGACAGACGGTCATTCCCGTCACTTTCGCGCCGATCTCCTCGCGGGTACCCGCGTCGGTCGCCGTCGCGGCGGCGACGATGTCGACGGTGTGTTGAGTCTCGCGGTCGGTTGCCGGCGTCTGCTCGCGGCGCATGAACTCCGCCTCCATCGAGACCTGGGCCTTCGAGGTGTAGTCGTGTTTCTCGAGTAAGCGTTCGGCGGCGTCGCCACAGACCTCCTCGACGCGGTAGGCCTCTTCGCGGGTCGCGTCCTCTAAAATCTCGTCGATAACCTCCATGTTGCGGCTCATGTCCGCGCCCTTTCGCCAGGCGGGGAGGTCGACGAAGACCTCGAACTCCGCCGTAAAGACGAGCGGGCGCTTGTCCTCGCGGGCGATCTTGACGAGCTTTTCGACGCCGGTGACGCCGACCTGACTCAGACCGACGGTGACGTCGGGTGACGTCGCCTGCACGTCCGGAAGCTGGTGACTCATTGGCCGTACTCGGGCCAGCGGGCGATTAGGCCTTTCGGAAGGGGCACCTCGACGGAGAGGGGAGTCGTGGTTCGCGCTCGCGGCGACCCCTCCGCGCACACCGCTGGCTCCTTCACCCGGTCGTTCGAGCCTCTTTAAGTACTTCTGGTCACAAGGTGAAGATACGACGGGAAGCCGGCTTCTCTCGTGTCTTCGATCCTCGAGCCACAGCGCTCGAGGGTGGGGTTCGTCCCGCGAGCGATCGCTCCGGGCTGGACGGGTGGGTTTTCGAGCGCAACACGACGATCGGACCATAGCTATCGCACCACCAAGGAGTCATAGAACGCCCCTCACACCGACTACGAAGCCCCTCCCTTTCGATATTTGCAGGTGAGCGATCTATCGCAGTACCGTCTGACCCATACGTCAACTGGCGAGGCAAAAACGACGTACAACACCCAGAGAGTCGCTGGTGCAGATCAAACGGGTTTTACTATCGTGAAAATAGACTGTTTTCATGCCGAGGAATACGTCCAGTAATCCGGAGACGACACCGGGCTCAGACGAATCTGGTCCAACGGCCCCCGCTGACAGGATCGTCGCCCTCGACGCCCTCCGTGGGTTTGCCTTGCTCGGGATTCTGGTCATCAACATCTGGTTGTTCGGGATGCCGACGATCGCGCAGTTCAATCCAACCCTCTACGGCGACTTTACCGGCGCCAACTACCTCGCGTGGGCGGTCAGCCACGTGTTCTTCGAACAGAAGTTCGTGACCCTGTTTACGTTCCTGTTCGGTGCCGGGATGGTCCTCTTTCTGGAATCGAAAGAGCGGAAGGGCCAGCCCGGCCGGAGGTTACACTTCTCCAGGACGTTCTGGTTGCTCGTCATCGGGCTGGGCCACGCGTACCTGCTGTGGTACGGCGATATCCTCGTCTTCTACGCTCTCTGTGGGTTCCTCGTGGTCTGGGTGTGGCGATGGCGGCCCAGCCGTCAGCTCATACTCGGCACCGCTATGTTCTCGATTCCATCCATGCTGTACCTCTTGACGGGAGTGGGATATCTCTCCTTCTCGGAGGATGGGCGGGCCGAGCTCGAGGGAGAGCTCCTCGCTGCGTTCGGCGCGGGATTCTCGCCCGAACGGGAACTCGAGATCTATCGAGGCGGCTGGCTCGATCAGGTCGCTCATCGCATCCCCGTCATCCTCGAGTTTCACACGCTCGGGTTCGTCTTCGAGGCGTTCTGGATGCTCGGTGGAATGATGATCATCGGAATGGCACTCTACAAGTGGGGTGTCATCTCCAATCAGCGGAGCACACGCTTTTACAAACACCTCCTCGTTGTCGCGGGTGGCTTCGGACTTGCACTCGTCCTCGTCGGGGTGTGGCTCCGAGAGGCGTTTGCCTGGGAGACGATCCCGGTCCTTACGCTCGCGTTCCAGTTCAATTACTGGGGTGCACTGTTCCTTGCAACCGGCTACCTCGCGGGGATTATGTTGCTCTGCCGGTGGCTCCGCGACGGACTCGCCGTCCACGCGTTGGCCGCGGTTGGTCGGACCGCGTTCTCGAACTATCTGCTCCAAACCGTCATCGCAACGTCGATCTTCTACGGGTACGGACTCGGGTTGTTCGGTCAGTTGGGATACCTGGAGTTACTGGGAGTGGTCGTGCTGATCTGGGCGATTCAGATTCCACTGTCGGTGTGGTGGTTGGGCCGCTTCCGGTTCGGCCCGGTCGAATGGGTATGGCGGACGCTTACGTACCGCCAACGTCAGCCGATGCGTCTCGAGTCGTAAATACCTGTTTTCGGGTTTCAGCTGAACGGGAGTCTCGCGACGTGGACTCGAGCGCCGCGTTCGTTTAAGTATCTCTGGTCACAAGGTGAAGATACGACGGGAAGCCGGCTTCTCTCGTGTCTTCGATCCTCGAGCCACGGCACTCGAGGGTGGGTTCGACTCTCGAGCGATCGCGCCGGGCTGGACGAGACGAGCGAGTCCGTGAGCGTAGCGTATCGGCGAGATCAGTTGAACTATCACAGTACGTGTACTGCCCATCACTCGGTAACATCGAGGGTCGTCGAGTACGCCTCACCGAAGACGTGATGTTCGGTGACGGCGACGAAATGGAGGCTATCGCTGGCCGGAACCTCGACGCGGTATCCTGTCTCGACGAGGTCGTCCGTACAGCCACGAGGCAACCAACTCGGTTCAGTCTCAGCGACGATAAGGAGATCGAGCCGGCGTTCTCGCTCTCCATATTCTGTATGAGCCAGTTCGACTGTTCCGCAACTGCTCGAACCGTACTGGATGGTGCCTTCGACGATGACGGTCCCATCATCGACGGTCACGTTCGGTGGGTCCTCGATGGCCAACTCCGCATCTACCTCTTCGAACTCGGTATCACGCGCGATTCCTGGAACGCTATCGAGACAGCCAGCGAGTGCAGTTGTCGCTGCAAGCCCGGTACCAATAAGGGCCGTTCGCCGTTTCATGTCGATATATTAGGTAGGTCGTAGGTAAAGATATCCTTAAAATAGGATAATAATTACTTAGACTATCTCTATGATTTGAACGCTGTAGTAACCGCGACGATTGTCCAGTTCTTCCCACAGTCGAACGGTCACAGCAGTCAGTACAGGCTGTGTAGTTACCGTTCCGCACCTGGCTAACCACGTGCGGTGGCGCGCGCTGTCGAGCGGCCGACCGAACGGGAGGATGCTCGACCGAACCCGTGTGAGGGATGAGCGACCAGCGGGAGCGAATCGGTTGGGGAGGACGTGGCTACTCCCCGTTGCCACGATAGCAGAACGGCTCATCGCCACATCGACTCCGGTGAGTGAACCGTTCAATCAGCATACCTACGAATCGACCAATTCGCCATCGAAGTGAATGAATTAACACCGGAGGAAGCGCTCCGTGACTCCCTCGCGCCACGTTTCGCTCGAGACGCTCTTTTTCTCGAGGAAATCACCAGTAGATATAAGCCTCTATGCGTGATACTCAACTCTGGAAGTCACCGTCTCTAACCGCCGCGAGGGGCATGCGCCGAAATGCCCCGGGTGATAAGGGCACCCGAGACGTGGCTTCCACCGTGCGGCCGAAGCCATGATTGCGTATCCGCTCGCGGGACATAAACGTCCCGCACGACAAACCGCCCGACTGCGTCGGGGAGCGACGCGTCTCGAGGCCCCGTTCTACGGATCCGTCACGGGGGAGACGTCTCTCCGAGGGGCGACCCGCCGGCGGCCGCCGACGCGTTCGGCGGTCGGTCGACGGACGCCTCGCCGCGTTCGCTCGAGCGGCCGCGTCGTGGCCCCCGGCCGTCCGGTTCGCCGCGACGCCCGACCGGCGTCGACCCGCGGACGCCTCGACCGCCGGGGGTGGCGCGGGTGTCCGCGAACGCGGCTTCCGAATCTCGCATCGTCCGAATCGCACGCCGACGGCTGACTCGAGCCGGGGGTACTCGCGCGCGGATGCTCGAGAGCCGTCGTCTTCTTTCCTCGCGAACGAGTAACACACCCTCGAGCGCCGGGTTCCTTTACGTGTCTCTGGTCACAAGCTGAAGATACGACGGGGAGTTTTCTCTCGTGTCTTCGATTCTCGAGTCGCGGCGCTCGAGGGTGGGTTCGACTCTCGAGCGATCGCGCCGGGTTGGAGAGTGGTTCGAAACTGGAGCTACTCGATCACACCTCATACGGTTCACTGTCAGTCATTTCCGGCGCAACCACGATCCATGCGGCGGTTGCGCCGGTAAACCGTTACAGTAATCCGTATCACTCGTGGCCGTCGTACGCTTCGACCAGCGTCAGGAGATTTCGTTCCAGTTCACCGCCAACGAACCGGATCGTATCCGTTTCAGCCTCATCGTCGATTATCCGAGCGTCTTTCAGTTTTGGAAGGTGGGTATGGTGGAGTGCGATCCGGATACGTCGCCGGTGTTCGTCCGACTCCCGTTTCGCGTTTTCGTCTCGAACCCGGTCTGCAACGCGATCGACGAGCACGTCGTATTCCAGTGTCTTCTCGGATGCGTTGTCCAACGCGTCGAGGATGGCGCGTCGGTGTTCGTTCGCTACTGCCGGCAGAATCGTATCGGGAGAGATCGGTCTCTCGTGCCCTGAAGAGTCGGAAACCCCCCCAATTGACTGCATATCACGTGTCCCCAGCTCTCTATTCTCGTCCATACTCACCTAGCGTCGGCCCAACTGTCTGGTTCTGCTCCATTGTGTGTCATGGGATCGATCAGTCCACTTTCGTCGCTGACTCGGGAGTGAGAAGTGCGTACCTCCCGAACGTACCAATGGCACGACGCAGTCGTTCCGTCACTGCCTGATCTGAAATCCCGAGCTCGTCGGCTAGCTCCGCGGTCGTACAGCCTCGTGGTATGTCGTAGTATCCCATTTGGACGGCAAGCGTCAGCGCCTCTCGTTGGGGCTGGCTCAAGCCGTACCACGGTCCAGCCTCGGGGGTCGTTGGATTGTATATTCGGGTTATCTTCAGGGAGATGTGTGCGTCCTCACAACAGTCCTGGCACTGACTCAACGCCTCGCGGTCTGAGAATCGGATCTCGAAATTCCACCCTTCGGGTGCCCCAGTCGCACTCAGTATTTGCCCGTCGTGTTCCAAGATACACTGAAAAAGGTGGTCCTGGGTCGCATCCCAGTCGATCCTGAACAGCGTCTGGTCGTCGAAGGCGTCCACCTCCGTGACGTTGTTGACAGTTGGATAGCGTTCGACGGTCTCGAGAAAACCGTTTCCGACCGGTTCGTAGACCCAGAAGAGCGGCACGGTAGCGTCCCCACTCGGGACGAGCGTTTCGAGTTCGACGGCCGACGCCTGCTCGAGACTGAGGATTTGGCCGAGTTCGAAATCATCGGATGGGATGCGAACCTCCGTTATCACACTCATACTCGCTTGTAAAACTAGATTGCTCGGTCGTACAAAAGGAGGTGACTTGGTGTACCATGGGGCTGTGATACCAGACGTACACCCCGCTCGCAGCGCACACTATAGTCGCCACTGAACGTCATCGCACACCCGCTCGCGATAATCCGCCCGGAGACTACCCAATCGGGTCGGTCTCCGGGCAATGACTGCGAGCGGTGTGTACATCGTTTCAGTTGTTACTATAGTACTCGTTGAAACGATGTACACCCCGTCACAGCCAGGCAGCCAGCCTCGGCCTCATTACCGAGGCTGGCCGCCGATGTTCGTGACGGGGTGGGCAATGACTTTCGACGTGTACTATATATTCCGGCGATCACCGGTGGGTTGGCGCGTCTCGAAGCCATGGCATATCACCCACGTCGGTTATTCGTCCGTCAGACGAAGGCTTTCGTATGGCGACTGTAATGGAGTTTACGAGTCCGACGGAGGAGTTTCCGCTGGGGAGTATTTTCGAGAACTTGCCGGGAGTGACCGTCGAACTGGAACGACTCATTCCACACGAGACGCTGATTGTCCCGTATTTTTGGGTCCGCGGTGCGAAAGCGGAGGACATCGAAGCATCGTTCGAACGACACGCTGGCGTGAGCAATATCCGACTGGTCGATAGCGTCGAAGACGAGTATCTCATGCGTGCCGAGTGGGACCAAGAATACTTCGGTATCCTGAGTGCGCTTGCCAAGGCCAACGTCGTCGTGCTCTCCGGAATCGGGACGAAAGACGAGTGGCGATTCGAGGTGCGCGCCGAGGGTCAGGAGGAAATCGCCGAGTTTCGAGATTATTGTCAGGAAACCGATATCGAGATCGCGATCACCGCCGTCCACGCCATGCTCCCGATCCGGGGGGAGGGCTACGAGTTGACCGAGACCCAACGCGAGGCGCTGATATTGGCCTACGAACGGGGCTACTTCGACACCCCACGCGAGACGTCACTCGAGGAGGTCGCTGACGAACTCGGCATCACCCAGCAATCACTATCGTCACGTCTTCGACGCGGCCACCGACGCCTCATTGGAGCGACGCTTACCAGTTCGTTGTGACCGCTCGAGCAGATGTTCTATTTAAACCCTCTGTATAATCAGTACACTCGTTGAACCGACACAGACGGCTAGAATCAGGCAGAATGGACACAACGGTATCTGGGGTTGGAGTCGAAGCGGTCGAGTACGTTCAGGAATCTGGGACTGTTCGCACACAATTCGATCAGGAGAAGACGCCCGCGAGCGTGGCTGTTATCGCAACGCTGGCGGATGCAATGGACACTGGTCCGGTAGAACTGGACCCACTCTATTCTACGCTCGATCCCGACGAATTAGATGCACTCGTCCGCGTTCGAAACGGAGCGAACGGAGATTCTCACGTCGCATTCACGCACGAGGGGCACGCGATAACCGTACACAGCTACGGCGTGATCTCCATCTCACCGGAACACGAACTCACAGCGGAGAAAAACGAACGGGGCACGGGACGATGACTTCCGAGGAGCCCTCGGTTACGTCGAAGGAGGAATTGAACGCGGAGCTGAAAACCCTCCTTCGCAGGGCCTACGAGGGTGGAATCGACGTGGAAGGCGGATTCGAGTGTCGGAATGGAGCCGAACATCCCGACTGGGACGTGATCGTCACGGAAGTCGAGAAGAACGAGCTTTCGGAGTGACCGACGACGATCGGTTCTCGAATCGCCACTACCACACCGGGACAACACGACGAAGCGCGCAGAGAGATCGCGGTTCGGCGCTCAAGGCGAACCTCGGCTGAAGACGCGGGGTCCACCGACCACCACTCGAGTTTTTTTACGTGCTTCTGGTCACAAGGTGAAGATACGACGGGAAGTCGGCTTCTAACACGTCTTCGATCCTCGAGCCACCGCACTCGAGGACGGGGTTCGACTCTCGAGTGATCGCTCCGAGCTGGACGAGTGGGTTCTCGAGTGCAACGTGTCGACCACTACTGCACCACCAGGGATCATAGAGCAGCCCTCGCACCAACCACGCAGGTTCTCTAATTCGATACGTACAGCTGGTGTACTGAGCAGAAATGGATAGTGTGTCCAAACCCTTAAATGTCTATTTTCTTATATATTGACGTGAGCACATGTCCCTCCAAAGCAGGTTCCATACGATACTCTACCAACTCAGACAGTTAGTTGCCTCTGATGCTGCACCAGATCATCCAGCAGACGCAGGAATAACTGGTGAAGAGTCCGTCAGGTGTGGTCCGGGTAGTAGTCTGAGTGGCGGGAACATTCGCTGCACACGAACTAATTAGTCCAAAATGACGAAGATACTATCCGTCGCATTCCACAGTTGGGATAGCTTCATAGTCAATATATCGATCGCTCTTACCGCACTCCTTCCAGGGATCTTCTTCGGTGTTGTGGCTACTACGATTTTGATCAACCCGGCGCACGTCGTCGAAGTACTGGTATTCATAGTAGTAGCGCTGTCGGTGATGATCCTCCTACTGGCCCTAATCAATGGTATCGCGCTACGATTACACTCTGATAAGGAGTTTCCGGGCTGACCGAATTGTCACGTGTAGTGTCACGGGTAGTGTAGACGTCCCGCACGAGAAACCGCCCGAGTGCGTCGAGTAACTGCGCGTCTCGAGGCGCTGTTCTACGGATCTGTCACGGGAGAGCCGTCTCTCCGAGGGGTGACTCCGCCGGAGACCGTCGACACGTTCGGCGGCCAGCCGTCGGGTGAAACCGGTTCGTGGCGGCCGGTCGTCGATGGATGCCTTGTCGCGTTCGCTCAAGGGGCCGCGTCGTGGCTTCGGCCGTCCGATCACCTCGACGCCGCGCCCGGCGTCGACCCGCGGATGTCTCGACTGCCGGGGGTGGCGCGGGCGTCCGCGAACGCGGCTTCCGAATCATTTCAGGGGCTGTTGAGGTGTCGTCGAACGGTTTAATACCTTCTTCGCGACGTTCCGACGAACGATACGCACAGCAACCTCTTTTACCGGGGGAATCGGCTGGCGTCTTCGACGCCAGCCTCAACCTCCGGCAAAACCCGTTGATGCCAAAAGGCCGCCGTCGCGGGGTTTCACCCCGCTCCGGCGGTGAACCGCTCGCTTCGCTCGCGGACACGTACACGTTGAAGGGCGGTCAGTAAGCGCACGTAGTTACTGCGTTTTAGTTTCAGATATGATCCTGGATAAAGAATCGCGCTCCCATCTACTGCTAGCGACGCGACACTGACAATGGAATTACGCCACTGCAGACGACGAGGAGTTTTTCCGGAATGGAGTGATAAAGAGATTGTCATAGGGGAAGACGGGCCGCTTGGCGTAACCATCGTCATCAAATCGAATAACGCCGAGTGCTTCCAGACGAGTCAGTTCTTCGTGGACGTTCTTTTTATCCCGATCGACGAGATCGGCAGTTTCACGGATACTCGAGGGTTCTTCTTCGCGGATCACTCGAAGCAGTGCGTACGTACGCTCGTTAAAGATCTCTCCCAGCACTTTCTCGTCGGGAACGGTGAGCGTGGCGGGTTTGTCGATGGGTTCATCCTCTTTCAGCGACTGGATTGCCTCGAAGCCTTCTTTGTAGATGTCTGTGCCACCGTCGATCGTCACCAGGAGCACGTTAGTTGCAGTCATGGGTATCAGTCCTCTGTGGTAGGGCCGAATTTTGGTTTCGGAATTTCGTTCCAGAAGCGTTCGTACAGTGGTTCGATCCCAGGAAACTCGATAATTTCTGGATCAGGATCTGGGGCAGCATGAAGTTCGTGTCCCTTTGTGTCCTCGTGGGAGTTGTCGTACCGGCGGATAGTCCCATCCTCCAGGGTCTCTTCGTTTGGAACGAGCGATCCGTAATGGAACGTGTAGCGCCAACCGGACGGGTAGGCATCATCCGAGGATCGTCGAATCGAGATCCGGACGACTGTCCCGTCGTCGTACACATTGGCTCGCTCGTATCCATCGAACTCGTCTGCATCTGGACCCATCCTCTACTCGTTGGTTTGCTAGCCAACGAGTTAAAGGTACCTCAACACATCGTATTTCACTATATTTCCGCGGCGGAGATTGCTGTGGATGTTTCCGAATTCCTTTAAGTGCCTCTGGTTACAAGGTGAAGATACGACGGGAAGTCGGTTTCTCTCGCGTCTTCGATTCTCGAGCCGCGGCACTCGGTGTAGTCGCCGACGACCGACGTTTTCGTTCGTCCTCCCTCCCGAAGATCGGCCGATTATCGACGCGATCACCGCGTCCCGACGTCAATTTCGCCGACCTGCACCCGCCAGAGGTCGGCGTAGACGCCGTCGCGCTCGAGCAACTCGTCGTGACTTCCGCGTTCGACGATCTCGCCATCCTCGAGGACGAGGATGCGGTCGGCGTTTCGCACCGTCGAGAGGCGGTGGGCGACCACGAACGTCGTCTTGTCGGCGGTGAGTCGCTCGAGACTGCGCTGGATTAGCACTTCGGTGCGGTTGTCGACGTGGCTCGTCGCCTCGTCGAAGACGAACATCGAGGGATTCGTCAGCAGGACGCGCGCGATGGCAATCCGCTGGCGCTGGCCGCCCGAGAGCCGAACGCCGCGCTGGCCGACTTCGGTGTCGTAGCCGTCGTCCAGTTCGGTGATGAACTCGTGGGCACCGGCCTCGCGGGCGGCGGCCTCGATCGCCTCGTCCGAGACGTCGCGGTTCGAACCGCCATCGGCGGTCGACCGTTTGTCGGCCTCGCTCACACCGTACGCGATGTTCTCCCGGACCGTCCCCGAAAACAGGAACGGATCCTGTCGGACGTACCCGATCGACTCGCGAAGCGACGACCGCGAGCACTCCCGGAGGTCGTGGCCGTCGACCGTAACCCGGCCCTCGGTGGGATCGTAGTACGCAAGCAGGAGCTTCAGCAGCGTCGACTTGCCGGCGCCGGTCTGGCCGACCAGGCCGATCGTCTCGCCGGGCTCGACGTCGAACGAGACGTCCTCGAGGACCGGCTCGTCGCTCTCTCCCTCGCCGCTGTCCGCCTCGTCGCCATCCGCCTCGCCGCTCTCGCCGTCCACTCCACCCGTCTCGCCATCTGTCCCGTCAGTACTCTCGCCGTACGCGAACGTGACGTTCTCGTAGCTGACCGCGCCGCGTGGGTTCTCGAGGTCGACGTCGCCGTCCTCGCGGGGCGGGTCGAGTCGCTGGAGGCCGAGGACGCGCTTTGCGGCCGCTTTCCCGCCCTTGTAGAGGCCGACCACCCACGCCACCATTCGCATCGGTTGGCTGAGCCGCTGGGTGTAGAAGAGAAACGGAATGAGTTCGCCGGCGGTGATCGTTCCGGCGAAGATCCAGAACCGGCCGTCGAGGACCCACTCCGTGCCGACGAACAGCGTGAGGACGAACGCCGCGCCCGCGAGCAACCGCATCGACGGCTGGTGGAGGACGCCGACGAGGTGGGCGTTCCAGGACGCCTCGCGCTGGGCATCGGAGGCGGTGGTGACCCGATCGGTCTCGTAGCGCTCGCCGCCGAAGGCCTTGACCGTCCCGGCTCCGCTGACGTTCGTCTCGAGTACGGCGTTCAGGATGCCGGTCTCCTCGCGCACTTCGTCGTTTCGCTGCTCGTGGCGACGGCTGAACCAGCGGTTGACGACGGCGATGATCGGTGCAAGCGCGAGCGAGAGCAACGCCAGCCGCCAGTTCAGGATCAGCATGTACAGCATCGAACTGACGAAGACCGTCGTCGCGAAGACGGCCAGGTTCGGGCCGTGGGTCAGCGACTCCTCTACGGAGTTGACGTCGTTGTTGAGCACGCTCATCACCTCGCCGGTCCGCTGGTCGTCGAAGAAGCCGGCGTCCAAGCGCTGGACGTGGTCGTAGGCGGCGACCCGGATGCGGTACAAGGTGCGCTGGCCGAACAGAAACAGGGCCCATAGCGAGAAGATGGACAGGCCGATGTCGATCACCTTCACCCCTGCCAGCAGCGCGACCGTGAACAGGAGCTGTCCCGCCGGATCGGCCGGAATACAGGCGTCGGGCACCAGGAACAGTGCGTACGGCTCGTCGTTGAACATCGCGTCGAACGCCAGCCCGATGATCAACATGTCGATGTTCGAGAGAAACTGCGAGCCGACGGAGGTGGCGGTACCAAGGCCGAGCCACTTCAGGTCGCCGCGGCCGTGTTCGCGGACCAGGGCGGCAAGCGGCCACCGCTCGTCGGCGGCGGCCGCGATCTCGCCTTCGCCCTCACGACTCGAGTCGTCGCTCATCGTGACACCTCCTCGGTCGTCTCGGCCTCTCCCGCGACGCGCCGCCGATCGGGTTCGCCCACGCGGGCACGGGCGCGCTCGAGGAACGCCTCGGAGACGGCCTCGAGGTCGCCGACCTGCACCCGCCAGAGATCGGCGTAGAGGCCGTCCTGGGCGACGAGTTCGTCGCGGGTGCCGCGCTCGACGATCTCGCCGTCGTCGACGACGAGGATCAGATCGGCGTTGCGAACCGTCGACAATCGGTGAGCGATCGCGATCGTCGTCTGTTCGCCCGCCGTCGCGTCGATACTTTGCTGGATCTGACGTTCGGTCTCGTTGTCGACGTGGCTCGTCGCCTCGTCGAGAACGAGGACGTCGGGCTCTTTCAGAATCGCCCGCGCGATGGCGATCCGCTGGCGCTGGCCACCCGAGAGGCTCGCGCCGCGCTCACCGACCTGGGTATCGTAGCCCTCGGTGAGGTCGGTGATGAACTCGTGGGCGCCCGCGAGTTTCGCGGCGGCGACGACGTCTGCGTGGTCGACAGGTCTCGAGGCACGCTGTGCCTCGCGCTCCCCGCTCGCGCTATCCGAGACCTCCTGATAGTCGGTCTCGCGGCTCGCGGATCGTTCCTCTCCGCTCACTCTATCCGAGGTCTCCCTTCGGTCGACCTCGTGAACCCCATACGAAATGTTCTTCCGCACCGTCCCGTAGAAGAGGAACGGATCCTGGGAGACGTAGCCGAGATGTTCGCGCAGGCTTCGTCGGGAGACGTCTCGGACGTCGGTGCCGTCGATCCGGATCGCACCCCGGTCCGGCTCGTAGAACCGAAAGAGCAGCTTCGTCAGCGTCGACTTTCCTGCTCCCGTGGGGCCGACGATGCCGACCAGTGATCCGGGTTCGGCCGTGACGCTCACGTTGGTCAGCGTTTCTTCGTCGGCCCCCGCGTAGGTAAAGGAGACGTCGTCGTACTCGACGCGGCCCTCGGGGACCGTCAGTTCTCGGCCCTCGTCCCGCTCGGGATGGTCCCCCTCCAGCACCGAGACGATGCGCTTGCTCGAGGCCAACGCGTCCTCGTAGCTGTCTATGACGTCCAGCATGAGCTGTCTGATCGGCTGGTAGAACGACTTGCTGTACATCAGGAACGTGAGGAGGGCCCCCGCAGTCAGCGAGCCGCCGAACCACGACGGCGTGCCGGCGACGATCAGGGTGGCGCCGACCGCGAACAGGCCGACGAACGCGAACGAGGCGACGATCCAGCTCGCGACGCTGAAGACGAGCCGAAGCCGGATCACCGACCAGTTTCGATCGAGGTACGACCGCGAGGCGGCTTGGAGTCGATCCCGTTCCGTGTCTTCACGCGCGAAGGCTTTGACCGTCGCGATGCCCTCGATGCTGTCCTCGAGGCGCGCGTTTACCCGGCCGACGCTCTCGCGGACCCGCTCGTATCGGGGCTCGACGCGGATCATGTACCAGCGACAGAGGCCGACGAACAGAAGCGGCATGACCGCCAGCAGCGCCGCAAGCGGGACGTGAATCGTCATCATGAACGCGAACGCGACCAGCACCTGCATCGAGAGCCGAATTCCCTGATAGACGTCGCTCCCGAACCCGTTCATGTTGGAGACGTCGTTGTTGAGCACGCTCATGACGTCGCCCGTCTGGTGGCGGTCGAAAAACGCCATCTCGTGACCCGCGACGGCCTCGAAGGTGTCGACCCGGATCTCGTGGAGCGTCCGGAGTCGAGCCGTTCCCTCGAGTCGGCCGGCGAGCCAGCTCACGACGCCGTCGACGGCGTAGGCGGCGACGAGTATGGCGACGGTGAACTGGACCTGTCCGGACGTGGTCGTCGGAATCCAGGCGTCCGGAACGAGCGGGATCGCGTACGGCGTCTCCCGGAGGAGAATCGCGTCGAGTGCGACGCCGATCACGAGCGCCGGGAGTTGCTGGGGGATCTGAGCGATGAACGTCCCGACGGCCGCGAGGCTGTACCGGAGCGCGTGGGGGCGGGCGTAGCGCCGGATCAACAACCACAGGGGGGTGTCGACGTGATCCGGCGGATCGAATGTTGTTCCCTCCGACACGCGAGATCACTCGCGTTCGGAGGCGGCCTCGAACACGCGGGAGGGCCGATGTGATACGCCCGCGGTCGTCGACTGGACCGGAACTGACCTCGCCGACGATCGGGGATCGTACGTGAACATACAACCGTGTGCTCGCGGGTGGGTTATCCCGTTACTGGTGGTGTGTCTTCCAGTAACACGGCCCACGACGATCCCCGGCTCGGGAGCGAGTTCTGCGACCCGGTCGTGACGGGATCCGGCGCGGCCGTAAAACACGTCGTCGTCTCGCCTCACGACGACTCGTCCTCGAGTACGAGATACTCGGTTATCACCGTCTCGATGGCGGCGACGATCGGTTCGGTTTCGGCGCCTTCGCCGAAGATGGCGATCTGGGCCTGTACCGACGCGATCGCCGCGAGGATCAACCCGGCGAACGCGTTGGAATCGACCGATCGAAACGGGCCCGCCTCGATCCCGTCGTCGATCGCGTTCGCAAAGTACTCGTGGCGAACCTGGTGATCGTACGTGATCACGTCTCGAGCACCCAATCGCGGGGGTCGTCGGCCTCTGCGCGGCGTTCGACCTTGTCCGTCAACTGATCCAGTCCGTACCTCCACAGCTCGCAAACCAGTCCCTGTTTCGTGTCGAAATAGTAGTGGACCAGCGACTGGCTCACACCCGCGGCGTCCGCGACGGCTTGCGTCGTGAACTCGGCGTAGCCTGCATCGACGAGTACGCAGTAGGCGGCATCGAGTATCTCCGGTTTCGTACCCCTGTCGACATCCATACCATTTGATTGAGTACTCGACCGATATATGTGGTTGGTTCCTATCGGAAAATAATGGATACCACCGGTGCACCTGATGCTCTCGATACCGTTCTCGAGTGTCGAGACGTCCCGGATACATCACTCGGAACACACAAACGGTCACCGTCGACGGTGCGCGGTCGTCTTCGACCGAAGATCCGATCCTTTCTTTAAGTACTTCTGGTCACAAGGAGTATATACGGCGGGAGCACGGTCGATTCTCGAGATCTTTTCGAACCGGATGACGACGTCGAACGGGATCTGAGCGCGTGATTCGTTCTCGTAGTCGCCCGTAATCGGTTCAGCCGCCGGAAATTGGCTTGGCAATCAGTAGTCCGCTCTGCTACCAGTAGTCCGCTCTGCTACCAGTAGTCCGCTCAGCCGCCGGTTACCGGCTTGGCCGCCAGTCAGCAACTCAGCCGTGATCTGCTCCCCTCCACGGCACTTGTTTCGGACCGCTTTTAGGTCCCTCTCGAGTAGTCGCCGCCATGCTCTCGGGGACGAGCGGCGCCGTCGTCCTCCTCGCTGTCGGAGCGATCGCCCTCTATGCGGGCGCGGAGTTGCTCGTCGCCGGCGCAGGGCGGCTCGCACTGGGGATCGGGCTCCGCGCGGCGACCGTCGGCGTGACGGTGATCGCGTTCGCGACGACTGCGCCCGAGCTGTTCGTCGCGACCATCGGCGCGCTCGACGTCTCGACGGACGTCGGACTCGGTGCCGTCCTGGGCTCGAACGTGGCGAACATCGGACTCGTCCTCGGCGCCGCGGCGCTCGTCAAACCGCTCTCGGTGACCGAACGGGTCATGCGACGCCACGTCCCGTTCATGGTGTTCGCTGCCGTCTTGCTCGTCGTCCTCGGCGCCGACGGCGTCATCGGCCGTCTCGAGGGAGTGATCTTCCTGCTCGTCCTGGCCGGATTCACGGCGTATCTGGTGTACTCCGTCGGTACGGACTCGGCGCCGATCACCGACGAACCCGCCGGCGGGGAGGGGATCCGGAGTCGGGACGTTGCGCTCGTCCTCGGCGGGTTACTCGCGCTCGTCCTCGGCTCGCGATGGCTCGTCGTCGGCGGGACGGATCTGCTCTCGGCGCTCGGGTTTTCGGAGCTGTTTATCGGGCTCACCGTGTTGGCGCTCGGTACCTCACTTCCCGAACTCGCGGCCTCCGTCGTCGGCGCCGCCCGCGGCGAGACGGCGTTTGCGATCGGCAACGTGGTCGGCTCGAACATCTACAACGTCCTCGCGGTCCTCGGTATCGTCGCGATCATCACCCCGATTTCGATCGCGCCCGAGACGCTCCGGTTCGAATTCCCCTTCCTGCTCGTCTTCACGCTCGTCCTCGTCGCGATGATGGGCTACGGTCGGCGCCTTTCGCGGATCGACGGGGCGATCCTCCTCGCCGGCTATGGCGTCTTCGTCTTCCTCCTATTGCCCTGATCCAGCGGCCTCGAGACGCCGTTGAAATCGCGCTGGACCATCTCAGCGAAAATCCGGCTATTTAACGCGGTCGGCCCCGGAGACCGGATATGAGCGCCATCGCGATCGTCGAGAGCAGGGCCGATCGGGCGTCGACGCACATATGCGATCGGCTTCGCGACCTCGAGTCCTGGACGGAGCTAACCGACGAGAGCCGCCCGGACGACGACGGAGGTGGGACCTACTACCGAACGGACGGGTTCGAACTTCGCTCGTTTGCGGACCGCCATCTCGACCTCGAGCGACCGGTCGAGGCGTTCGACTGCGATCCCGACGTGCTCGTCTTCGCCTCGCGCCACGCCGGCGACACCGGCCCGCTCCTGACGGGCCACTTCACGGGCAACGTCGGCCCGGCGGAGTACGGCGGCGACGATTTCGCCGTCGCCGAAGCCTGCCCGAACGCCCTCGTCCGCCTGCTCGAGGCGTTCGACGATCACGCTCCCGACGGCTACGGGGTCGGGATGGAGTGTACCCACCACGGCCCGACCGACGTCGGCTGTCCGTCGCTGTTCGCCGAACTGGGGAGCGACGACGAGCAGTGGGACGACCCCGAGGGCGCGGAGGCAGTCGCCCGTGCGATCCTCGAGCTTCGGGGCGTCTCGCCCCACGCCGAACCGATCGGGGTCGGGCCGACGGGCCGCGGGAATGGCGACACGATTTCGCGCCGGCAGGTCGTCGGCTTCGGCGGCAACCACTACGCACCCCGGTTCGAACGGATCGTCCGCGAGACGCCGTGGGCCGTTGGCCACGTCGTTCCCGACTGGGCGCTCAAGGAACTGGGCCACCCGTCGGCACACGTCGACGTCCTCGAGGCGGTCTTCGCGGCGAGCGAGACGGAACTCGCGGTGATCGACGACGACCGACCCGTCCTCGCGGAGACGATCGAGGGGATGGGATACCGGCTCGTCAGCGAGACCTGGCTTCGCGAGGTCGGCGATCGACCGCTCACGCTCGTCGAGGCGGTCGAAACCCACCTGGGCGCCATCGAGGACGGGACCCGCTTTGGCGAGCGAACCGCGTCCTCGATCGCGGTGATCGATCTCCCGACCGACCTCGTCGACGTTGCGGAGGGGATCGACGCCGAACAGGTGCGTGAGATCGTTGCGTCCCGCGTCGTCGCTTTTGCGACCGAAAACGGCGGCAGTCGCGTCGGCTCCCGCGTGGCGGTTCCCGAGGACGACACCGACTCGCGGGTCGCCATCGGAGAGGCCCTCGCGGACGTCCTCGCTTCGACGTTCGATTCCGTTACTGTCGAGGACGGTGCTGTCGTCACAGCGGAGACGGCGTTCGATCCGAAACTGGCCAGGGAGGCGGGCGTTTCGGAGGGCCCGGCGTTCGGCAAACTCGCGAACGGCGAGGCGGTCACCGTCGACGGCGAACGTATCACGCCCGAGAGCGTTCACGTCGATCGAACGCGTCGCTTCCAGCTGTGAAATGACACGAACCTGGTGGTAACCGTCAGATACCGGGTGGGGGTAGTGAGATATTGAATAGATATATTTCAAATACGTAATCGTACAATAATGTGTCAGACACGTGGCTGACGTGTAGGGGAAAGGTAATTATGCTTCGCCTTTTAGAAGGTCTCAAGAATGGACTCACTCATCGACGACGCCATCGACGAGGCCGAGGACGGAGAGCCGGCGGAGGCTCTCGAGGGCGGCCAGTCGGCGGACGAGTCAGCGAGCGGCCGAGAATCGGGGACGATGACCGACGAGGAACTCGAGGACGTTCTCCAGGACCTCCAGACCGACATCACGGTCGTCGGCTGTGGCGGCGCCGGTGGCAACACGATCGATCGGATGGACGAGGAGGGCATCCACGGCGCGAAACTCGTCGCCGCGAACACCGACGTCCAGCACTTAGTCGAGATCGAGGCCGACACGAAGATCCTCATGGGCGAGGAGAAAACCGGCGGCCGCGGCGCCGGCTCCCTGCCCCAAGTGGGCGAGGAAGCCGCCCTCGAGAGCCAACAGGACATCTACGACGCGATCGACGGCTCCGATATGGTGTTCGTCACGGCGGGGCTGGGCGGGGGAACCGGCACCGGTTCGGCTCCCGTCGTCGCCAAGGCCGCCCGCGAGGCCGGTGCGCTGACGATTTCGATCGTCACCACACCCTTTACGGCGGAAGGCGAGGTTCGCCGGACGAACGCCGAAGCGGGCCTAGAGCGCTTGCGCGACGTCTCCGATACGGTGATCGTCGTCCCGAACGACCGCCTGCTCGATTCGGTCGGCAAACTGCCGGTCCGCCAGGCGTTCAAAGTGAGCGACGAGGTGCTCATGCGGTCGGTGAAAGGTATCACCGAACTCATCACGAAACCCGGTCTCGTCAACTTAGACTTCGCCGACGTCCGCACCGTGATGGAACGGGGCGGCGTCGCCATGATCGGTCTCGGCGAATCCGACTCCGAGGCGAAAGCCGAGGATTCGGTGAAGACCGCGCTTCGCTCGCCGCTTCTGGACGTCGACATCTCCGGTGCGAGTTCCGCGCTCGTCAACGTCACCGGCGGCAACGACATGTCCATCGAAGAGGCGGAAGGCGTCGTCGAGGAGATCTACGATCGGATCGACCCCGACGCCCGCATCATCTGGGGGACCTCGATCGACGAGACCCTCGAGGGAAGCATGCGCACGATGATCGTCGTCACCGGCGTCCAGTCGCCCCAGATCTACGGCCGGCCGGACGGCGAGGCCGTCCAGCCGGAGATGGGCGACGACATCGACTTCGTCGACTGAGATTCGCGTTTAGAGTCCATTATCCCGCTACGGGATCGGCGTTTCTGCCGAGACGAACAGCACCACCTACGAGTACAGCGAGTGGTGGCGTCGTCTCGGTGTACCAGCCATCTCGGACAGTTTTCCCGATACATCGCTCTCACACCGGCTATCCATCTGGGATGTTCCCTGAATGATCGGGGGTCTCAGACGGATAGTCTGGTGAGAGCGGATTGTTCGGATCCATGTCGGCTATATTTTATGATGTCTCCGGAAGCCGTTAACACCCGTCTGTTCTCGAACGGAAATTGATCCCCAGTACCTTTAGCTGAATCGAGACGCTAAGCCCCCTTCCTCAGCGAGCGCCAGAGGCGCGAGCAGGGAGGGATACAGCGTCGCTCGTGTTTCTTGGATATCAGCCATACTGGGGGCAGACGAGAGGGATTTGTCTGTACTGGTGGAAGGTTATGGAAGTTACAAGGCTAAACCCCCAACTTCACAGTAGATGCGGCGCGACAGACTTGTTTTGCTTCGGTCGTCTTGACCATAGCCACCCTACCAGCAACAGCGCAAAGTAGGTTCGGCGTCTACTGTTTAGGGCGGGGAGTGTGTCAACTTCCAGCCAAGTTGTCCACATCTCGTCTCAGTAGTTCACCGTATTGAAGCCGAATCTCGCGGGCTTCGTCCAGAGTGACGTGCTCACGTCCGTCAATTTTCTGTGTGAGTGGCTCGTATTCCCGAACGTCGAATCCCATTCGCTCGAGGTAGGCAGAGAGCTCTGCTGATTCTCTACCATCGTGTATCGCTTCCTCGACGTAGTTAAGCACGGCATCGAACTCGGGGATCGTGATTCTCTCATCTGTCACTTCACCGGTGTTGCCTTCAATACGAACTTCCGTGTGATGGAGCAACTCCATTATGTCACCGACTTCCTCGCCCAGACGGAGAATCTGACTTGGAAGCGACGTGTCGGGTGCACGCCACTCGACGGTTGGCATCTCGTCACGTAATCTGACTGGTGTCCAAACGATATCTTGTGGGGAGAAACTGGCATCGATATCGTTTTCGGTGACGCCCTCTTTCATGGACGCCTGTTTGAACGAGTCAAAGAGCCGATCGAGTTGTCTCTCCCACTGTCCGACGGTATTGACGTAATCCCAAAGTTGACCGTGTAGGGGAAAATATTCATAACACTTCTTCCGGTAAATATATGCACGAGCACTGTTTGCAACTCGGTCCCCCTGGAAGTACGGAGAGGAATTGAGCAGACACAGTGCCGGATCGAGGCTGGCAAGTACGTTGAGTTGGTCTGTGACGTTTCGCTTCTCGAAATGTAGATGGGTCCCGGCACAATACTTCGCGTAGGCAAAGTTGTCGCCGAGTACACGCTTTTGTATCCGGCTTCGCTCGCTGGGTCGAACCTCGATTGGCCCACTGTTGATCGGAGTCCCGAGCGGCACGAGCATTTTGTCGAGTTCGTCGGCTTTGACGAGGAGATCATCTAGTAGTTCGACGAACGTCGATCTAAGTGCCGAATACGTCTCACATGGGGGAGTTTTCACCTCGAGTAGCGGATAAACGAACTCCTCCTCTACGTACTCCGAATACTCCGTGAGTTCCCCTGGGTCCGTGAGCGCGCCGTCCTCATCGACGACCCAATATTCTACTTCTATGCTCTTTTGCATTGATTTATTATCCTTCTGGCTATTACTCATGGTGGTTTCACTTTGTTCCTAATTGAGCAAGATTTCTTGGACTCTTTCGAGTGACTCCGCTATTTTGCCACCCCTGTAGCCGAAGATGTCCGAGTACCCGTCGGCTGACATCAAGATCGGATGGAACGGGTCATCTGCGATCAGTTCCTGTTCGTCGACGCTTGCATAGGCCGTTCCCGCTGGGACCGATTCGAAATTCGTGACGTAAATCTCGTAGGATATCCCGGGAGGCTTTCGAATCGGGTCGGCCATATGGAAGAAATCCGGATCTGCAGTGGGTGGCTCACCAGGCAGGGCATCCACCAGCTTGAGAAATGCACAGGCTTGGTTTTCAGCAGCTACAGCCGCTTCCTCTGTGCCCTGGGGGCCGACCTCGATCTCGATGGAGAGCCCGCAGGAAGTGATCGCTCCCTCGTTTACTCCCCAATGGTCGACGACGTGTGGGACGGGCATCTGCGCTGCAAGATCGAACTGACGGGGCTGAGAACGATGGATGAGTGCAAACGGCGTTGGCTGTGAGTGAGTACCGTGTAGTGAGAGTGTTGTGCGGTCCTGAATCAACTCACGAAGGTGCACAGCAAGTTGCTCCTCGCGATCTCCGGCTGGGTTGCCAGGGAATGCGCGATTGAGGTCCGAATCCAGATACCGTTCACCGGCGTTGACTGCGGCTGGATTGGCGACGACAAACGCGACTCCCCGCTCGAGGTCGAGGTCTGCCTCCCGCAAACGGCGTACAGCACGGACGCCGCCGGTCTCGTCGCCGTGGATGCCACTGACAACCACGATCTCCGGCTCTCCCGGACCCCGAATGGTCACATCGAGTGGAGTAGTTTCATTTTTCAAGTTCTTCCCTCGAGTTGAAGGGATACACCCCGATGCCGTTAAAGTTCTGTCTCTTGGACTACTCTAGTAACCTTCATTTATCCCAAAATACAAATCACATTACATATGTCTTGAAGCAATCTCGGTTGTACGCTGGTATAGACTCGAGACGAAGTTGATACTCGAAGTCAACAGCAGAGCGCCTCAGTCGTCGGCTGCCGCCGTCTCGCCGCCTTCGGCCTCGAGGTCGCCCTCGATGCTCGGCGGGTAGACGCCGCGCTCGAGTTTCAGATCCGAAAGCGGGCGGGCCATGCAGGTCAGCGCGTAGTTCTCGGCTTCCTCCTCGGTGAGCCCGCGAGCGGCGGGCTGGGTGACCTCTCCCTCGAGAATCTCGGCCGAACAGGCCAGACACATCCCGACCCGACAGGAGTATTCTTGGGCGATACCCTCCTCGAGACACCGGCTTAAGATCGTCTCCTTTTCGGAACAGGTGATCGTCTCCCCCGTCCCGACGAACTCGATGGTGTACTCCGTCATGCGAGTCGCTACGGAAGACCGGACTAAAACTCTTTATTACGGATCTGTCCCGTCGGATACGACGAAAGTCCGGGCGGCGGACGCGTCTTCGGCCGGTTCCGAACCGCGTGGGGCCTCGTCGGTCGGGTGATCGATCGACTCCCTCGAGTCGCCGTCGTTCGGTCGGTCTCGGCGATGGCCATTTTTCCGACAATCACCAGTAATTATATTATTCTACAGGGAGACTGTCACGATGGAAGCCACGCGCTCCAATTATTGGACGCGGGGGCATGCGTACGAAATGCCCCGGGTGGTAGGACACCCGAGACGTGTGGCTTCCAAGCGCGAACTTGGGTGCCATGTTTCCATTACTGCCACCGAGACAAAAAGCTCTCGCACGACCGAATCGTATCACCACCGACCGACAGCCGTCGCTCGAGGGGGAGCCTCGATGAGTTTCCAGCGCGACGCCTCGAGTCGCGATCAGCCGAACGCGACGGATTCCACTCACGCACGGACGGACTCCGATCACGCACCGACGGATTCCGATCACACATCAGCGGACTCCGATCACGCACCGACGGATTCCGATCACGCGAGGCCGGCGATCTGTGACCGGTGTGACGACCCGATTCGCGAGGATCGGGTAATCCACATCTCGAGCGAGCCGTGTGCCGAACTCGCCGATCGGTACCGGCCGACCACCGAGACGTACTGTCCCGATTGTGTCGCCGCGATCGGCATGCTCGCGTTCGTGGTGGATACCAACTCGCCGCCAGGGACGGAGGTGTCTCGTCAGGGAACCCGGTGAGTACGTCGCCGACTCGAGTTCGCCCTGACGAACGGACTCGAGTCGCCGGGACGGGAGTGTCCCGTTGTTCGTCGGTCGCTCGGGTTCGGAAGCCAGTGTTCCGTCTCCGGACAGGGGTGGGGCCGATGGCATCCGATCACCGTCTTTCACGATATGGTGGTATCTATTCGAACGTACTCGGATAGAGAGCTACGGTGACGGCCGTTCAGATATTATAAATATACTATATCGATCTCTCGAGTTGCCGAAATACGTGATCCGAAACGATGGCGGTGGGCATGGGACGTACAGTCGGCGGAACTATTTGGTCTCGACGGGCGTTGCGGCGACCGCGGGTCTCGCGGGCTGTATCACTGGCGCGAGTGATGGCGAATTCCCGAACGAGTCGATCGAGGTTATCGTTCCGTTCGGGGAAGGAAGCAGCACGGACGTACTCGCGAGACAGATCGTCCCGCTGATCGGCGAGCAGTTGGGCGTCGATGCCGGCGTCCGGAACGTTCCCGGTTCGGCTTCTCTCCGAGGGACACAGGAGGCGATCAACGCCGATCCGGACGGTCATACGCTGTTGATGTTCAATCCGCCATCCACACCGACTTCGTATCTGATCAACGAACCGGATTTCGACATTCAGGAACTGGAAGGAGTCGGGACGTATGCAGTCGCCTCGCTCCTGTTGGTCGCGAATCCGGACTACGGCGTCGAACCGGGTGTAGAAGATCTCATCAGTCGGTACGAAGCCGGGGAGATGAGCCAGTGGGCGGGACAGGTCGAAGGAAGCTTCTATCACGTCGTTTCGCTGTTCCTCCGCGAAAACATGGACGTCCCGTGGGAGACGTACGTCGGATACGACGGCAACGGTCCAGCCACCGAGTCCGTGGTCTCCGACGAGAATCCGGCCGGAGTCTCCTCGGCTGCGGCGACGGTGAGTTTCACCGACGACGACCGCCTGGACGTGCTCGCAACGCTTGCGAGTTTCGGCGACCCGGCGTACCCCGACGTTCCGGCGATTACGGATCTCGGCTACGACAACGTCGATTTCCTGACCGGACTGACGCGGTGTCTCTGGGCGCCGCCGGGGACGCCGGACGACGTCCTCGATGAACTGACCGCCGCAGTCGAAGGAATGGTCCAGAGCGACGAAATGCAACAGTACGCCGAGGAAAACGGTGTCAACCTCCAGTACGAGGGGAGGGAGTTCGCAAACGACGTGCTGGACAACGTCGTCGAGGAGGTCCCGGCGAACCTCGATATGGATGCGATCCGGGAACAGGCACTCGACTGACCTCGAACGAGATACCTGGTTCGAATAACGACATCGTATGGCGCTACTACGTAGATTTACTGCCGCTCTCGTCGCGTTGAAACAGTTCGAGGAATACGTCCTCGCCGGACTCTTCTTCGTCGTCGGCTGTTATGCGTACATCGACGCTCGGTCGTGGGGATTTGCCGCCGGAACGTGGCCTCGACTCACTTCCGGTGTCGTGATCGTTCTGTCGGCTCTCGTCCTGTTACAGGACGTTCTCCCCCGGTCCATCCGATCGCTGATATCCGACGGCGACACGATGTTCAGTCGACGGCAGAAGGAGGCAGTCGGTGACGACACTCCGTCCACCGACCACGACGAACCGGCCGATGCTGACGACGAACCAATTTCGCCGGCCGTCACGACGGCACTGTTCACCGTCGGGTTCGCCGTACTGGGCTATCTCGTCGGGTTCCTGTGGGCGACGCCGGCGTTCGTACTCGCGTACGGCTACTGGAACCGAATCGACTGGTCGAAATCGGCCGTCCTCGCGATCGTTGGATTCGCAATCGCGTACGGGTTTTCGCTCGTTCTCGGCGTCCCCATCCACGAGGGCGTACTCACGGAAGGGATCGTTCCGTGAGCCAGCTCGCCGCAGCCCTCGAGGGGCTCGCGACGCTGTTTACCTGGCCGGTTTTCTGGTGGATGATCGTCGGTGTCCTGGTCGGTATCGTCGCCGGTGCACTCCCCGGGATCGGAGCGGGTCTCGGAATGGCCATTATTCTTCCGTTGACGTTACCGCTCGACGGAACTTCGGGGCTCGTGTTTCTGATCGGCGTCTACAGCGGCGCGATGTACGGTGGGAGTATCTCCGCGATCTTGATCAACACTCCGGGGACGGGTGGGTCCGCGGCGACGACGCTCGACGGCTATCCGATGTCCAGGGCCGGGCTCGCGAAAAATGCGACCGCGATTTCGGTGACCGCCTCGGTTCTCGGCGGCTCGGTCGGATTGCTCACGCTCTTAGTGTTACTTCCTGTCCTCGTCGAGGTAATTCTCGCGTTTCAGTCGCCGGAATACTTCATGGTCGCCGTCGTCGGACTGGCGTTGATTCCGATCGTCGCGCAGGGTTCGTTGTTCAAGGGGCTACTCTCCGGCGCACTCGGACTTCTCATCGCCACCGTTGGCATCGCGCCGATGCAGTTTCAGTCTCGGTACACGTTCGACACGCTCGCGCTCGACAACGGGATCAGCTACATCGCGGCGCTGATCGGACTGTTTGCCATCGCCGAGATGATAACCCTCTCGAAGGAATCGGGCGGGATCGCACGGGAAGGAATCGACGCCCGGTCGGGGAGCGTTCTCGATGGAATTCGTACGGCCGTCTCGAAACCGGTGACGGTGATCAAATCGGCGTACATCGGGATGGCCGTCGGTGCGATCCCCGGCGGCGGATCGACGATCGCGAACTTCGTCGCGTACAGCGAGGCTGTCCGCGCGTCGAAAGACGGGGACGGACCGGAGTTCGGTGAGGGTAACCCGACCGGCGTGGTCGCGACCGAGGCGTCCAACAACGGTAGTATCGGTGGGTCGATTCTCCCGACCATCGCGTTCGGAATCCCCGGGAGTTCGGCCACCGCCGTCTTGCTCGCAGGCTTGTTGCTCCACGGTCTCAGACCCGGTCCGAGCCTGTTCGGGGCGGACGCACACATCACGTACGCGATGTTGCTGTCGGTTCTCGTCGGCAACCTGGTCATTCTCTTCGTCGGCCTGGTGATCGTCACCCGCGCGAGCCTGATCACGAAGCTCTCGAGCGAGACGATAATTCCGATGGTAATCGTCCTCGCGATGCTCGGCGGCATCTCCTTTCGGAACAACTGGATCGACGTGATCACGATCGTCGTCCTCGGTCTGCTCGGATACGTGATGATCCGGAACGATTACTCCGTCATCGCGTTCGTTCTCGGAATCATTCTCGGGCCGATCGCGGAGGAAAACCTCGTCCGGTCGTTACAGATCTCTGAGGGGTCGTTCGCGATATTCGTAGCCCGGCCGATTTCGCTGCTGTTATTCGCCGCATTCGTCGCGATACTCCTCGTCCCCCTCCTCTCGAGCGCCCGTACGGAGTCGACAGGTGAGTCGAACGACCCAGAATCCAGCCGATCGAAGCGATAGTGAGGCGTCGGCCTTCGAATTCCGTGCTTTCGGATCGGATGTCGCCGAGTTATCGTCGTCGCTGAAACGGATCTTCCAGTCACACTTAAATTACGTCTAGCGAACACGCAACGACGGCGCTTTTCCTCGATCTTTCGTACTATCACCGATCGGTGCCGGCCGATCACTGGTATCGACTGTCCCGATTGTGTCGCCGCGATCGGCATGCTCGCGTTCGTAGCGGAGACCAACTCGCCGCCGGACGCCGGCCGAAACTAACAACACCGCAACCATTTTATGCTGGCTATCCGACGAGTCGACGTATGCAGTCCTCGCACTCGCGGGTCCTCCGAACCGCGTACGATCGATACGGACCCGGCACGAATCGACGCGACGTCGGTGCGGGCTACGCGGCGGTGCTCGCGGCCGTCGTCGCAACGGCGCTGTACGTCGCGTCGGTCGCCGCTATCAGATCCGACGCGATCGGTCTCGACCGAACGGTCTACTTCGCCGAACTCGAGTTCCACTGGGTCGTACACTCCGTGGCAGTCGGTCTGGTGTTCGTCGTGCCGGCGGCGTTTCTCGTCGGGTTCGCCGGATGGAACGTGTTGCCCTCGCGGACGACGCTCACCGGCGCAGCACTCGGCGCGTTCGGAACGATCGCCACGTACGTCGTAGTGTTCGTCCTGCTGGCGCTCGCCGTGGCGTTCTACGCGCCGTTCGCCGCGTCTGCCGAAGGGGCGTCGACCGGCATCGTCCTCTGGGACGCTCTCGAGGTCGCGTTCCTGTCCGTCGTCGTCGGGTTCGTTCTCACGTGGTGGGCGACCGTTCCGATCGGCTGTCTCACGGGACTGGTGTACGCGAACCGTACCGGGGCGGCCGACTGACGGCTTTCCTTCAGCGTCACTCTCGGAGTTACGACAGACATGCACTCGAACGCCGAATCCAAACCGAGAACCGACGAGCGCAAATCGACACTCGAGCGGGCCTGGATCCTGTCGCTCGTGATCGGACCGTTCGTGGTTCTCCACGGGCTCTCGAGGGGAAGCGGGGCGACCGTTGTCGGCGGTGGACTCACCTGCGGTCTCGGACTCATCGGGCTCTGGTCGGCCGCCTCGCCGCGCTTCGAGCGGTGAGCGAACGCACACTCGCTCGAGTTCAAACTGGCCGCCGCAATCGTCTTTCTCGTCTTCGCTTACCAGATCTGGGTGAGTACCTGACACCGACGCGCTCGAGTTCTCGAGGGCGGGATGCGAACGGGATTCGACCCGGAACGCGATCGGGGCGTCGTGACCGCCCGCGACCGTCCCGCGGCGAACCCGTGGTGTTCTTCCGATTGGCGTCTCCCCTGGGTATCCCGTTCGTTCGCACCCGGGCCAGTACGCGTATTTGATCGGTCTCCGACACGAAATCCGCCCAGACAGAAGGCTTATCCCTCAGCTTTACAGTCCAGATCCCATGACTCTCAGCCGTCGTCAACTGCTCCAGTGTGTCGGCGCCGGAGTTTCGGTGGGTGTGGTCGGGAACTCGGTGTCGGCGTCGCCACCGGCATCGACGTCGACGACGGACACTCGCAGGGTGTTCGTCCACCCGCAAAACGGACTGCTCGGTGACCTCCTCGGTGTCGTCGAGGCCGCCGGCGGCCGGACACTCCTCGAGTACGATAACTTCGAGTTCGTCGTCGTGGAGGTGCCGTCGAACCGACTCGAGGACCTCGTCGACGCGCCGGCCGTCGCGTTCGTCGAGGACGACGACGAGACGGGGATTCCCGACGGCTGGTCGCCCTCGCTTCTCGACATCTTGTTGCCGCCGGACCGGTCGGACTGTTCGACCCATCCCGACCAGCGGGCGTCCTGGGGCCTCGAGCGGATCGGTGCCGACGAGGTCGACGCGGACGGCGCCGGCGTGAATATCGGGGTTCTCGATACGGGGATCCAGACCGACCACTGTAGCCTCGAGGTTGCTGGCGGCCGGAACGTCACGACGTCCGGGTTGCCCGACGATTACGAGGACGGCCACGGACACGGGACTCACGTCGCCGGCATCGCCGCCGCGGTGGACAACGACCTCGGCGTGGTCGGAACGGCACCGAACGCGAATCTCCACGCGGTGAAAGTACTCGACGACGACGGCCAGGGTCGATACAGTGAACTCATCGCCGGCATCGACTGGTGTCTGTCCAACGACATCGAGATCATCTCGATGAGCCTTGGCGGCACCGAAGAGAGCGCGACGCTAGCCGAAGCGATCGAGGAAGCTCACGCCGCCGGCCACTTGCTGCTCTCGGCGGCCGGAAACGAGGGGAACCCGGGAGACGGCTCCTGTGAGGCGGAGACGATGACCTATCCGGCGACCCACGAGAACGTTCTCGCGGTCGCGGCGATGAACGAAGACGACCGGCTGGCGTCCTACAGCAGCGTCGGCGACGCCGTCGACCTCCTGGCCCCGGGGACGGACGTCAATTCGACGTTCGTCGGCAACGAGTACGCCGAAGCCAGCGGGACGAGCATGGCCTGTCCGTTCGTCGCCGGCGTCGCCGCGCTGGTCTGGGAGCGCCATGACGAGGACGGACCCGGGCCGAACGAGGCAGTTCGGCGAACGCTCACCGAGACGGCGGAGCCGGTCCTCGAGACCTGCGAGGAAGGCCACGGGCTCGTCGACGCCCGAGCGGCGCTCGAGGCGGAGACGGACGGCGACGGCTCACCCACGGACGACGACTCACTCGCGTCCGACGGCCAAGACGGCGGGCTCACGGATGGCGGACGGGACGATGGACTCATCGGCCGGGCCGGATCGGCGCTCGAGTGGGTTTCGGACGCGATCACGAGCGTTCTCGAGTGGATTCGCGGACTGGGGCGGTAGCTGAGGGTCCGAATCATTATCAGCCTCCGTGTGTGCTATGTCGTATGCTTCGGAGGCGACTCCTCGCCGCGTGCGGCCCTGCTGTGGGGGCCTCTCTCGCCGGTTGTACTGCGATATTGCCCGGATCCGGTGTCGAGCCCATGGACCGACCGCGCTGGCCCGAGGAGCCGACGTCCGAAGCGATCGCCGCCTACGCCGCTCGCGATCACGAGGTGGCCGAACACAACCGGTCGCTCGAGGAGACCGACGGCACGCTCGAGGAACTCCACTACGGTTGTTCGAGCGTCTACGAGGCCGAGACCGGCGACGGGCACGTCGTGTTGTCCGAGTGCGTCTCCAGTTCGACCGTCGACCCCGGTCCGTTCCAGAACTCAGTCGCGAGCCACGGCGTGGTGACGACGAGCGCACTCCTCGCGGACGAAACCGGCGTGGTTCGAGCCGGGATCGACCGCGACGACCGTCTCGAGGGCGCCGAGGCTCCTTACTCGACTCGCGGATTCCTCCTCGTCAACTTCACGGACGAACCGGTGCGGGCCACGATCGACGTCGCCACCGACGGCTCGTCCGTCTTCGAGGAAACCTACGACGTCGAGACACGGACGGGAGTCGGTGAAAATCGCGTCGTAACGACCCCCGACAGCTACGACGTGACCGTACGGATTGGCGATACGGAAACGCAAGCGGCGTGGAACGTCTCCGAGGCGGCTCGCGATCCGATCGTCCTCGCGGAGACGACCACGCTCGACCTCGCGCTCGGTCTCTACGTGCTCCCCGATGGCGCGGTCGAGATCCACAACCTCCCCGCCGAACGACCCACCGCGTGAGCAACGGTCATGGTCGAACGTTTCCGGCGGCTATAGCCCGGCGACGTCCTCGATGGCGTCGGTCAGTTTCTCGATCGACTCGAGGTCGTGTTCGCCCATGTCGGCCCACCTTTTGCGCTGCGGACCGCCTGCGGCGCCCCTCGGCAAAATCTGGACCAAAAGCACTCCTCTTTCCGTTTCGGGTGCTGTGAACCCTCCACATCAGTCGTCGGCCCGCTCACTCACTTTCGTTCGTTCGCGGCCGAACGCCCTCGACAGAGACTATAATTCGGTGACGTCCTCGATAGTGACTACAGGTCGGCGACGTCCTCGATGGCGTCGGTCAATTCCTCGATCGACTCGAGGTCGTGTTCGCCCATGTGTCCGATACGGAACGTCTTCTCGCCGAGTGCGGAGCCGTAGCCATTGGAGAAGACCATCTCGTACTCCTCGCTGACGGCGTCGATGGTTTCGGCGACGTCGATCCCCTGCGTGTTCTCGATACAGCTCACGGTCTGGGATTCGTACCCTTCCTCGGGGAACATATCGAAGTGCTCGCGAGCCCACTCGCGGGTGTACTCGGCCATCTCGCGGTGGCGTTCGTTTCGGGCGTCGTGGCCCTCGGAGAGCATGTACTTCATCTGCTTGCGGTAGGCGAGCATGACCGGAATGGCGGGCGTCGAGTGGGTCTGGCCCTTCCGATCGTAGTAGTCGAGCGTGCGCTGGAAACCGCCGTACCACGAGGCCGACTCGGACTCGAGTTCGCGTTCGTAGGCGTCCTCGCTGACGACGCAGACCGCCAGTCCCGGCGGCATCGCGAAGGCCTTCTGGACGGAAGTGAAGATGACGTCGATGTTGTGCTCGTCGATGTCGACGTAGTCACCGCCGAGCGCGGAGACGGCGTCGACGACGAAGTAGGTGTCCGGATACTCGGCGACGACGTCGCCGATTTCCTCGACGGGATTGCGGACGCCGGTCGAGGACTCGTTCATCACGCAGGTGACGACGTCGTAGTCGGTGTCACTTCGCTCGAGCACCTCGCGGACGTCGCCGGGTTTGACCGCCTGGCCCCACTCGTACTCGAGGGTGTCGACGTCCTTCCCGAGGCGTTCGGCGACATTGGCTTGGCGTTCGCTGAAGCTCCCACAGGTCGTCACGAGGAGGTTCTCGTCGACGAGATTCAGGATCGAACTCTCCATGAACTCCGTGCCGGAGCCGGTGAGGACGATGACGTCGTTGTCGGTGCCGAGGAACTCTTTCGTGTCCTCGACGATGGTCGTATAGAGGTCGGTCATCCGGTCCATTCGGTGGCCGAACATCGGCTGGCTCATCTCCGCGATGACGTCCTCGCGGACCTCCGTCGGGCCCGGAATGTACAGCGTCTTGTCGGGATAGTCGTCTCTGTATTCGCGTTTCTCGGTCACGTGGCTCACCTGAGTACAGCGTACTGGGTTGCGAGGCGGTATGGTAGTTTTGATGCCCGCCGGAGAACGGACGAGCCGATTTGGCCGGTTCGGATGGCCGGCACTCGAGCGCCGGTGAACGTTCCGTTCGCCGCCGAACTGAACTCGGTGGCGGGAACTGCGGTCAGTCGGCGGTCGGCGTCCCACAGCGACGCTCGGTGGCTGTCGACGCGACGAACACGTTGCCGTCGCCGTCGACGGCAACTCCGTGGTCGGCACACGGGTCCCCGTTTACGACGCCCGAGACCGGTGGTCTCGAGGGGCCGTAGCCGACGACCGGTCCGGCCGTTTTCCAGAGGGCGTCGATCTTACAGAGCGCGAATCCGACGAGAATCAGCGCGAAGCCGGCGATCGTCGCGAACGTGATCGCTTCCCCGAGAACCGCCCAGCCGACCACGGCGGCGACGATCGGCGTCGCGTAGTTGATCAGGCTGACTTCGGTCGCCCCCACCCGCTCGAGTAAGAGGAAATAAAGCAGGAAGCCGCCGCCGGTCGAGACGATCCCGAGGTACGCGATCGCGCCGATCGTCGCCGGCGTCGCGGCCGAAACGTTCGCGAGACGCTCGCCGGGGTGGACGTGGCTCAGCGCGTGCAAGAGACCGGCACCGACGGCCATCGCCCACGCCTGTAGCGAGACGATCGGGAGCGTTCCCCCCGTGCGCTCTATGATCACGGAGCCGATCGCAAACGAGAGCGCGGCCGCGAGCAACAGTCCGATGCCGAGTGCTTGTCCGTCCAGGGAGCCACCCGCGGTGGCGATGACGACGATTCCCGCGAGTCCGACGAGCACTCCGAAGACGGCCGGCGCGCGAACCCGGGCCCGTGGTAACACTGCGAGTGCGAGCGGCGGCGTCAGGATGGGGATCAGGCTCATCACGATGGCCGACACGGCACTCGAGACGTACGACTGGCCGAGAAAGAGGAAGGCAAAGTGTGCACCGACGAGCAAGCCGCCGCCGACACCGATCGCGATCCAGTCCGCGTTCGTTCGTGGTCGCCACTCGAGGCCCGTCGCGAGGACGATCGCGGCGAAGACGACCGCGGCGACGTCGAAGCGCAACGCGGCAAAGAGGATCGGCGGGAGCGATTCGAGGCCGACCTCGATCGCCGTAAACGCCGTTCCCCAGGCGACCGCGAGCGCGACGAAGAGGAAAACGTCTCTGTTCACATTCATTTACACTACTACGGTATCCCGGGTACTTGTGTGTTGATATTCGGCCTTAGCGGGCGTGTGTGTCCCAAATTCAAAGAGGAATGTTACCGTGGGGCGCGGTTTGTTTGGGTGTGTTACTCAGTGAACCGATATAGTTTCGAACGGGTCGGATCGGAACGCGAGAATAGGGGTGAGACCGTCGAGACGTTCACCGCGAGTAGGTCTCGAGTTCGATGATTCGCTCGTCCTCGAGTTCGAAGAAGTCGGCGAACTCGAACAGCGAGTCGTCCGCGTCGAGGACGCGACCGCGAGCCGCGACCGTTTCGTTTCCGTCGACGATGGCGACCAGTTCGTGAGTCGTGTTCGGGTTCGGGCGGTCCTCACGCATGAACCGGACGAACGACTCGCGGTCGGGAAACGACCGGTCGGGGCGACGCTGGACGAATCCGGGTGCGAGGAGATCCTCCAGGGCGTCGTACTCGTGGTCGTCGAGTGCGTCGTAGTAGCGCCGAACGAGCGTTCTCGAGTCCATGCTGGGGACGTTTCGTCGGGATCGTGAAAAGCATGCTACTCGATGAGCCGTATCCCTCGAGGTGGCAGTTCGGATTCGACCGACTCCGTCGACGCGCTCGGGGCGTTCAGACACCCTTCAGTTTTCCAACACAAACTAAATTCAGCAAACGCTTACACGGCCCGGCGGCGTTCGACGACCCATGGCAACGGCAGACGATTTCCACGCGGTCGCGTCGCTCGAGGACGTCGAAGAGGCCGGCCGGGAACTGACGAGCGTCGACGGAACGCCGATCGCGCTCTTCGCCCACGAGGGCGAGATCAGGGCCGTGAACAACCGCTGTCCGCACATGGGGTTCCCGCTGGTCGAGGGCACCGTCGACGACGGCATCCTCACCTGTCACTGGCATCACGCGCGGTTCGAACTCTCCTGTGGCGATACGTTCGACCCGTGGGCCGACGACGTGCCGACGTACCCCGTCGAGATCCGGGACGGCACCGTCTACGTGAACCCGAACCCGCCTCGGGAGTTGCCACCCGACGAGCACTGGGCCGACCGCCTCGAGAGCGGCCTCGAGGAGAACCTCCGGCTGGTCGTCGCGAAGTCGACGATCGGACTGCTCGACGCGGGCGTCGACTATCGCGACCCCGTCGAGACGGCGCTTTCGTTTGGCACCCGGTACAACGAATCCGGCTGGGGCTCCGGCCTGACGATCCTCGGTTGCATGGCGAACGTGATCGACGACCTCGAGCCCGAGGATCGAAAGCGGGCGCTGTACACCGGCGTGCGCCACGTCGCCGACGGCTGCGCGGGCGAGCCGGTGAACTTCGATCAGCCGTCGTTTTCGACCGATGAGGTCCCGTTCACTCGGTTGAAATCTTGGTTTCGCGACTGCGTCGAAGTACGGGACCGCGACGGCGCCGAACGCTGTCTTCGCACCGCCGTCGCGACGGGCCGCTCCGAGGCGGAACTCGCCGAACTCGTCTTTTCCGCGGCGACCGATCACCCCTACCTCTCGGACGGACACGTCCTCGACTTCGCGAACACGGCCTTCGAGGCGCTCGAGCACGTCGACGGCTTCGACGAGACCGGTGATGTGAGCGGCCGAGGGAACGAGCCGATCGCTGGCGACGCCCTCGCCGCGGTCGTCGAACCGCTCAGGACCGCGGCGCGAAGCGACGAGCGCTCGGCGTGGCGCCAGCCGGTCGACCTGATCGCCCTGCTCGAGGACGTCTACGGCGGCGACGTCTCCGAGACGAGCGGGCTCGAGGAGCTAGTCGAAGAAGGGGCGGGGACGTCGTGGTCTCGCCCCGACGGATTCCGATCGACCCTGCTCGAGGACGACCCCGAAGCCATCGTCGATGCGCTCGCGGATGCGGTTGGTGAGGGAGCGACGAGCGAGGAACTCGCGGCCGAGGTGGCCCACGCCGCCGCGACGCGGGTCGCCCAGTTCGGGACCGCCAACGAGTTCAGCGACTGGAACACCGTCCACCACACGTTCACCTACGCCAACGCAGTCCACGTGGCGACGCGACGGACCGACGCCATCGAACTCTACCGGGGCGTCTTCGACGCCGCACTCTCGGTGTATCTCGATCGGTTTCTCAACACGCCGCCCGCGCCGATTCCCGACCCCGGCGACGAGGACAGCGGGCGCGATCCGGAGGCCATTCTCGAGGCCCTACTCGAGACGTTCGACGTCGACGGCGAGGTGAACGAGGCCGGCCGACTCGTCGCCGAGTTCTTCGACTGTGGCGGCGAACCGGAGGCGCTGAAACGGACGCTGGGGCACGGATTGCTTCGCGAGGACGCCGGCTTCCACACGCTCCAGAACCTCGAGGCGGCGTTCCGACAGTTCGACCTCGCCGACGCGAGTGCAGACGACGCAGCGGGCGACCTCGAGCGCCGTCGTCGCGTGGCGCTGATCGCGAGCGCCCGCTACATGGCGGCGCACTTCCCGACTCGCCGCGAGGCCGAGCAGACGTTCACGATCGCCGCGCGACTCAACCGCGGCGAGGCGATTCACGAGGGGTGAACGGAAAGACGTGAATCGTCAGCCGTCGGCAATTCACGGGGGAACCGACCGACACTGCGAGGTGCGACCGGTGCCATTTTCCTGACACAGGTTGTACGCCTGTCACATGCGACTCGCTCTCGGGTTCGGTCTCCTTCCGCCGGCGACCCTGGCGTACCTCGTCGCGATCGGATACGACCCCGCGTTCGCGACGTCGACCGCGAGTGCGTTCGTCGTCTCGACGGGCGGATTCGCCCTCGCCGCCGCGCTCGCGGTCCGTGCCGGCGTCCGGATCGCCGTGGCGCTCTCGCTCGCCGTGTTCGCGCTCGTCCCCTGGCTCGGCGACCTCGGGCTCGGCCCACACTTCGTCTCGTTCGCCGCGGTCGTCGACGCGCTCCTGTTCGCGGCCGTCGGCGGCGTCGTGCTAATCGCACTCGAGCACGCGATTCGAAACCGGCGGCGGCTGACCGAATCGGTTCCGAGAGCGGCGCTCCTCGCGAGCCTCGCGGTCGGGCTCGGTCACCTCTTCGCGGTGGTCCTCGTCGCCGAAGCCGCCGGCGACGCCGTCCTGAGCATCGCGACCGAACTGCCCGAGGGCCAGCCGGTCGAGTACGGTATGCTCGTGCTCGTGGTCGTCGGACTCGTCGCGCTCGGTTCGATTCCGACGCTACTGTTCGCCCGCTTGCGGCTGCGCTTGCCGGCGCTGGTCGTCGCGCTCTGCTTCGCGCTCGCGACCGCCCGGACGTGGTACTACGTACAGGAGACCACGTTCCTGGGTGCCTCCCCGTCGCCGATGATCGTCTACGCGGTGTTCTGGTTCGTCCCCTTCGGGCTCGCGCTCGTCGTCGGGGGTCTCGAGTTCCTGCGGATGCGGCGGCGATCGAAGCGTGCCACGGCGCCGAACTGACCGGTGAGTACCGACCCGTTTTTCTCGCCGGCGATCCTCTCTCGACCGTGGAGTGTCACGTCTACTACGAGGGCGACGACGACCCCGACAAGTGCACCGCCCGCCGCCTCGAGCAGTTCGACGAGGCGATCCTCTATCGGCGGATGGACCAGGTGCCGTACGGAATCGTCCTCAACCCGCACGCGGAGCAAGCCCTCTCGCCGGCCGATCTCGAGGACGGACTCGGTACGCTCGTCGCGCTCGATTGCTCCTGGGAGTCCGCGGAGGCGGCCTCGTTTCGGATGAACGGCGTCCACCGCGCCCTTCCGTTCCTCGTCGCCGCGAACCCGGTCAACTACGGTCGTCCGTTTCAGTTGACCACCGTCGAGGCGCTCGCCGGCGCGCTCTCCATCCTCGGCGAACCCGACCGCGCCGCCGAAATCCTCGAGCCGTTCCGGTGGGGCGAGACCTTCCTGACGCTCAACGAGGAGCCGCTTCGCCGGTACCGCGAGTGTGGGGACTCGAGTGATGTCGTCGCCGTTCAGGACGATTATCTCGCCGACGACGGGGACGACCACGACGAGGGGAGCGAACGGGACGATCACAGCGGTTAAATGGACGTCGGCCCAACGGCCCGATATGGCCAGCTTCGACGCCGCAGAGAAACGGACGCTCGAGAAGATGATCTGTATGCGCTGTAACGCACGCAACCCGAAAGACGCCGACAACTGCCGCAAGTGCGGCTACGGGAACCTCCGCCCGAAGGCGAAGGAAGCTCGAGCGGCGTAATCGGTCGCCTGCGGCCCGGTTTCTTCCGCGTATTCGAGGTCGATAGCAACCGGTCACGAAGTGACCGAGCTACTCACCGAAATCGGTCGGCGTGACGAGCTGATGTGTCTTTCGCCGTTCAGGTGATCGGTCTCGACACAGTGGTCGTCGATATGATGAGTGACGACTTGTTCGGCGCCTGTTCGCCGGAATACTTCGGCTCGCCCTACTCGTCGGGATACTTCGGTTCGCGTTTCTCCGCGCGCTCGAGAGCCGTCTCCACGACGTCGCGGACGTCGCCCTCGAAGGCGTCGCCGTGGCCGGCGTACATATTGGTGACGCCGTCAGGCATCCGTGCTAACAGCTCCTCGATGCTCTCGATGAGCCGTTCTCGAGATTGGCCGGCCATGTCGGTCCGACCGAAGCTCCCGTAGTCGAACGCGCCGTCGTCGTGGACGACGACGTCGCCGGAAAACAGCGAGCGTTCGGAGACGAACGAGACGTGATCGTCGGCGTGGCCCGGCGTGTAGACGACGTCGAACGTCTCGTCGCCGATCGTCACCTCGTCGCCGTCTGCGAGTTCGTGCGTCCGCGCCGGGTGGTCGGCGTAGGCGTAGACGTCGGGGTCGAACGCGTCGACGACCGTCTCTAGTTCGGAGACGTGATCGCCGTGTTGGTGCGTCAGGACGACCGCATCGACGTCAGCTGTGTGTGATCGGATCTCCTCGACGACGCCAGCCCACGCGCCAGCGTCGACGAGCGTCGTCTCCTCGCCGACCGCCAGGAACGCGTTGCAGGTGAACGTCTCCGCGCCGTCGGTGACGTGGTGGACTTCCATGGCCGAACGCTCGAGCGCCGGCGCTAAAACGGTGGCGTCCCCGCCTATCATCCGACCAGTTCGTTAGCGTTTATTCCACGATATCGGAGCCTACAGATATCACCGCGGAACTTTTCAACCAGTGGCCCGTACCATAACTCGTATGGGATTCGGGAGCTACGACGAATCCGAGCAACAGGACGTAGACGCTGATTTTGACGAAGATGACGGAGTCAAATCCGGAGAGAACAACCACGACGGAACGATCGAGTTCGAAAACGGCGCGTCCAGCGACGAGCTACTCGACCGGTTGAAAGAAATCAAAGACGACGAGGAGTGATCAAGCCAGGAACGCGGGCACTCGGCGTCGCCGAATCGTACCGGAGCGATCGGGATCGAAGCACGCTCGCCGGAGCGGTCGTCCGCGCCGACGGGATCGTCGACGGACTCGCCTACGAATCGTGTACCGTCGGCGGGACCGACGCGACCGACGCAGTCACGTCGCTCGTCGCCGACCTCGAGCGACCCGACGTCCAGTACGTTCTGGTCGGCGCCGTTGCCCCCGCCTGGTACAACGTTCTCGATCTCTCGAGCGTTCACCAGTCTACCGAGTGTCCCGTAATCGCCGTCACGTTCGAGGCGAGCGACGGCCTCGAGGACGGTCTCCGAGAGGCGTTCGACGGCGCGGCCCTCGAGGGCCGACTCGAGGCGTACCGACGACTCCCTGATCGGCGAGCGGTCTCGGTCGACGACGAAACCGTCTACGTCAGGGCCGTCGGCTGCGAGTTCGCGACGGCCCGAGACGTCGTCGAGGCGTTCACCCAATCCGGCGGCCGACCCGAACCGATCCGGGTCGCCCAGCTGGCCGCTCGAGCGGCCGACCGATACGCCTCGCCCTGAGACGTGACGGGCCGGCATACCCGTCGGACTGTGCCCTCTCGGTGTGTCGTTGGTCGGTGTCCGGTTCGGTCGATGTGGGGTAGGTGTCTGGTTCGGCGATGTGGGGTAGGTGTCTGGTTCGGCGATGTGGGGTAGGTGTCTGGTTCGGCGATGTGGGGTAGGTGTCTGGTTCGGCGATGTGGGGTAGATCGGTGCCCGGGTCGGTCGACGTCTGGTCCGGTGCTCGAGCGATCGACCAGCCGGCGGCGGTTCGCTCGAGTTCGATGATCGTGGACTCGGTGTGTACGAGGGGGGCTCGAGTGTGGATGAGGGGCTCGAATGTATACGGGGGCTCGGGCGGGTTCGAACTACGCCGAGACGTGCTCGCTTCGCTGCGCGCGACTCGTCTACTTCGAACCCGCCCTCACATACATTTCTGGAACTCACTATCGTTCGTTCCAGAAATGGGCTCGGGCGGGTTCGAACCACCTGAACTTCGCTCGCTATCGGTCGCTCGTTCCGTAGTTTGAACCGCCCTCGCATACATTTCTGTAACTCACTATCGTTCGTTTCAGAAATGGGCTCGGGCGGGTTCGAACCACCGACCTCGGCCTTGTAAAGGCCGCGTCATAACCAGCTAGACCACGAGCCCGTACCCGAACGGAAACGCCCCGTCCGAATAACCTTTACTTTCTCGTATCGCATGACCCGGCATGGCCGCCGAGCGCATCTGGAAGGGACTTCTCGCCGTCGCCGCGCTCGCGATCGTCGGATTCGTGCTCGTCCAGGCCGGGGTCGTCTCCGCCCCCTGGGCTCAGGATCGGGCGGTCGTCCACGTCCTTGACGACGACGGCGAGCCGAAAGCCACCGTCGACGTCGAGGTCGCCGACACCGTCGACGAACGGTACACCGGGCTGAGCGACCACGATTCCCTCGAGGACGGCGAGGGGATGTTGTTCGTCCACGCGACCGAGGGCGACCGGACGTACGTGATGCGCGAAATGGACTTCGACATCGATATCGTCTTCGTCGGTGCCGATCGCGAGATCACGGCGATCGAACACGCTCGCGCGCCCGAGGCCGACGAGGACGGCGAGGAGTTGCGCCACTCCGGGCGGGCGAAGTGGGTGCTCGAGGTGCCCCGGGGCTACACGAACGAGACGGGGATCGACGTCGGCGACCAAATCGTGATCGAAACCGGGTGACGAGCGCGGCGTCGACCGACGACGGCGGCGATATATTTCGATTCGTAGCAAACCCTTATTGGCGACGCTCCCGGAGCCGAACGTAATGAGCGGCGTCGACTGGGACGAAGACGACCCGTTCGAGGAGCAACGCGAACAGGTCGAAAGTCCCATGCGGCGGTTGATCTTCGAGTACGGCCGTCCCTACTGGTTCGCGGTGACCGTCGGGCTCGTCGGGAGCGTCCTCGCCCGCGCGCTGGATCTGCTGCCGGCGCTGTTGCTCGCGGTTGCGATCGACGCGATCTTCTACGACGCCGCGTTCGCCGAACAGGTGCCGCTCTCGGCGCTGCCGGCGGCGTGGCTGCCGACGACGCAGGACGGCCAGTTCTGGTTCGTCGTCACCGCGATCGCGGCCTCGTTCGCCTTTGGAGCGATCTTCCACTGGATCCGCAACTGGGGGTTCAACGCGTTCTCCCAGAGCGTTCAACACGACGTCCGAACCGCCACCTACGACAAGATGCAGCGACTCGACATGGAGTTCTTCGCGAACAAGCAGACCGGCGAGATGATGTCGGTCCTCTCAAACGACGTCAACCAGCTCGAGCGGTTTCTCAACGAGGGAATGAACTCCGCGACGCGGCTGATCGTGATGGTCGTCGGGATCACGTTCCTGCTGTTCTGGCTCGAACCCCAGTTGGCGCTGGTCTCGCTGGCACCCGTGCCGTTGATCGCGATGTTCACCTACCTCTTCGTCAAGAAAATCCAGCCGAAGTACGCCGCCGTCCGCTCGTCGGTCGGGAAGGTAAACTCGCGACTCGAGAACAATCTGGGTGGGATCAACGTCATCAAGTCCTCGAACACCGAGGGGTTCGAGTCGGGCCGCGTCGAGGACGTCTCCCGAAAGTACTACGACACGAACTGGGAGGCCATCTGGCTGCGGATCAAGTTCTTCCCCGGGTTGCAACTGATCTCGGGGATCGGCTTCGTCCTCACGTTCCTCGTCGGCGGTTACTGGGTGTTCACGGGGAGCGGCCCAGGACCGATCACGGGCGAACTCGCCATCGGGACGTTCGTCGTCTTCATCATGTACACCCAGCAACTCGTCTGGCCCATGGCCCAGTTCGGTCAGGTTATCAACATGTACCAGCGCGCGGAAGCCTCGAGCGAGCGCATCTTCGGGCTGATGGACGAGACCGGCCGGATCGAACGCGACGAGGACGCCGACGACCTCGAGATCGGCGAGGGCCGTGTCGAGTACGATCACGTGAGTTTCAGCTACGACGACGAAGCGAGCGCGAGGGACGAGCCTACCGACGGAACCGAGGTGAGCCCCCGTGACGAGAAACCGATTGACGACGACGGAGCGTCGACGGCGTGGGGTCGGGACGAGCCCCATCCGACCGATCGGATCATCGACGACGTCTCTTTCGAGGTCGACGGCGGCGACACCGTCGCGCTGGTCGGGCCGACCGGTGCCGGCAAGTCGACGATCCTCAAACTTCTGCTCCGGCTCTACGACGTCGACGATGGGGGGATTCGGATCGACGGCCATGACGTTCGTGACGTCTCGCTGTCGAGTCTGCGACGGTCGATGGGCTACGTCGGCCAGGAGTCGTACCTCTTCTACGGCACCGTCGAGGAGAACATCACCTACGGGACGTTCGATGCTGATCGCGAGGCGATCGTCGAGGCGGCGAAAGCCGCCGAGGCCCACGAGTTCATCCAGAACCTGCCGGAGGGATACGATACCATGGTCGGCGAACGTGGTGTCAAGCTTTCGGGTGGCCAGCGCCAGCGAGTCGCTATCGCCCGCGCGGTGCTCAAGGATCCGGACGTCCTCGTTTTGGACGAGGCGACCAGCGACGTCGACACGGAAACCGAGATGCTCATTCAGCGATCGATCGACCACCTGACCGAGGAACGGACGACGTTCGCCATCGCCCACCGACTCTCGACGATCAAAGACGCCGACCAGATCCTGGTACTCGAGGACGGCTCCATCGTCGAACGCGGCACCCACGGACAACTGCTCGAGAACGGCGGGCTCTACTCGCATCTCTGGGGCGTCCAGGCGGGCGAGATCGACGAACTCCCACAGGAGTTTATCGAACGCGCACAGCGCCGGCAGGCTCGGACCGAACTCGACGCCGACGTCGACGACTGAACGCCGTTGCGGGTTCGATCGCGCCTGCGGTGTCGTAACCGACCGACCGTAACGAGTTACGCATCCACACTGTGGGGGCAGAGCCGGCACAGTATGTCGACTCTGTCCGAGCACTCGTAAACGGGCGGGATCGCCCTTCGGCGGCGACTATCGCCCGATGTCTGGTCACAAGGGGGACAGCACACGGGGAGTCGTTCACGTCGTTTCGTCCCAATCGTTTGTACGTGCGTGTCGGATACTTGTGTGTTAGTTTCACGTCACGTCGTATCGTACGATCTCGTGGATTTCCGTGCGGTATCGCCGGGGCGGAACCGAGGTGTGGAGCCGATATCGCTCGAGAAATCCACGGGAGCGTGTCCACGATGGTATCTACAGAAATGGAATCCGAGATGGAGGAGTATATGGGAATGGTTCCGAGCTGGATCGAGGCGCTACCGGAGCCGTCCGCCGATCACAGCTGGGCGATCGTTCGCGACCTGCAGTTCGGTGAGACCGAACTTACCGGCCGCGAGAAGGCACTGGTCGGCCTCGGCGCGGCGGCGGCGATCCAGTGTCCGTACTGCGTTCACTTCCACACCGAGGAGGCCAAACTCGAGGAGGTAACCGAAGAGGAGTTATCCGAAGCGATCGGCGTCTCGAGTGACGTTCGGTACTTCTCGACGGTTCTCCACGGAGCGGAGGTCGACTACGACGAGTTCGTCGACGAGACGGCGAAGATCGTCGACCACGTCGAAGATCAGCAGGCCGCGGCGGCGAGCGACGACTGATCGGTCGGCGATCCGGTCACCGATTTTCTGTCTATCCAGCGCTGGTCTCGTCTGCACTGGTGCACTCCGAGCCACTGGTAAACTCCGGGTTCTTCGGGATCAACTCGAATGGACTTTCGAAAGCAAACCAGGAAGTCGGTGGGACTCGAAGTTCGTTAAGGACAAACCGCTTCAAGGAGGATCCCCTACGATCGTACGAGGTGACCACATCGTGAAATCTACCCTGTCTATCTCGGGGATGTCGTGTGCGACGTGTTCCGGGACCGTCGAGGACGTCGTCTCCGACCTCGAGGGGGTCGAGTCCGTCGACGTCAACTTCGCGACGGACGAGGGAACCGTCGAGTACGACCCCGAGGCCGTCTCGCTCGCCGAGATTTACGCGGCGATCGAGAGCGCGGGCTACGAACCCGACCGGTCGACGGCGACGGTCGAAATCGCGGGGATGTCGTGTGCGACGTGTTCCGGGACCGTCGAGGAGGCCCTCGAGGGGGTCCACGGCGTCGTCTCGGCGTCGGCCAACTACGCGACCGACGAGGCAACCGTTGCGTTCAATCCCGACGACGTGTCGCTCCCGACGATCTACGACGCGATCGAGAAAGCGGGGTACGAGCCCGACCGCGCCGTCGACGAGGAGGGCAAAGCGCTGACCGAAGAACGCGAGAGCGCCGTCGAGCGGGAACTCCGGACGAAACGCACGTGGACGATCGTCGGCGGTCTCCTGGCGTCGCCGTTCGTCCTCGTCATGGCCCAGATGGGGGCCGAGTGGCTGTACGACGTCGCGTTCCTCCCCGGTTGGTTCGACTGGGTCGAGTTCGTCTTCGCGACGGCGCTGATGGGGACGCTCGGCTGGCACTTTATCAGCGGCGCGTACACCGCGCTCGCGAACAATCGGCAGGCGAACATGGACACGCTGGTCGCCGTCGGTACCAGCGCCGGCTACCTATACAGTACGGCCGTCCTGTTCGGCGTCGTCACCGGCGGGCTCTACTTCGAGGCCGTCGCGTTCATCCTCTGGTTTATCTACCTCGGCGTCTGGCTCGAGGCCCGATCCAAGGCTCGTGCGAGCGCCGCGCTCCGGGAACTGCTCGAAATGCAGGCCGACGAGGCCACGATACTCGAAGACGGCGAGGAGGTCGTCGTCCCGCTCGAGGCGGTCGAACCCGGCGACGTGATGAAAGTCAGGCCGGGCGAGCAGATCCCGACCGACGGCGTCGTCGTCGACGGCGAGAGCGCGGTCGACGAGTCGATGGTAACCGGCGAGTCGGTGCCCGTCGAGAAGCGCGAAGATGACGAGGTCGTCGGCTCGACGATCAACGAGAACGGCGTGCTCCTCGTCGAGGCGACCAACGTCGGCGAGGAGACGGCGATCCAGCAGATCGTCGAGCGGGTCAAGGAGGCCCAGGCGCGCCAGCCCGACGTCCAGCGGCTGGTCGACCAGGTCAGCGCCTACTTCGTCCCCGCGGTGATCGTCAACGCCGTTCTCTGGTCGATCCTGTGGGCGGCGTTCCCGACCGAACTGTACACCGTCTCCTCGACGCTCGGCTCGTGGATCCCCCTGCTCGAGCCCGTCGGTGGCGGCCCCGAGGTCGCGGTCCCGGCCACCGACGTCGGCATTCCGGTCCTCGAGTTCTCCGTCGTCGTTCTCGCCTCGGCAATCTTGATCGCTTGTCCCTGTGCGCTCGGGCTCGCGACGCCGATGGCTACCATGGTCGGCTCGACGATCAGCGCGAAAAACGGCGTCCTCTACAAGGGCGCGGACGTCCTCGAGAAGGCCCGCGGCATCGACGTCGTCGTCTTCGACAAGACGGGGACGCTCACTCACGGCGATATGCGCCTGACCGACGTCGTTCCCGTCGACGCCGCCGTCGAGACTGACGGCGGGAGCGACGCGGAGACGAACGGCGGCCCCGTCACGGACGGCGGGCCGACCTCCGCGCCGGACGGCGGCGTCCTCGAGTCGCCCGTGGATTCGGGTGCGGATCTCGAGGCCGACGAACGAACGCTCCTCTCGGTCGCCGCGAGCGCCGAGTCCGGCTCCGAGCACCCGCTCGCCCGGGCGATCGTCGAGGGCGCCGAGGAACGCGGCTTCGACCTGGAGGCGCCGACGGCGTTCGAGAACGTCCCCGGCCACGGGATTCGTGCGACGATTCCGCGCGGAGAAGTGCTGGTGGGCAACCGTAGACTGATGCGTGAACACGGCGTTGATCCCTCGCCCGTCGAGGCGACGATGGAACGCCTCGAGCGCGAGGGGAAGACGGCGATGTTGGTCGCACTCGAGAGCGGCGACGAAGACGGCGACTACGAGTTGCTCGGTGTCGTCGCCAACGCGGATACGGTTCGTGAGAGCGCGAAAGAGACGATCGACGAGTTGCACGTCCGCGGACTCGAGGTGATGATGCTCACCGGGGACAACGAACGAACCGGCCGTGCGGTCGGCGAGCAACTCGGAATCGACCCGGGGAACGTCCACGCCGAGGTGCTGCCGGAGGACAAAGCCAACGAAATCGACGAAATTCAGCGTGACGGACGCCGCGCGATCATGGTCGGTGACGGCGTCAACGACGCGCCAGCGCTGACGTCGGCCCACGTCGGCGTCGCGATCGGCTCCGGAACGGACGTCGCCATCGAGAGCGCCGACGTGACGCTGATGCGCGACGATCCCGCGGACGTGTTGAAGGCGATGCGGATCGCCGATGCCACGATCTCGAAGGTCCGTCAGAACCTCTTCTGGGCATTCGCCTACAACGCGACCTTGCTCCCGATCGCCTCAATCGGCCTTCTCAACCCCGCACTCGCCGGGATCGCGATGGCCGCCTCGAGCGTCTCGGTCGTCTCGAACAGCCTGGCGTTCGTGGGGTGGGACCCCCACGAGGACTACGTCTTCGCGCCGTTCCGGCCGTTCGTCTGGGTGCGCGATCGGATCGTCGGTTAATCGCTCTCGCCGTCGATCTTGTCCGACTGTTCCCGGTGATCTCTGGATTCTGCTTCCGACTGTAGCTCCTCGACCTGGTGCTCGAGTTCGTCGATCCGTCGCTCGTCCGCGGCGGCGGCATTCGACCGCCGCTGAAGGAGATAGGCGACCCCGACGACGATCGCGACGGGAATCAGGAAGATGAACAGGATGACGAGCAGTTCTGGGCCGCCCAGGACCTGTAACGGCGTCGTCATACGACGACCGTCATCGTCCTATCGTATAATGGTGACCGCTCCAGCCTGCCGGCTTCGTCACGACCTCGACGGCCGATTCTCACCCGGACCGGCTCCGCAGTTGCCCTCACTGGAACCGTTCGTCCAACACGACCGGAATCCCGCGACTCGCCACGTCGCCGGCGAACGCCTTCGAGTCGGCCTCGAGGTTCGGGAACGTGTTGTAGTGGATCGGAACCACGAGGTCGGGTTCGAGGTCCTCGGCGAGGTCGGCCGCGCCGTGGCGATCCATCGTGTAGTTCTGTGAGATCGATGGCAGAAAGAGCGAGACGTCGAGGTCGGCGTGTTCCTCTACGACGTCGGAGTCGCCCGTCCAGAAGCAGGGGACGTCGTCGACGGTCAGGACGAACCCACAGCCCAGTCCCTTGGGGTGGAGCGGTTCGCCGTCTGTGGCGTTCGGTCCGTCGGGGTGGTTGTACGCCGGCACCGCTCGCACGCCCACGCCGTCGACCGTCAGTTCGTCGCCGTAGCCGATCCGACGAACGTCGTACGGAAGGGATTCGGGTTCGACGACGTCTCGCCCGCCGTCGACGACGCTCTCTGCCGAGACCTCTTCGTAGACGACGACTGTCGCGTCCTCGCTTGCGACCCGTTCGACTCCGTCGCTGTCGTAGTGGTGATCGTGGGTGACGACCACGAGGTCACCGTCGCGGGCGTCGTAGGCGTCGCCGCTCGGGTGTGGGGCATCGCCGTACTGCTCCGCCCAGGTTCCATCGAGCGTGCCGTACCGGCCGGGATCGGTGTAGACGACGGTTCCGTCGTCCGCTTCGATGCGTGCCGTCGCGTAGCCGAGCCAGGAGATCTCGAGGCCGTCGTGGGTCACTGTCATACCCGGACCAACGTCGTTCGATCAATAAAGTGCCAGGGTTGACGGATCTTCGTCGAGCCATCCGGTTTACTGTACGTCAGTTCCGGCGCAACCGCCGCTCGGATCGCGGTTGGGCCAGTAAATCGTTGCAGGAATCCGTATCAGACCACTCCGCGCTGGCCGAACCGGTGTGTCGACGAAAAGACCCGATACGACCGCCAGTGCCCGGTGACACGGCAGTCCAACAGTGTCGGTGAATTATGATTGTGCGTCACAGACTAGCACGTGACGATGCACAGCCGACTCCGGCGACCGACAGGAGGCCCACACAACCACTCGGACGAGGAACCCGAAATGGGGTGCCAGCGATCCTCTCGCGGTAATCCAAACGAACGATCGAGGTAACCCGAACGAATGACTGACTCGTCAGCCGATCACGACGTGTCTCGATCCCACGCCCCGTCGGAACGCGAGAGCCGTGATGTCGGGGAAAAACCGACGGACGAATACTGTTCGTGTTGTCGCGTTTGCGATTGCTACCGCGACGAACCCGAATCCGACGAGAAACCGGCCGGCACCCACGACGCTCCCGACGAAGGTGACCACGACTCACGCGAAGAGGGTGCTCCCGACCAGCACGCGCGAGACGACCACGGCGCACACGTCGACCACTCGGACCACGAGGAGCTGTTCAAACGACGCTTTTTCGTCTGTCTCGTCCTCTCGCTTCCGGTGTTGTACTACAGCCCGATGCTCCAGGAGTGGTTCGGGTACGCCGCGGTGACGTTCCCGGGAAGCCAGTTCGCCGGTCCGGTTCTTGGCGTCGTCGTCTTCGTTTACGGCGGCGTTCCGTTCCTCCAGATGGGTGCGGTCGAGGCTCGCAATCGAGAGCCCGGAATGATGTTGTTGATCTCGCTCGCCATCTCCGTTGCGTTCGTCTACAGCCTCGCAGCCGTCGTCTTCGGTATCGGCGAGCCGTTCTTCTGGGAACTCGTGACGCTGATCGTCATCTTCCTGCTGGGCCACTGGATCGAGATGCGCTCGGTCCGGCGGGCGTCGGGCGCGCTAGACGAACTCGCCGAACTGTTGCCCGCCACCGCGGAGCGAATCACGGACGGCGGACCCGAGGAGGTTCCGATCGACGACCTCGAGGAAGGAGACCTCGTGCTCGTCCGGCCCGGATCGAACGTCCCTGCCGATGGCGTCGTCGAGGGGGGCGAGTCGAACGTCGACGAGTCGATGATTACGGGCGAATCGAAGCCGGTTTCGAAGGAACCGGGCGACGGCGTCGTCGGCGGGACGACGGTTCGCGACGGGAGTTTGCGCGTCCGCGTCGCGGCGACGGGCGAGGAGACGACGCTCTCGGGGATCATGCGCCTCGTCGAGGATGCCCAGGAGAGTCGCTCGCGAACGCAGGTGCTCGCGGACCGCGCCGCCGGCTGGCTGTTCTACGCGGCCCTCGGTGTCGCGGCCGTCACCGCCGTGGCGTGGTCGGCCGCCGTCGGCTTCGGCTTGCCGGTCGTCGAGCGGGTCGTCACCGTCCTCGTCATCGCCTGCCCGCACGCGCTGGGACTCGCCGTCCCCCTCGTCGTCGCGATCAACACCTCGATGGCCGCCCGCAACGGGATGTTGATTCGCGACCGGATCGCGATGGAATCGGCGCGGAACCTCGACACCGTCGTCTTCGACAAGACGGGGACGCTCACGGAGGGCGAGCAGGGCGTCGTCGACGTCGCGACGATCGACGACTGGAGCGAAGACGACGTCCTGACGCTCGCGGCCGCCGTCGAGGGCGACTCCGAGCACGTCATCGCCCAGGCGATTCGCGACACCGCGACGGACCGAAACCTCCCGATCCCCGACGTTCGGGGGTTCGAAGCACTCGAGGGGCGGGGCGTCCGCGCGACGATCGAGCGAGAGGCGCCCCCGTCCGCTGTATCCAGTGCGGACGAGTCCGCGGGCGTCGACACACCGCCGTCCGACGCTGGGAACGACCGGGACGGCCACACCGTCTCGGTCGGCGGACCCAACTTGTTGCGCCACCTCGAGGTCGATCCCGACCCGGCGCTCGAGCGCTTCGCGTCCGAGGCTGGCGATCGGGGCGATGGCGTCGTCTACGTGCTTCGGGACGAGACGGCCGTCGGTGCGATCGCGCTTGCGGACGTAATCCGCGAGGAGAGTTTCGAGGCGATCGACGCGCTCCACGGGATGGGCGTCGACGTGGCGATGCTCACCGGCGACGACGCCGACGTGGCTCATGCCGTCGCGGACGAACTCGAGATCGATACCGTCTTCGCCGAGGTGCTCCCGGAGGACAAAGACGAGAAGATCCTCGAGTTGCAAGAGCGCGGCCACCTCGTCGGCATGGTCGGCGACGGCGTCAACGACGCGCCTGCGCTCACGCGAGCCGACGTGGGGATCGCGATCGGCTCGGGAACGGACGTCGCCGTCGAGTCGGCGGACGTGGTGCTCGTGGAGAACGACCCTCGAGACGTCGCTCGGCTCGTCCGACTGAGCGCGAAGAGCTACCGAAAGATGGCCGAGAACATCGCCTGGGCGGCCGGCTACAACGTCTTCGCCCTGCCGCTGGCGGCCGGCATCCTCGCACCGATCGGCATTCTGCTCTCGCCGGCCGTCGGCGCGGTGCTCATGTCCGCGAGCACCGTGATCGTGGCGGTAAACGCACAACTATTGCGCCGGGCGGAGCTCTCGACGTGAGGCGAACTCGAGAACGGGAACTCACCTGTCTCACCGAAACCTCCGAAACCGTGAGGGGGGCGTCGCTTCGACTCGCTCATCCGAAACGAGTGCCGCGCACGAACGAGCTCTGTACCGAGCGCTCCCCCGGATGAAAAGACAGTTCCCTGCCGGCCACGAACGGGCGATAAATGCGAATCGCCGTTCCCAACAAGGGCCGCCTGCACGAGCCGACGATCGACCTCTTAGAGCGGGCGGGGCTCCATCTCGAGAACGGTGCCGACCGCAAGCTGTACGCCGACACCGTCGATTCGGACGTCTCCGTGCTGTTCGCCCGTGCGGCCGACATCCCCGAGTACGTCGCCGACGGCGCGGCCGATCTGGGCATCACGGGGTTCGACCAGGTGAAAGAAGCCCGCGTCGACGACGTCGAGGAGTTGCTGGACCTCGAGTTCGGCCGCTGTCGACTCGTCCTCGCCGCACCCGAGGACGGCGACATCGAGGCCATCTCGGATCTAGCGGGCAAGACGATCGCGACGGAGTTTCCCAATATCACGCGCGATTTCTTCGCCGAGACGGCCATCGACCCCGACATCGTCGAGGTGTCTGGCGCGACGGAACTTACTCCCCACGTCGAGATGGCCGACGCCATCGTCGATATCACGAGCACGGGGACGACGCTAAAGATGAATCGTTTGGCCGTCGTCTGTGAGGTGCTCTCGAGTTCCGTCCGGCTGTTCGCTCGCGCGGACGTCGCCGACGACCCGAAAGTCCAGGAGGTCCGGACGGCGCTCTCTTCGGTCAAGCAGGCCGAAGGCAAGCGCTACCTGATGATGAACGTCCCCGAGGATCGACTCGAGGCGGTTCGTGACGTGATTCCGGGGATGGGTGGGCCGACGGTGATGGACATCGCGAACGGCGGGGGAGAGAAGGTCGCCGTCCACGTCGTCGTCGACGAACGCGACGTCTTCGAGACGATCACCGAGGTCAAAAAGGCCGGAGCGAGTGACATCTTGGTGACCGAGATCGAACGTCTGGTCGAGTGATAAGTTAAGTCGCCTTCCGTTGTTGGTCGGCCATGCGCGTACACTTCTCGAGTCGCGCCTTCGACTACCAGACGATTCGGGCGATGGCGTACACGACCTTCGGCGGCGCCGAACCGGGCGAAGTGCTCGCGACGGTCGAGCGAATCGACGAAGGCGATACCGATGCCTGGCACGCCCGGTGGCTCGAGACCGCCCGCCGGGTCGAACGGCTGGCCGACGACGCGGCCGAGGCCGGAAACGAACGAACCGCTCGCGGGGCGTACTTCAGAGCCCACACGTACTACCGGACCGCGGAATTCTTTCTCCCACCGGCCGATCCGCGCCGACTCTCGACTTACGACCGAAGCCGGGAGGCGTTTCGGGCCGGTCTCGCGTTGCTCGACAGCCCGACGACGACACTCGAGATTCCGTACGAGGGGACGACCCTTCCCGGCTACCTGCTTTTGCCACCAGACAGCGCGGGCGCCCGGGAGCCATATCCGACGGTCGTCTGTCTCGGCGGTTTCGATTCGCTCGCCGAGGAGCTGTATTTCCTCTGTGGGGTTCCGGAGGCACTGGCGCGAGGATACGCCGTGGTACTCTTCGAGGGTCCCGGCCAGGGCGCGCCGCTCAGATATCAGGGGCTGACCGCGAGACCGGACTGGGAGCGCGTCGTCGGGCCAGTCCTCGACCATCTGGGGGACGACGGCCGACTCGAGACCGAAGGCGTCGGGCTGATCGGGGTGAGTTTCGGCGGCTACTACGCGCCGCGAGCGGCGGCGTTCGAGGACCGCGTCGGCGCCTGCGTCGCGTTCGATCACATGCACGATCTCTGGCGGGCGGCCGCGTACGAGACGCCTCGACTTGCTCGACTCCTGTTGGTCGCACCTGACGCGCTCGTCAACGGACTCGCATCGGCCGGCGTACGGTTCAGCGTCGAATCGCGATGGTTGCTCGAGAACGGGAAGTGGGTGTTCGGCGTCGACTCGGCCGCCGCCTACCAGCGGACGCTTCGCCGGTACTCGCTCTCCGGCGTCGCCGAGGAGATCGACGCGCCGACGCTCGTGTTGGCCGGCGAGGACGACCACTTCGTCCCACTCGAGTTGGCGGGTGAGTTCATCGACAAACTGTCGTGTCCGACGACGATTCGGGTGTTCGAAACCGCCGAGGGTGCCGGCGAACACTGTCAGGTCGGGAATCTCTCGCTCGCGACGGGAGTTATCTACGACTGGCTGGACGACTCACCGGTCGCGGAACCCGTCTGAGCAATCGAGTGAGCGGGCGTACCGGCGTCCGTTGCGATCACTCCTCGAGCGGCGGCCAGTGCCAGGCGTCGGCCTCGACGACCCCGAGGAGCTTTCGTCGGCGCTCGGTCAACCCCTCGAGTGCCGCGTCGAACTCCTCGTCGGAGACCGTCGGGATTCCGTCCTCACGAAGCAACTCGAGGTTGGGATCGGGCGGCACCTCGTCTGCCGGCTCGATGAACGCCGTGTCGAGGGTGTCGAGGTAGCTCTGTGCGCTCGAGCGCGCGTCCTCGACGACGACGGAATTCGGTCCTTCCTCATCCGGAAGACCGTGACGGTAGATCGTCAACGCTTCGTCCAGAATGGGGACGGCGACCGCGGAGGCACGTTTCCCCTGTTCGCTGTGGTAGTAGTGCAAGATCGGATACGACTTGTGTTGATCAGCGAGCAAAGACAGTTGCGAGGAGAGCGACTCGAGGGACAGTTCGGGGCCGCCAGCGAACGACTCCCCGTCGCGGTCGGTCCAGCCGGTTCGAACGAACGTCTCGCCTCGGTCGCCGAGGCCGGTGACGTCGCTGGCGAACGAGCGTTTCTCCGAGACCGCACCGAGGACGGAGAGGACGTACGAGACGGCGAGCGTGACGAACGCCATCCCGGTCGCCGTCGTGAGCGCGCTGGCGATCTCCCAGCGTCCGGCCGTCGGGGTGTAGTCGCCGTTGCCGTTGGTGAACATCGTGTAGGCGACGTAGTAGAACCGACCTGTCCAGTCTGCGGGGTCGCCGGTGTGGGCGCTAACGAGTGCGACCGAGCCGCCGGCGAACAGCAGTGTCCAGCCGAGCCAGAGCAATCCGATCCACATCGCGAGCGTGAACACGAGGATGAGTGGGCCCGCGAGGCTGAGAACTCGCGAATTGTCGTCGCTGGCGAGACGAAGTCCGTTCCAGACGGCTGTCGTCAGACGGGACGAGAGCGGCCCAGATCCGCCGTCGACCCACAACGTCGTCCAGATCAGGTCCACCACGACCGCCACGAGGATCACGATACCGGTGACGAGAAACAGCGGTTGCATACCTCCATCCTACGTTCCGGAAATCCGTCAACGACATCCCGGCGAATCGAGAGTACGAACGTGATGTTGCCGGCCCAGTTACGGTGAGAGACGATCGGGCTGGCGTCGACACTCGAGTTCGCGTTCGACCCACCGGGTGGGCGGTTACTCGAGCAGGCCGAGATCCTCGAGGCGGGAGACGATCTTGTCGACGGCGTGTTCGGCGTCTTCGGGCTTTTTGCCGCCGGTAATGACGAGTTTCCCGGAGCCAAACAGCAGGGCGACGACTTCGGGTTCGTCGAGTCGGTAGACCAGTCCGGGGAACTGCTCGGGTTCGTACTCGATGTTCTCTAAGCCCAGTCCGATCGCGATCGCGTTCAGGTTGAGGTTACGCCCGAGGTCGGCGGAGGTGACGATGTTCTGGACGACGATCTCGGGGTCCTCGTTCACCTGAATCTGGAGTTCACGGAGCTTATCGAAGACGATACGCAGGCTCTCGTGAACGTCGTCGGTACTCTTCGCGCCGGTACAGACGATCTTCCCCGACCGGAAGATGAGTGCGGCGGATTTTGGGTTCTGGGTGCGGTACACGAGGCCGGGAAACTGCTCGGGGTCGTAGTCGGCCCCCTCGAGGTCCATCGCGACACTCTGGAGGTCGAGTTCCTGGCCGATGCCGGTCGACGCCACCACGTTTTCGATGTTGATGGTGTCCTTGGGATCCGTCATAAGTCGCTTAAAAAGACGTATTTAACCTTTATAAAGGTTGGTACCGCCACCTGATATATCCGGTTTATCGATTATCAACTGAACGGACGGCCGACTACTCCGGTGGTCTCGTCGCGTTATCCGTCTATTGTACAGTCACCGACGCCGTTGTCACTGAACTCATTGACCGCACAGACGTCGTCGTTGACGGCGACATCTGACTCAGCCCAGAGCCCCCACGCGTCGCTGTGACGGAGCGTGCAATCGGTGATTGTAAACCGACCGGTTCGAAGGTGAACGGACCCGTTGCTCTCGCGGCCGCCGTACTCGACGATGACGTGCTCGAGACGGTTGTCGTGGCTTTCTGAGCCCCAGACGTAGATGCCGCTCCACCAGCCAGGAATCTCCTCGGTGGCGGAAAAGACGATCTTCTCGTCTTCGGTTCCTCTCGCGATGAGCCCACTGCCGTCGCGAAGACGGAACTCTCCCCCTTCTTCGAACAGTACGGTCGAAGCCGGTTCGATCGTGAGGTCGACGTCGCGAACCTGCGTTCGGCCCCGGAGTCGGTACGGGACGTCGAGGGCGCTCCACGTCACGTCCTCGTGTTCGACGTCCGTCCCGTCGACGACGACGGCATCCTCTCCGTTACCCGTGTACGTGGAGTTGCTATCGAGATAGTGGGCCGTGTGTGCGTCTAACTTCACCGCGCCAGCGGCGTTTTCGGTGTACGTGTTCGCCTTCGATTCGGGTATCGTCGAATTCGGGTCGAGAAACAGCCCGTAGCGGTCGCTGTGGCGAAGCGTGGCGTTCGTAATCGGTAGTCGGCCGTGGCGGACGTGTACGTTACCATCGCTCTCACGGCCGCCGTACTCGACGACGACGTGATTCAGCGCATTGTTGCGAGCGTCGGAACCCCAGACGTAGATACCGTTCCACCAGCCGGGCGTCTTCTGCGTGCCGGTGAACACGATCTCGTCATCTTCGGTTCCGTCCGCGATGAGTCCGCCACCATCACGAACTCGGAACTCCCCACCCTCTTCGAACTCGAGGGTGGTTCCCGGTTCGATCGTAAGCGTCGCCTCGCGTACTGCCGTTCGATCTCGCAGTCGGTACGGGACGTCGAGTGAGTTCCACGTCACGTCTTCGCCTTCGACGTCCTCGCCGCCGACGGTGACCGCGTCGACGCCGTTGTCTGCGTACGTGGACGCGGCATCGAGCGAATGCACGCTGTTCGCACTCAGGCGTACGCCACCGGCTTCGTTGTCGCTGTACTGGTTGTTCTCGGATCCCTCGATCGACGACTCCTCGTCGACGTACAGTCCGTAGCCATCGCCGTGGGCGAGCGTGCTGTTGGTGATCGGGAGGCGAGAGCCACGGAGGTGTACGGTTCCGTCGCTCTCACGGCCACCGTACTCGACGACGACGTGCTCGAGTCGGTTGTCGTGGCTCTCGGATCCCCAGACGTAGATGCCGTTCCACCAGCCGGGCGTCTTCTGCGTGCCGGTGAACACGATCGGCTCGTCCGGAGTTCCTGTGGCGACGATCTGCCCGCCCTGGAGCCCACGCACGCGAAGCCCGGCCCCCTCCTCGAACTCGAGGATGGTCCCCGGCTCGATACTCACCGTCGCGTCGACCGTAAGCTGATCCGTTACGCGGTAGAGAACGTCGGAAGTGAGCGTTTCGTCCGTTTCGATACCGTCCGAAAGCTCCACGGTTTCGTCCGGCCGCTCGAGGTCGTCCTCCCAGTTCGAATCGGTTCCACCATCCGTCTCGTCGCCATCCTCGTGTTGGTCGTCTGGCACGGTCTCGTCCGTCCCGTCTCCGACACCACTGCCGCTATCGCTGTCCGACAGACAGCCGGCAATGGTCACGAGCGGGAGGGTTGCAACGAACGTCCGTCGATATCCCATAGTTTTCAGATATATTGTGGTGCAATATATTTAACTACATCTATGCCGGAGACAATACGTCGTGAAAAGCGGTGTCGACTCCCGACGCGATGTCTTCCCCAGCTTGATCCAATATTTGTCATCTTCCATCGCTTCGTTCGGTATGCCACCGTCGTCACTGGACGCTCGATCTGTCACGCGAAACGGTAGGCTGATAGCCATCCCGCGGCGACAGTTCGCTGTGTACCTCCTCGAACTCGGCGGCGAGGACGACGCGTTCGCGGCCTGCGAGGCGGCGAGTGGGGCGACCGGCGTCCGTCCGATCGCACCCGGTCTCGCCGTCGCGCGCGGCGTCGTTCCCGAACGCGTCCGCGGGTTGGCGTACACCCACCGGGCGAGTGAACTCGTCGGCCGAACCGACGCCGACCTCGAGAGTGCGGCCGCGTTGCTCGAGGCCGCATCGATCGACCGTGAGGGATCCGTCGCCGTGCGGGCGACGGACGTCCACGGCTCGAGCGGCGTCGACACCGCCCGCGCCGAGCGCGAGCTGGGCCGGGTGCTCGTCGATCGTGGCTTCTCGGTCGACCTCGAGGAGCCGGATCACCTCTTGCGTGCCGTTTTTTCGACAGGGGCGATCCCCGGCGCGGACGCGACGAGCGAGAATCGCGCCGACTCGAGTGTGGCCCGTGACAGCGACGCGTCCGAGGACGACGTCTCAGTTTGTTCGCTGGGCTGGCTCGTGGCCGAGAGCGTTCGCGACTTCGGGAGCCGCGCGCCGACGGACAAGCCCTTCTTCCAGCCGGGGAGCATGGATCCGCTTCTCGCGCGGGCCGTCGCGAACCTGGCGGGCGCGCGAGCCGGGAACACGATTCTGGACCCGATGTGTGGAACCGGGGGCGTACTCGTCGAGGCCGGCCTCGTCGGCGCCGACGTGATCGGCACCGACGCCCAGCGGAAGATGGTCGAGGGGAGCCGGGAGAATCTGACACACTTCCTCGAGGCGGACGCTCCCTCGCCGACGGGCGTCGACCGGGGTCGCTGGACCGTCGCACGCGGCGACGCGACCCGGCTCCCCCTCCCCGACGACGCGGTCGACGGCGTCGTCTTCGATGCACCCTACGGCCGCCAGTCGAAGATCGAACGCCACCGCCTCGAGGATCTGGTCTCCGGCGCGCTCGGTGAGGCTCGCCGGGTCGCCTCGCGAGCCGTCGTCGTCGCGGATCGGTCGTGGGCCGAGGCGGCTCGAGCCGCGGGCTGGAACGTCGAGTCGACGTTCGAACGGCGGGTCCACCGCTCGCTGACGCGGTACGTGATGGTGCTTTCGGACGACGCGCGGTGAGCCTCCTTCCGATCGCAGTTATCTGTTTCGACGAAACAGTCGTTACTATCGTAACAACTGAACCGATGTACACATCGGTCGCCGAGCTCACGGGTCACTGCGTTCCCCGTTCGCATTCCCGCGGTTCTCGCTCACTCCGTTCGCTCACGGGTCGTTCCTCCCCGTTCGCATTGACGCGGTTCTCGCTCATGGTTCGAAAATCGAAGATTTTCGT